>JBOGJT010000109.1:0-49075 GCA_050745065.1 Terriglobia bacterium
GAGCCTGTTGGGGTTTTTACTACGCCCATAAGGAGACACTTCGCTCTGCGGTTCGAAAATATGCTTCGCAAATCCGTCGATAAGGGCTGCGCCTTCGGGCGGGCGGGTTCAGGTTGCCCGCAGCACCTGCAGGCCCTCCCGGCAGGTGGCAATCCACTCCGCCTTCGCCGCCACCTCGCACCTGCCCGGCGTCCAGTCCTCCGCGGTGACCAGTTGGCTGCCTCTCGGCGGCGAAATGGACGACGATCCAGTTTACCTGCACGGCGATACCCGGCCGGTAGCTGAACGGCCGCTCGCCAGCTATCGCCGAGTGAGCCCGTCATTTTTCAAGGCTCTCGGCATTCCTTTGCTGCGTGGCCGGGAGCTGACCTGGACTGACGCCGGAACGCCTGCCGCAGTGATCTCCGAGGCTGCTGCCCAGACCATCTGGCCTGGCATCAATCCGCTCGGCCAAAAATTTGACGTCGACCCTCGTTTTCGCGGATATCAGGTGGTCGGCGTCGTCGGCGATACGCGGAGCGTTGCTCTGCCCGATGCGTCCACGGCCATGATCTATTCGCTCTATGAGGGCAGCCTGACGGGATCGTTAATCCTTCGCACGCGTCTGCGCGCCACTGCGATGGCTTCCGAACTGCGCCGTGCGATCTGGAAGGTTGATCCGGGTGTCGCAGTTCCCTCCATACGAAGCATGGGCCAGATTGTTTCGGCCTCACTCGCGTCCCAGCGGTTTGAGACTCTCCTAACCTCTCTTTTCGCTGCTGCCGCCCTCCTGCTCGCCTGTTTAGGTATTTATGGCGTCGTCTCCTATTCCGTCGTGCAACGCACTCACGAGATCGGTATCCGCATGGCACTTGGCGCGCGAAAGGCCGACGTACTCCGACCGATGATAGTGAAAGGAATGATGCCGGTCCTGGTAGGCCTCTGCGCCGGCATCACGGGCGCGTTCGGGTTGATGCGCTTCCTCGCCAGCTTGCTTTACGGTGTTAAGCCAACCCATCCAGTCACCTATGTCACAGTTTCGTTCGTCTTAATAGCCGTCGCGCTACTCGCGTGCTACATCCCCGCCAGGCGGGCGGCGAAGGTGGACCCGATGGAGGCACTGCGCTACGAGTAAGCCGCAGCTTAACATCGCCTGACGTCGAGACCGACTGCCATGACTCCGAAGAAATTCTTTCCAACAACCTGAGACTCTCTCGGAGCAATTCGCCCTCAAGCTCCCTCTCCGCGGGTGGCGCAGACATCCCGTCAGTTGGGATGTCTGCGGCTTTCACAGATTGCTCGCCGATCCAGTCACGGGTGCGACCTTCGCTGCATCGCAGACATGCCAACCAACCACGTGTCCACGCCATCCACGCTCCGGCCTTGCGTGGCATTTTCAACACGGGGCATTTTCAAATTGCACCAAACCACCGGGAAACGATGTATCATACCGTCTTTACGTGGCAATGCGCCTCGGGCATGTTTCCTGCCGGCGCAGGGAAGCAGACGGGCAGTTGAAGATCGCCATCGCGGAAGCACTTCGCGTTTTCTTTCAAGAATTCGCCGGAAGATGATACTGGCGTAGGCGCATATTTGCACCAATACGGAGGTTTCAATCGAATGTCTATCAATCAATTCAATCGCCGCGGCTTTATGCGACTCGGAGCCGGCGCGGCTGCGCTGGGTGCGGCAGATCGCGTGATCCGGCTGGATCCGGTCTCGGCAGCGCCAGCGCGCGGCGCCGTTCCGCCGAGCGACCGGCTGCGGTTTGCTTCGATTGGCACGGGCGTTCGCGGCTGCAATGACCTCTCCACCGCGATTTCGTGCGGCGCCGACATGGTTGCCACCTGCGACCTGTATGACGCACGGCTCATCGCGGCGCAGGAGCACGCCGGAAAGAAGCTCGCGACCACCAAGCGGTATCACGAGATTCTTGACCGGCAAGACGTCGATTTTGTCATCGTGACAACACCCGATCACTGGCACGCGAAAATCGTTGAGGACGCATGCGCGGCGGGCAAAGACGTTTATTGCGAAAAGCCGATGACGCATCGCGTGGAGGAGGGGTTCAGGGTTATTGAAGCCGTGCGCAGACATAACCGCATTATCCAGATCGGCAGCCAGGAGACCAGCTCGATTGCCTACCAAAAGGCGCGCGAGATCTACCAGAGCGGCGCACTCGGCCTCGTAACCACTATCGAGGCCTGGATGGACCGTAACGGTCCGAGTGGCGCGTGGGATTATCCTATTCCCCCCGGTGCAAGCGAGCAGAACATCGATTGGAACACGTTTCTCGGCGATGCGCCGAAGCGGCCGTTTAACGCCGGGCGCTTCTTCCGCTGGCGCGCCTTCCGCGACTATGGCGAGGGCCTGCCGGGCGACCTGTTCGTCCATCTGCTCACCGGCATTTATACGGTTGCCGGCCTGACGGCCCCGCCGCTGCGGGCGCTTTCTACCGGCGGCTTGTATCGCTGGAAGTATGACGGCCGTGATGCGCCCGACTTGATCGAGACGTTGTACGAATTTCCCAACTTCCGCGTGATCATGCGCTGCAACCAGAATAACGATTCGGCAGGCACCATGACGCGCGTCTTCGGCGACAAAGGAACGCTTGAAATTGGGCGCGAGGTTACATTTATACCGCAGGACACAACCCCTCATCCTGAGGATTACTCAATCGGAGGCTGGCCCAGGAAGTTGGCGAAGGAATATTTGGAGCAGTGGCGCCAGGAACACCCGGCCACCGCGCCGGGGGATTTCAAGATTGCGAGCGACGCCGTTTCCTTCCGTGCTCCCGATGGTTACAACGAGGACCGCGATCACATGACCAATTTCCTGAACGCCGTGCGCTCGCGTGAACCTTCCAATGAAGGCGCCGAATTCGGAAACTGGACGGCCATCGCCTGCCACATGGCGAACTATTCTTACTTCAACCAAACCGCAGCCGTGTGGGATGAAGCGTCGAAAACGATCAAAGGCTGACGCCACAGCGTCACGCCTCCGATAATGCTCGATGAGGATGTTGCGGCGCGCCGGTAGCCGTGGTCTGCGTGCGCCAATCTTTGTCAACTGGGTTCGGCGCTCATTCGTTCCAGCCTTCGTGTTGCTGCCAGTCGAGAATGCGATAATGCAACCCTTGGCGCGGCAGCTCCTCGAACGTTCTCTTCGCGCCTTCGGCGAGGTTGCCATCCTGTGATTGATAAATCCAACCCATTTCCTGCTTAAGCATTGCGGCCTCACCACTCAGATAGACGACGTACGTCGCGTAATGGTAGGGCGCCGGCTTATAGCCTCCCGAGCCGTATGAGCGGTCCGCGACGACTACGGTATCGGGATCAAGCTGATGGCTGCGCAAAAGCCCCTGGCAGGCTTTGAGGGTGAACCAGTTCGCGGTTCGATGATCAACGTGGCGCTCGTCAGGGTGAGGAACGGCAATCATGCTGGGGTGATACTGGATGATCAGGCGTTTTACCGCGGCGATGACGGAATCGCGCGCGTAAGGCAGGTTCGGCTCGTAGATATGCTCGTAGGGCGCATGATCGACAGCCAGATAGATGTCCAGGAAGGGATTTGCAGGATGGACGTGCCGGAACCAGATTTCGCCTGAGCCGCCGTCGGGGAGGCCGAGAAAGCTTATTTGATCGCGCCGCACGCCAATGTGCCTGAGCGCCTCGACGGACTCCGCCATGCGGACCGTGCCAAACTCGCGCGCCCGGACCGGGTCGCACGGGTGGCCGTCAAAATAGCGCTCGCATTCGCCCACGTCGCCGCCCGTATAAAAAACGACGTGAACCGGAAGCCCGCCCTCTACCATCGCGCGCATCAGACCTGCCCAGGGATGCTCGTCATCCTCGTGTGGGCAGAAAACCAGTAAGGACGATGGGAGCTTATTGAACGCAATCTCAGCGCGGGCAGCGGCGACGGTTTCTCCGCGCGCGTCCTGACCCGTGACCTTGACCTCATACAGGCCTGAAGGCAAGCTGTCCGGCGAGCGCCAGCGCACGGTGGCGCCACCATGCTCCGCATCCCGCTGGAGAGAAAATTGCGCAGAAAAAACCGGATGAGCGTGTTGATTCGTGATCTCAGCGCGCAGCGCGACCGGAGCCGGTTGCCCGGGCACGCTCTTGACCTTCGCCTGAATCACGACTTCGCTTCCAGGCGCATAAAGCGTGTGCGACGGATCAATGGAGATGGCCGGCGAAATATAACCGGCGGGATAAAATTCGCGGTATTTTGTGAAATCGATTTCGTCGTTGTAGGGATGCGTATAGTTGCGGCTGTACGGCTTGGGCAGCACGCGGCCTGGTTCGCGCACGATCACTTGTGAAGAAAACTGCATGTCGAGCAAGTCCTTGCGCCCGCGGTCCCATACGGCGATGGTGTACCTGTCGACCTCGGGCGGTGGAAGTTGGTCATGCCGCGCCGGACCGCCCGCGCCCATCACGGCGACCTGAGACCCCTGGAGAAACGCCGCCGTGCCGGCAGCTTCCATGGGCAGCGTCACGCGCCCGTGCGCGGGAATGTTCAGATCACGGCGCAGCACCACAAGGCCAAGCGATGGATTCACCGTCATATTTCCAGCCCCGTTTTGAGCGCCGGAAAAAGTGGAAATCCACGGATAATTTTCGTTCGAAAACTCGACGCGCAAACCCGTCAGCGGTTGACCGGAAAGATTCTCGATCCCCACTTCGCAATGGATTCGCTCGCCAGGCGCGTAGAACGCCTTGTCAAGCGTCACGCCTGTGATGCGCAGCCGCTTCCTGTAAACGAAGAAGCCGGGCGCCTGTTCTGACGCAACCACCTCGTGAGTTGAGCCGTCTTCCACCCGCAGCCTAACCGCGTAGAGTCCGGTGGGTGCGTTCACTGCGATCGGCCACCCGCCCTGATAATCGGGCTGAAGCGCGCTTCCCGCCTGGCGATGGAGTTCGATGCGGGTGGGTGATATGGACCCCGCGTATTCGATGGCGGCGAATACCCGGTAGCGGTCCACACTCGCCGGGTCAGCGCCGCTGAGCGCCGCCCGGATCACCGCCGTCGAGCCGGCGTTATAGCCGTTGTCTATTGGGGCGCCGTGCACCGAAATGGCGCACGCCAAGGGTACGAGCGGTCCCAGCAACATTGCAGAGATGATGACGACCCAGCCTAGACGCCGCATATGAACCCTCCTGAATTTGAAGTCCGGCCCATTATCCATGCGCGAACGCGCAAGGTCAACCGCTTTCTGGCGGCGCCTATCGCAGGTTGCTGAAAAACTCCGCGAGGGTGTCATTCTGAGGAGTTCTCATGTCACACCGCGACGCCCGCAAAACGTGAAAATACGGCGTAGGGGCGCGGCAAGCAGCGCCCCTACGCAGAGCACCACAACCCATTTATTTTAAGGGGAGCCGAAGGCGGTCTTGAGCGAAGCCGAAAGAAGAATCTCGCAGGTTGTTGAAAAATTCCCTTTAGCTGTCATTCTGAGCGAAGCGAAAAATCTACCCTTGTTTTGAATCAATGACTTGCAAGATTCTTCGTCGCCATCGGCGCCTCAGAATGACACGCTTTCAGAGTCTTTAAGCAACCCGCTACGCCCAGAATGACCGTAAAACAGAATCGTTTCGGCATCCTGTCAGGCAGAGCACGCGGGAGACTTGCCCTCAGATGTGCTTGCGCGTTACCCGGTCGTTTTCAAGTAAAGCATGGTCATATCATCCTGAGGCTCGGTGCTGCCTGTCCAATCGAAGATCCCGCGGTAGATTCCCTCGGCGACAATTTCGGGAGGAGCGTCAATCGCTTCCCGGATAATCTTGGCCAGCCGCGCCTCGCCAAACTCTTCGCCGTATGAGTTTTCCGGTTCGACCAAGCCATCGGTAAACGCCACCACGACGTCTCCCGGCTCGAGGTGGACGAGCTCCTGCTGATACCGGCTGCCGGGGAAAATGCCGAGCACGGTGCCGCCCGCATCGAGCCGTGAAAGGGTGTTGCGGCGGAAGAGAAAAGGCGGCGGATGGCCGGCATTCGTGTAAAGCAGGGTGCGCTTTCCCGCGTCAAAGAGGGCGTAAAAAAACGTGGCGTACTTTGCGTCCGGCGTGTTCTCATAAACCTGCCGGTTCAGCCGGTCAAGCGCAACGGCGGTTGAAAATGAATGCCCGTTGTGGCCGCGCGGGTCCGCCGCGGGAAAGTTGCCGTCGTATAATTGCGCGCGCACCGCGGACTGAATTCCGGCCATCAGCAGCGCGGCGTAAATACCCTTGCCGCTGACGTCTCCGAGCACCAGGCCCACCTGCGCGTGGCCGAACTTCAGGAAGTCATAGTAGTCGCCGCTGACCCCGCGGGCGGGGAGGCATTGGCCAAACATGCGCGCGCCATCCACCTCAGGGGCGTTCTGCGGGAAAAGCTGCTGCTGAACCTCCCGGGCGATATTCAACTCGCTTTCCAGCCGCAGCTTTTCGCGCGATTCCGCCATGAGGCGCTCGACCGAGGCCGTCATGGTGTCAAAAGCCGTTCCCAAGGCGCTCACCTGATCGTGCGCCGGTAAACCGATGCGATGAGAAAAGTCACCCCGCTTCACCCTCTCTGTGGCAACCTGCAGCCTGTTCACCGTAGACGTAATAGAACGCGTGAGCAGCACGCCGATCACCAACGCCGCGATCTCAATCACGAGAAAGATAATGCCCACCACAATGAAGGCCACCGGCCAGAAGCCGGAATACCGCCCCAGGATGCGTAAAAGCTGATCGTTCAGCGGGAAGATGCGCGACCTCACAATCACCAGGATAGGAACGCTATCTTCGGTATATTTCGGCGCGTGCCAGAGCACTGGATTGATGGCGGAGGCGCCATGCACGGCGAAATCCACCCAGCTACGCGGCGTAGGCAGCGGCACATGATCGGACTGAACGCTGTATCGCGCCGGGACGGGCGCGCCGTACGCGGCGTCCGGCTTCGGTGGCGCGGTCACGCGGTTCGCCGTAATTCCAAACCGGCCGCCTTTGGATATTTTCCATTCACTCGATTTCGCATTTCGGGCGCGGCCGCCTTCCGCACGGTAAGTGTTCAGCGGAATGACGGCAACCGGACCGATCCCCTCGCCCACCATACTCAAGAGCTGCGGCGTGACGGGCATCGAAAGAATCAGCATGAGGCGGCCGGCCTCGGCCGGTTCCCAATTTACGGCGGTAAGAGAAAGTTTACCCCGGTTCATCACGAACCCCGACCATTCCTCTTGCCTGAGCCAGCGGGGCTCGGAAATGGGCTGCTCCATGGGTTCGCCCGATAAGTGAAAGGCGCGCACCGCTCCACCCTCGCGTAGCGTGATCTCGAGGTCCGGATAGCTGCTCGCGTACTTCTGGAGATCGCCCACATAGAAGTTCTCCAGCGCGTCGAATAGTTCCTGCGGGTTCCGCGCCTGAATATGGACCGCCTCGTGCGCCACCACGCGGTTGAGTTGTTTTAACTCATCAAAATGATTTCGCAGCCTTGAATTCACCAAGTAGGCGGCAAATTGGCCGTTGAGTATGAAGGCGCCGAGGCCGACCAGGAGGAGAATGAGGATGATGGGAACAAAGGCAATGAAGACGTATGTAACCACCAGCCGGCGCGTGAGCCGCCAAAGCAAGCGGCGGCGGGCAAAGCCGGCGAGGCGGACAACGTAGTACGCTCCAGCCGCGATCACCCCGGCGGCGAATAGCATCCAGAGCAGGCCAGACGACCAGCCCGCTCCACCCTTCAGAATCCACAGTATTGCGCCAGAGACGATGAGCCAGAATGTGAATCGTGCCCAACGGTGAGAGCGGTATTCGTGACGAAGCGTGTAAAACATCGGCGATCCAACAAGGACGGCAAAGCGGCTACGCGTCTCCGCCCGGCGTGGGCTGGGCCGCGGCTTCAGCCGCAGCCCGGATCTCGCGCTGCACGGTGCTGTGCCTGCGGCTATAAGTGAAATAGATGCACAGACCGATGGCCAGCCAGATCAAAAACACTTCCCAGGTGAGCGCGTGCAAAGACACCATGAGCGCCAAGGAAATGATCATGCCCATGATCGGCACAAAGGGCACCCAAGGAGTCTTAAACGGCCGCTTCATTTCGGGCCGCTCGCGGCGCAGCACCCAGACTCCAGCGCAGACAATCGTGAACGCAAAGAGAGTGCCGATGCTGGTGAGTTCGTCGAGCGTTGTAATCGGCAGAAAGGCGGCAAGGACGGCAACGCACAGGCCAATCACGATGGTCGAGATGTAGGGGGTGCGGAATTTCGGATGAACTTTGCAGGTCCACTTCCACAGCAGCCCGTCGTGCCCCATGGTGAAGAAAATACGAGTCTGGCCGAGTAACATCACGAGCATGGTTGAGGTGAGGCCGCCGATGGCGCCGATCTTCACCAGCAGGCTTCCCCAACGAACACCGGTCACGTCCACGCCCAGTGCGATGGGATCGGCAACATTCAATCGAGTGTAAGACGCGAGGCCGGTGAGGACAACGGCCACCAGGATGTACAGGATCGTGCAAATCACCAGCGAGCCGAGTATTCCGATCGGCATATCGCGGTTCGGGTTCTTGGCTTCCTGAGCGGCGGTAGAAACCGCGTCAAAGCCGATGTAGGCGAAGAAAATAATCCCTGCGCCCCTCATAATGCCTGACCAGCCGAATTCGCCGAAGTGGCCTTTGTTGGGCGGAATGAATGGATGCCAGTTGAGGGCGCCGAAATGAGGGTGCGCCGCCAGGAACATGACGCCCAAGCCGATGAACACGAGAAGTACCGACACCTTCACAATCACGATAACGGTATTCACGTTCGCCGACTCCTGGATGCCCTTCACCAGGATTGCTGCGATGATCAAGATCCCGACCAGCGCCATCAGATCGAAGCGGGAGACTGCGTGGGGTAAAGCGTCGAATGCCTTCGCGGACATCTGCGGAGCAGACATCAGCGGCATCCAGCGGCCGTGATACTTCACCACTTCGGTTCCGGGCGCGTAGGAAAGCGTCGCCGGGATCGGGATGCCCAGATCCTGAAGGAGGCTGCCCACGTATCCACTCCAACCCACGGCCACGGTGGCCGCGCCAAAACCGTATTCGAGGACCAGCGCCCAACCAATCACCCACGCAATGATCTCGCCCAGCGTTGTGTAGCCGTAACTGTACGAGCTGCCAGAGATCGGGATGAGCGCGGCAAATTCGGCATAACAGAGGCCGGCAAACGCGCAGCCAATGCCCGCGATGATGAAGGAGAGCACGATGGCGGGGCCCGCGTTCGTGGCTGCGACGGGCCCGGTCAGGACAAAAATGCCAGTGCCAATAATCGCCCCGATTCCCAGCGTGACCAGGTTCAGGGGGCCAAGCGCCCGCTTGAGGCCGCCCTTTTCGCCCTCCGTCTCGTCGAGCATCACCTTCAGATCTTTTTTGGCGAACAGATTAAGGCTCATAAAGTAGTGTCCTGGCCAGGCAGAGACCAAACCTGGCGATAGCCTGCGGCTGCCCGTTTTCCGCCGCTCATCGTGTGGGGTGGACCTGCTGCGGAACACCACCTTTTAGCTGTAATTCTGCCCCGAAAAGTTGCGGACGCGACCCGCTCGACGGCGGTGGTCCACATGGATTCCCGCTTTCGCGGGAATGACGGTCGTCCAACTTTTCACCCTTCGCGGGCGCCCCCTGGGGGTTTACGCTAAGCTCCCCGCGCTGAAACGGCGGCTAGGAACTCCTGCGCCCGCTCGCTTAAATCCGGCGCGCTCATCAGCGCGTCAATCACCGCCACGGAATCGGCCCCGGCGTCGATAACCGTTCGGGCATTCTCCGTCGTAATGCCGCCAATTGCAACCAGAGGTTTGCGGGTGGCCCTGCGCGCCTCCGCCAAGGCTGCGAGGCCCACCACCGGGCCGGGATTTTCCTTGCTGGCGGTTGCAAAGATTGGGCCGAAGGCAATGTAGTCCACCGGCTCGCGGTCTGCCGCGGCCACCTGTGCGAGGGAGTGTGTGGATAAGCCGATGATCATGGCGGCCGGGAGCATCCGGCGCGCCAGCGCGGCGGGCAAGTCACTCTGCCCAAGATGAACGCCGCTGGCGCCCGAGCACCATGCGACGTCGGCGCGATCGTTCACGATGAATGCGCCGCCGGCGCGGTTGACCGTCTCTGCCGGTTTGAGGCTCACCGCGTAAAGCTCTCGCGAGCTCGAGCTCTTGTCACGATACTGAATCAAACGGACGCCCGCACTGACGAGGGTATCCACGGCGCCCGCAAGTGAGCGCGAACCAAGACGCCCGGCGTCCACGATGGCGTATAAGCGAGGAAGCATATCAAATGTGAACGATGAATGATGGGTAGCGAATTACGAAGTCCGTATGCGGGGGCCTTTACGCCGCGCCATTTGGCGTTCATCATTCAAGCCTGGGTCGCCCGCATCGCCGGGGAACGCGCGAAGCGCTCCATGAAGTGTGTGTCAAACCGGCCGGCCTGAAAGTCCGCATCCGCCATGATCCTGGCGTGGAGGGGAATCAACGTGGAAACGCCTTCCAGGACAAACATTTCCAGGGCGCGGCGCATCCGGCTGATGGCCTCCGCGCGGTCGCGCCCGTGGCAGACAACTTTTGCGATGAGCGAATCGTAGTAAGGCGTTATCTCGGACTCGGCGTAAACTGCGCTATCCACGCGCACGCCCGGGCCGCCCGGCATATGCAGCGCGGTCACGGTGCCGGCGCTAGGCACAAACGTCTCCGGGTCTTCAGCGCACACGCGGCACTCGAGGGCGTGCCCGCGCGGCGCCAGCGAATCCCACATGGCGGGCAGCCGCTCGCCCGCTGCCACCCGGATCTGCTGTTTTACAAGATCGACGCCCGTCACCATCTCCGTTACCGGATGTTCCACCTGGATGCGCGCGTTCATCTCCAGGAAGTAGAGGTTGCGCTTCTCATCCATCAGAAATTCGACGGTGCCTGCGTTCGTGTAGCCCGCCGACTCCAGAGCCTTCACCACGCGGCCGCCTAACTGCTTGCGCGCGGCCTCGGTCATCTGCGTCGAGGGGGATTCCTCCACGATTTTCTGATGGCGCCGCTGGATGGTGCATTCGCGCTCGCCAAGATGCACCACCTTGCCGTGCGCGTCACCCATCACCTGGAACTCGATGTGGCGCGGCGAGGTGATGTATTTTTCGAGGTAAACACCGGGCTCGCCGAAGGCCGCCGCCGCTTCAGCCCGCGCCGTCTGGAACGCCTGAGCCATCTCCTCCGGCCCACCGACGATGCGCATTCCGCGCCCGCCGCCCCCCGCCACCGCCTTCATCATCACCGGGTAGCCGATGTGCTGCGCCTGCTCGCGCGCCTCCCCTTCAGACGTAAGCACCCCGGTGCCCGGAAGCACGGGAAGCCCGAGCTCTGACATTTTCTTCCTGGCCTCGTCCTTATCACCCATCAACCGGATCACCTCCGGCCGCGGGCCGATAAAGGTGAGCTTCGAGCTCTCACAAACCTCGGCGAAATGGGCGTTCTCGGAAAGGAAGCCGTAGCCCGGATGGATCGCGTCGGCGTCCGCCAGCTCCGCCGCGGAGATGATGCTCGCAATGTTCAGGTAGCTCTCCGAGCTTCGCGGCGGTCCGATGCAGATGGCCTCGTCCGCAAAACGCACGTGCAGCGCGTAACGGTCCGCCTCGGAGTATACGGCCACGGTACGAATACCGAGCTCTTTGCAGGCACAGATGACGCGAAGAGCGATTTCGCCGCGATTGGCAATGAGGATCTTGCGGAACATGCGTGTCGGGAAGCGGGCAATCGGCAGCCAGCGAACAACCTTCAGCCTGCTCAACCCCTTTGCAAGTTACAACGGAAAGCCGCGATCCGTCAACCTTCGTCAGATTTTCGATTTCTATTTTCAAACTTCAAGATTACGGAAGCAAATGGCTCAGCCCGCGCAGCACGTTTTGCTGCTGGGGCGTGAAGCGCTGCGCGAAACCGGGGCCGTTTAAGAAGCGCTGGCGCTGACCAGGGGGCATATCGCGCAGGCGGCGGAAGGCGCGCATCACCTGTTGTTGCTGACCGGGGGGAAGGCGGCGGTACTGGGGAAAAACGTTGCGCAGCTCCTGGCGCTGGGCCGGGGACAAGCTCTGTAGAATTTCCTGGCGTTGCCGCATCACCTGTTTTTGATGCGGCGTCAGCGAATTCCACCGCCGCAGGTTGGCGCGGACCTGCTGGCGCTGTTGCGGCGGCAGGCGGTGAAACTGGGCGTCGTTCCGCAGGATTTTATCCTGTTGAGCGGGTGGAAGGTCCCGCAGGCGCCGAAAGAAATTGCGCGAGTGCTGATGCTTGTCCTGTTGGATGCGCCTCTGCCGCCGCGCCCGCGCCTGGCGCTGCGCCCTAGCCGGCCGGGGCTGCCGAGGCCGCATGAAGCGCCCGCGCTGCCCGAAGGTTGGCGCCGGACAAACCAAAAAGATCAGGAAGAACAGAACAACGGCGAGGGCCAAGCCGTTCCGGTGCGATGCGGCCCAGCCCTTCTCAGTCATTTGTCTTGCCGCTTGCCTGAGGCAGTTCCGACAGCACATCAAAGTTTGCCAGCATGTCGTAGTTTTCCAGGAGCTTCAGGTTCCGGTAAAGGTCCATTTCCTGGCTGGCCGGCTGCGATTGCGCCACCGTAGACTCCCCGGCCGCGCCTGCCTCCGCCGCGATTGAGGGTGCCGGAGTTGGGGCTGGTATCGCCGTCGCGGTCCTCAGCGAGGACGCGGTTGTTACCTTGACCGGAACCACGCTGCCAGGACGCGCCGGGCGAGACGGATGAAGCGCGATCACACTGGTCACAACCACCAGAACCACCGCCGCGGCTACCCCGGTCCACGTTCTCAAACCGAAGCTGGTCCAGGAAAGCCGGGGACGCGCCACCGCCGCCGACGCCACGCGCCCGCGCGCGCGGGCATCAAACCACGGGGAAGGCTCAACAGGCTTCCATTCTTCGAGCACCGTGTCGAGATTGGCATAACGGGCCACAACCCCGCGGCAGGACGCGCACGAGTTGAGGTGCGCCCTCACCTGCGCTTCTTCCCGAGAATCAAGCGTATGACTTGAGTAAGCGAACAGCCGCTCCTGCTTCACGCAAGCCTGAGGCTCTTTCATAGCTGGCCTCCATCAAACAACGGTTCCAGGCGAACGCGCAGGTTCTCATACGCTCTGAAAAGCAAGGATTTCACCGCGCTTTCGCTCAATCCAAGTATCTTTCCGATTTGCCGGTAGTCCACCTCTTGATATTTATGCAAGATGACTGCCGCGCGTTGCCTTTCGGGGAGCGCCTCAACCGCCCGGCGAATCAGCCGCTCGCGGTCAGAAAGCATAAGCTGCTCCTCGGCAGTAACCCTTTTGTCCGCGATCCGGGCAACGCGCGAAACCCCGCTTTCATCTTCATCCAGCGCCGCAGCGTCTCCCGCCTTTCGGTCGCGAAGCGCATTCAACGCCAGGTTGGTGGCAATCCGATAAAGCCACGTGGTAAAACGGGCCTCCGGTTGATAGCGCTGCCGGGCCTGATAAACTCGCAGGAACGCCTCCTGCGCTAGGTCTTCGGCCAGCGCCCGGTCGCGGACCATGCGCGCGAAGTAGCTCACCAGCGGCAGGCGGTAACGGTTCAGCAGAACTCCAAATGACTCCGCATCACCGCTTCGAACCCGCAGCATCAACTCCAGATCGGAATCAATGGCCATCGTTGCCACACCAGTTTAACCCATCGCACGCCAAAAAGTTGTGTAACAAACCGGATGGCATCGACCGCTGCGAAGCCAAGGTGGGAGCACGCGTTGCGGCGAACCGGCAGGACCGGCAACTCCTGGGTTTTCGGAAGAGATAGCGGGCGTATCCTACTGATGTGGCGTAACTTACTTAACTCTGCGGATGTAGTCACGTGCACCCTTACCTTAAAAATAGGGCGCGAGCTAACCGTTATAACCCAAGAACATCTGGAGCCAATAATTAGCCTCGCGATCGCCGGACAAAATGTGCGGACCGAGCGGCGTTGCGAGCAGCACCAGCGTGCCAGTACCTAACCTGCGTTTGAAGGCCACGGGCTTGCCTTCGATCTGCGCGATCGCGGTCGCATCCCGCGCATCGAGCGGAATCGCTCGGCTAAAGTCGCGCACCCTTGCACTCGCCGGCCACGTGAAGTCCACGTAGGGAATGTGGCGTGGGTAGCACGCCGTTTCCCACAGTTGGACAGGATCGAGCAGCGTCAATTCAAACTGCGACCTAAGTATTAACCGCTGACGCTGCAATTCGGTGGGGGGAAGGAACGCGCCGCCGGACTCCATCAACACCCTAGCGCCGGCATGGACTTGAGCTCGGAGCCACCGAGCTTCGTTGACATCCGTCAGGGAAGCGCCGGGGACAATGATCACCGGCGCGGGCTTTGCAGCGGCGAGCCGGGACACGTCAAAAGCCACTCCGGAGGCGCTCAAACCCGCCGCATAGCCATCGAGCGACTCTTTCAGCGCGCAGGAATTATTCAGGATGAGACAATGATTCCCTCCGGCAGCCGTGGCGCGGCGGGATCTTTGCAGTCCGGCGCCGAGGAGGGTTGGAGGTATCGACGCAGCGTAGCGGAGAAAGTTGCGCCGCGAGGTGAGCACCTTTAGAGCCTCCCGGAAATGACTCGGTCCATGGCGGCGGAGGTGTCATAGAACTGCTGGTCTGAGGCATACTGATAGCGGCGTTCCATCTCAGCGACTAGCCATCCGTCATAGCCCACTTTGCCCAGGGCCGCGCGAATGGCGGACCAATTGTTGTCGCCAAGGAAAATATTGGTATAGACGCTGTCGCAGCAGCGTCCGCGCTTTTTCATGGTGTCCTTAAGGTGAATGCGCGTGATGTGCGGTCCAAGAATTTCAATCCACTGCTCGGCAAACCCCGTATCGTGGATGTTGCCGACGTCCAGGTGGATTCCGACGGACGGCTCGTTCACGTCTGCCAAAAAAAGCCCAAACTCCCTCGGGCTCAGCAGAAACTTCTGCTCGGAACAGCAGTTTTCACATCCAATCTTCACGTCTGCGCGGCTTGCCTGCGGTCCGAGCTCCTTCATGGCGTCGAGCGTCCGCCGGTAGACTTCATTGTAGGGAACTTCCTCCGTCACGAGTCCGGCCACCACCAGGATGGCGTTTGTTCCGAGAAGCCGGGCCGTCTCAAGCTGGCGTTGGACGATGCGGATGCCGTAACCCCTCACCTTCGGATCGCGCGCCGAAAGCGGATACTTCCAGTGAAGGCCGGTCGAAACGTTTGAAACGGCGAGCCCGGCATTTTCAGCCTTGCGGCGCAACGCCAGGACTTCGGTATCCGTCGTTTCCATCTGAAACCAGGGAACGTCGCCGAGCCACAACTCGACGCCGTCGAACCCCGCCTTCTTGATCAGCTCCAGACCGCGCTCAAAGGTCCAGCCTTTCGGGATTTCGTTGTCACCAATTGATTTCTTCATGGTCTCCTTCGCCAATAAGCGCGCAGGAAGCGGCCGGGTGAAGTTTGGCCAGCCGGTTGTGATAGCTCACAATACCACAACGCTCGCGCCGGGGGCTCTATCCGTTTTTGGATTTGGTAAAGGGTCCGCGGCGCGTGAACGGCGCCGCGGCGTTTTACCAATAAAATTTCAGAGCGAACTGGATTTCGCGCTGATCGTTCTGAAGATCGCGGGTCGACGCGATTCTTCCGAAGGTGCCTGGGGAGGAATAGTCCAGCGAACCCGGCGCGGAAGTCACGCCGTTGCCGCTGAACCCCGGCGCAGCGAAGTTTGGAGTGTTGGTCAAATTGAAGAATTCAGCCCTGAATTCGAGGCTTGTTCTTTCCGAGGTCTGGAATCGCTTGAAGAGAGAAAAGTCCAGTCGATGGAACCCCGGACCGAACAGTTGCGATGGGGCGCCCCCAAGCGGCGCGTAGTCGCTCTGGCCCGCTGTCGTCACAGGCGAAGGAGTCGCGAACGCCGCAGGGTTCATCCACTGGTTCACGCTGTGCGGACCGGCAATCGGGTTTTGTCCGGGGACCAAAAGAGCAGTACAACCAAAGCCGGAGGCGGTGGTGCTAATGCACGGTATGGTAAACGGCTGGCCGTCCTGAAGCGTAAGGATCCAGTTCGTCTCCCAGCCGCCCAGCAGCGCGTTGACCACGCCATGGCTGTTGTGCAAAAGCGCCCTCCCGTTTCCCACCGGCAGTTCGTAGCCACCGCTGAAGTGCGCCACCTTAGAGATATCAAAATCGCAAAGACCGTAGTCTCCCTGAATTCCGAAGCCTGGCAGCCTTGGGGCTCGATATCCACCAATCGCCGTCGCGTTGAGCACGTCGACGGCGTCCGTGCGGCACTTGGACCAGGTAAAGTCCGCCAAGGTGTTCAAACCCACGCTGAACCGGCGCTCAAATGTCGCTTGAAGAGAGTTGTAATAGCTGTCGCCGGCCATCGAGGTGTAGGTTGCGGACGGAGAGAAGTCCGGGTATGGCGAATAGCTGAGCGCGTTAAAGGAGGGGGGAAGCATCTCGCTGGGACTATTCGGGTTTATGTACGCGCCCAGGTGCCGCACCGAATTGCCAACATAACCTGCCTGGACGGTTTGATTCGGCGTGAGCTGATACTGCAGGGTGAAGTTATAACCCTGGGTGTAGGGAGTCTTCATGTGGAAGTCTTCGCCCGTGAACGAAACTCCGCCCGGTTCCGTGGCGGCCGAGGTGAGCGGGGTAATCGGTGTCAGCCCATTTTCCAGCGTTCCGATCGCACCGTTGGCGAAAGTAATTGGCTGGGCCGCGGTTTGGGCGCTGTAATTCAACGTATATTGGAAGGGGAAATCCACGTAGGTTTCGATAACCGAATTCTCAAATCCTCCGTAAAATATGCCGTAGCCTCCACGCGCCACCAGTTTGGGGGTAAGCTGGTAGGCAAACCCTACGCGAGGCGCAAAGTTTTTAACTTGCGAGTGGCCAAGCCCGGGCAGGCTCGAACAAGAGATGTTCACGTTATCCGTTTTTGCCGCGGTAAAGAAATCCGGGGATAGCGGCGTTTTGCAGCGTCCCTGCGTCAGGATAAACTGCGCTGCGCTGGTGCCGCTCACCGGTACGAAGTTCGATTGCGCACCGAAGTTTTCCACGATTTGCCCGAAATACTCCCACCGGAGACCCAGGTTTAGCGTCAGCTTCGGCGCCGCTTTCCAATCATCCTGAAAATAGGCGGCATAGTAGTTGCGCCCCATATCGGTGTTGGCGTAATTCGAGGCGTTGATGGAGTCGGCGCCTCCCACGTAATTGAAACCCCCGGGCACCGTGGCGGGAATCGGGGTCAAAAGCATTTGTGCCAGACCTGTGTTGCCACCGCCTTCGTTCGGAACCTCGGTGTAAACACCGTCAAAACTCCATGTTCCGCGGCCGGCGGGAGGCTGCAGGATGGAAAACTTGAGATGCTGAAACTCGAACCCGGTTTTGAAAGTCTGCGATCCGTGGATTTTGGTCAAATCATCGCTAAATTGAACGGTGGAATTGTATTCCACCGAGGGAAGAAATTCATTGCTTCCGAGTGTGTTGAGGCCTTCGAAGAAAATTGAACCCAGGCCGCCGTTATCGGGCACTTGAGGGATTCCCGAGATGCCGAACTGGCCCGGAACGTTGTTCGTATTGTTGGCGAATGGCTGTAGACGCGAGGTTCCGATCCGGGTGAAGCCGAGGCGCGCTTCGTTCACCATCGTGGGTGAAAAGGAGTGGGTTTCGCTCAGGACGGAATTAATGGAAACGGCCGTCTGATCCCCGTCCTGAAAGGCGCCCCCGTCCGCGATGCCCTGGAAGGGACCGGGCAAATACTGGGGCTCATCCGAATAGCTCACGCGCCCGAACATTTGGTCGCGGTCGCTGAAATTGTTGTCCATTCGGATGTCAAACTGGTTCACCGTCGTGCGGGAAATCGGATCGCTGCTGAAATTACTCGCCGTTCCTGGCGCCGTCGGCGCTGGATATAGATTGAGCAGGTTGATCGCGTTCTGGTCCAGGCGGCCCGCAGGTATAATGTTTCCGCTAAAGGGTTCGCGAACGTAGCCGGCGGGAGTGCCCACTGGAGTACCGGAGGGGCAGGCCGTCGCCCCGGGCGTTAACCCGGTGACGGGATCTGTAACGCCACAAGAGACCGCGCGGGTGGTAGACGGATCAAACACCGATCCGAGCGGGAAGTTTCGATTGAGCACGTCGGTCTGCGTGCCGCCCTGCGCGAGTAATTCCGAGAGGTTGGTATATCCGCTTGACCGTTCCAAAGCTGTGGGCACCGTGGCCACCCAAGGGATCGCCTGACGGATGCGCGTGCCTTCGTAATCGCCAAAGAAGAAAGTTTTGTCTTTGCGGATCGGGCCGCCTAAGGTGAATCCGAACTGATTCTGGCGGTACTCGCCTTTGCTCTCATTTCCGGCATTCTCAAAAAAGTTAGCCGCATCGAAGGCGTCATTGCGCAGAAATTCCCAGACGTCGCCATGAATCTGGTTGGTTCCGGATTTCACCGTTGCGTTTAGCACCGCGCCTGCCGAACGCCCCAGCTCCGCGCTATAGTCGCTCGTTTGAACTTTGAATTCTGCAATCGCGTCGACCGGAGGGCGAACCACGTAAGCCGTTCCGTTGAGGAAATCGACGAGGTTCGCATTGTCATCCATTCCGTCCAATAGATAATTATTTTGAGCGGGGCGCGAGCCGTTGGCGGAAAAGCTTCCGCTGGCACCAAGGCCGCGCGTGTCTTCCTGCCCCTGGGTAACGCCGGCGGCAAGCTGCGCGAGAAACGTATAATTGCGCCCATTCAAAGGAAGGTTGTTGATCTGCCTGCTTCCCACCACCTGACCCACCGAGGCGTTCTCCGTCTGAAGCTGTGGCGGCGCCGCCGTGACCTGGATGGTTTGCGTCACCTGGCCAGGGCGCAGAACGAAGTTGACCAAAACTTGCTGTTGCACGTGTACCTGGACGTTCTGCTGGTCAACCTTCTGAAAACCATGGAATGCCGCCTCGACCCGATAGTTGCCGATCTTGACGGGCGTGAAGGCGTAATTGCCGCTTGAATCGGTCGTGGCGGTCAGCGTAAGGCCTGTCCCCATGCTCGTCAGGGTTACCTTTGCGCCGGGCATCACCGCCCCCGACGGGTCCTTGACCGTTCCCAAGACCGCGCCCGTGTCTACCTGCGCCAAAGAACGGAGCGGAATCCAACAGATACATAGAATCAGCAGAGCCGTCAGACGAATCGCGAGAGAAAATGAAGGCGCGGCGAGCTTAGGAGAGGGCATGGCAAAATCCTTTCGTCTATTTGCGTTTTCTTGCGATTAAACACTAAGGTTTATAGCACCGTACGACTATCGCTGTCAAGCAGATGTCTCGCCGCCGAGATTATTCTTGCCCCAGCCTCGAAGTTATGCGAAACTTGTGGACGGTTTCGAACCGAAAGATAGCGAAACCCACCGCAAGCGGAGCGTAAACGATCGAACGAACCGGCCCAGCGCGAATTCTCAGCGAGGAGCGGCGGCGCGCGATCCTCGGCCTTCTGGATCGCGAAGGGCGAGTCCTGGTTCAAAGCCTCGCGAAAAAGTTTGCGACGTCGCAGGTGACCATCCGTCAGGACTTGGAAGCGCTACACGGCCAGGGGCTGCTGCATCGCACGCACGGAGGGGCCATCCCGGTTCGGTCGGGGGCGCTTGCCGATCCGAGTCTTTATGAGAAGGAAAAGCTCTACCGCAAGGAGAAGCAGCGAATAGCGGAGGCCGCGGCACATCTCGTCAAAGAGCGCCAATCGGTGGTGCTGGACTCGGGCAGTACCACGACGGCCATCGCGCGAGCCCTGCGCGCGTTCCACCAGCTCACGATCATCACGAACGCGGTGAACATCGCGGCGGAACTGGCGGGCAGCACGATCGACGTGATTCTTACGGGCGGGAACCTGCGCGAGAACTCGTTCTCGCTGGTCGGCCCCCTCGCTGAAGATACGCTGCGGCGTCTGAGCGCCGACGTCCTCTTCCTTGGAGTTGATGGATTTGACATTCATTTTGGCTTAACCACACCGAACCTGCTGGAAGCGCAGGTGAACCGGGTGATGATGAAGATTGCGCGCCGGACGGTTTTAGTCTGCGATTCCAGCAAGTTCGGCTCACGCAGCTTGTCGCTGATCGCGCCGCCTTCGGCGGTGCATGAGATCATCACCGATCGGGGCATCGCAAAATCCGATCTGGCCAGCCTCGAAGAAGCAGGCATGGAAGTGATGATTGTGTAGCCGCCCGGTCTATCGCGCGCGCCCGAAACCACTTGATATTTGGAAGAGAGTGAGCTCGCTATGTTGGAATCGTTTGACGCCACCGGAGTCCACACCCAGGAGGAGATCCATTCCCAGCCGCGGTGTTGGGCCGAATGCCTTAACCGGTTGAAGGCCAACGAACAGGTTGAAAAAATTGTGCGCGAAACCTCGCTCGAAAAGCCGTGGCTTTTCATCGGGTGCGGATCGAGCTACTACCTTGCCTTGGCCGCTGCCGCAAGCTGGACGGCGCTGACGGGGGCGCCCGCGAGGGCTGTCCCCGCGTCTGAATTGCTGTTGTTTCCCCACCTCACGCTGGCCCGCGCCTCCGCGTTTCAACCCGTCCTGATTTCCCGGTCCGGCCACACATCGGAAATTTTGAAGGTTGGTGAACATCTCAGCTCGAAGCACGTACCCATTGTGGCCGTGACGTGCGCTCCGGGGCAGCCGCTCGAACGCATGGCGGCCGGGGTGCTCTGTCTGTCTCCGGCCGACGAGAAGAGCATGGTTATGACCAGGTCGTTCACTTCCATGCTTCTGGGCATTCAATTTCTCGCGGCAAAGTTTGCCCGTAACGCCGCGGCCATTTCCTCTCTCGAACGCCTCCCCGGCGTTGCGCAGCGCGCGCTCGACGCCATGGATCCGCTTATGCAATCGCTGGTTGCCGGACGCGACTTTGCCGATTATGTCTGCCTGGGCCAGGGTCCCTTCTACGGTTTGGCGTGCGAGGCGGCGCTTAAAGTGCAGGAGATGTCGTGCTCATACTCGCAGGCGTTCCATACAATGGAATTCCGCCACGGACCCAAGGCGATAGTGGCCCCCGAAACGCTGATTGTGTTTCTGCTATCGCGGAGCGGCTTTGAGGCAGAGCGCGAGGTCGTGGAGGAGGTCAAGGGCCTAGGGGGAACGACCCTCGTGGTAACGAGCGATGCCGATGAGCGGATCCGGCGCGCTGCGGATTGGCTGATCGAGCTTCACCTGGACGGCGACGAAACATCGGGCCTGGCAGCCCACAGTCTTCCTGGACAATTGCTCGGACTTTCTACTGGCTTAAAGAAAGGCCTCAACCCTGACCAGCCGCGCCATCTGAGCCGGGTGGTCACGCTTGCTGACGATTTTGATCCACATGAAACACTTTGACCTCACGATCGTCGGCGAGCTCTGCCTGGATTTGATCCTGGAAGGCCTCCCCTCGGAACTCCCGCCGGAGCGCGAGCTTCTGGCCAGCGGCTTGACCGTAACCTTGGGTAGCTCCTCCGCGATTCTCGCGCACAACGCCGCTGTGCTCGGCAGCCGAGCTGGGTTCATTTCGCGCATCGGGGGCGATCCATTGGGCCAGATCAGTCTGGACCGCCTCGCGGCCGGCGGGGTGGATGTATCTCGGGTCAAGCGATCGGGCAGCCCGGCAGTGACCGGCCTGACGGTGATTCTCTCTCGTCCGGAGTGGAGGAATATTCTCACGTATCCTGGCACGATGTTCGACCTCTGCTACGACGATTTGGATTTCGCGTATTTGACGGATTCCCGCCACTTTCATTTGTCCTCGTTCTTCCTGCATCGCAAGCTTCTGCCTCGGATGGCCGATCTCTTCGCGTCGATGAAGGCTGCCGGCTTAACAACCTCGTTAGACGTGAACGACGATCCCGAGGATCGATGGGATTCCGGCGTTTGGGATGTCCTCAAACATGTCGATATTTTCTTCCTGAACGAACGCGAGCTCAAAAAGCTGACCGGCGTGCACGACCTCCAGGCGGGCATCGAGCGGGTGGCAAAAACGGTTCCTTTTCTGGCTGTCAAACTGGGCGCGGAGGGCGGATTATTGCGTCACGAGGGCACGGAGCTGCGCTCCCCCGCAATCCCGGTGACGGTCGCCGACGCGGTCGGCGCCGGTGACAGCTTTGATGCTGGATTCCTCCATCAATTCTTGCGCGGCGCCCCGATCCAGACGTGCCTCGACTTTGCCAATGCGGCGGGATCCTTTTCCGCCACGCGTTCCGGCGGGACGGAGGCGTTCCGCGATCGCGTCCATCTTGAGGATTTCTTCGGCCGCCACTGGCCCATGGGGATGACACGATGATCGACTTCCACACGCACCCGGTTCTAATTCAGGAGCTGGCAGCGAAGTATCCAAACTACAAGCGAATGGCGCGCGAGGTCTTTCAGATTGGCAACAACCTTCAGCCGCTTGAAACATTTCTGCTCCAGATGGACGTGGCGGGGATCGACGAGGCGGTGCTTCTGCCGATTGATTGCGCGCGCGCGCGCAAGGACGCGGTCAGCTCAAACGAGCAAGTGGCCGGATTGTGCGCAGAAAGCACCCGTTTCATCGGTTTTGCGAGCGTCGATCCGCTCAAAGAAGGTTGTGTGCGAGAGTTGGAAAACTGCATACACAATATGGGCCTGAAGGGGTTGAAGCTGGATCCCGCGCTTCAGGATTTCCGGCCCGACGATCCCAAGGCGCTTTCGCTCTACGGCGCGGCCGCAGCCCTCAAGGTTCCGCTCCTCGTCCACACGGGAATGAGCTGGGCCCCCGGAACAACTCTGGAATTGGGCCATCCGTTGCTGCTCGAAAAAGCGATCCGCCAATTCCCGGAGCTGGATTTCGTCCTCGCACACTTTGCTTGGCCCTGGGTGTGGGAGGCGGCGGCGCTTGCGCTCAAGTACCCCAACGTGTATCTCGATACGTCTTGTCTTTACTACGACAGCCCGAAAGAATTCTTTCAGTTCGTTTTCTCCAAGCAGATTCCCACGACGCTCATCGAGCGGAGCCTGCGCAATAAAATTGTGTTTGGCTCCAACTATCCGCGCGTGGAAATCAAGAATATGGTTCACGCGTTGAAATCGCTCGATCTGACGGAAGGTTGTTTGGACAAAATATTCGAAGGCAACGCGAGGCGGCTGCTGAGCAAATCTGCGGCCGCTCTCTGACGGGCTGGTGAAAAGCCCGCGAACGATGTCATTCTGAGGAGCCGAAGGCGGTCCTGAGTGAAGCGAAGGAAGAATCCCGTAAGCTATTAACTCAATACAAAAGCAGATTCTTCGCTTCGCTCAGAATGACAACGGTGGGCCGTATTCGAGCAGCCCGTCAGCCGCGCGGCAGGAAAGTTAAGGACATGATATTCAAGCTGGAGCGCCTCAAAATTCAGACCCGCAAAGCGGAAGAAGCGATCAACATCACCGGACGGGTGGAGTCGGTGGTGAAAGACAGCGGGGTGAAAAACGGACTGGTGAACATCCTCACCGCGCACACTTCCTCCGGTTTGCTGGTGACCGAAGGGATTCCGTGCCTCGAAGAAGACATCCTCACCCACTTCGCACGTCTGTTCCCGGAGGATGAGAATTATCACCATCACCGCTATCTCGACTACGACGGCCGCCTCGGCTTCAACGCCGACGCGCACCTGAAAAGCGTTTTGGGCGGAATTCACTGCATGTTTCCCATAGAGAACGGTGAGATGGTGAGAGGGTCGCGGCAGACGATCTACTTTATGGAGTACGACGGCCCGCTCGAAAGGACCTGCCTCGTGCAGGTGATCGGCGAAGCATAGGCGCAGGCGGTGTCTCGATCAATCGGCACTGCGCCGTGCGTTACGGGAGGAATCTACGCGATGAGAATCAAAATTATCATGGCACTGGCGGTGATGTCTACCGTCGCGGCTGCCGTGCCTAACGCGGCTTACGCTCAGCTTAAAAACGCGTCGCTCGCGTTGAGCGTCCGGCGAGCGGACGGCGCCTATCAAGTAGCTCTCCCAGGGGTCACAGGTCCCGCTCTCGTTTCCCGCGTCGCCGCCGAAGTAAATCATCATTGGCTGCTGTCCACACAGTATCCCCAGCATCACACGGTGGAATCCACGTTTACCGACGGACTGGGCGGGGGCCGTATGCTCGCGACCACCTTCAGCGGCCTTCCCGATTCCCCGGACCTGATCTCGACCCTCCGCCTCTATCATAACCACCCGTATGGCGGCATCAGCGTCACGGTGCGGAATAGCACGCCGGCGCCGGTCACGGTCGAAACCATTCGAGTGGTGGACGCGATCGGTGAACCGCGGATCAATCTGGGAGGGAGCGAGGACCGAGACCGCGTCATGGCGGATAGCTACAGCGAGGACCCCACCATCCGTATCGGCAGCCTCGCACAGGCGCCGCACGGTGTTTATTTCGGCGTGCGCAGCGTTCTCGTCTACAACACAGCCGCGAAGCAAAGCTTGCTTCTGGCGGCGTTGACTTCGGACCGTTTTCTCACCGTCTCCCACTTGCGCGTCACCGGCGGGCCGGCTGCGCCGCGCATCGATTCGTTCACGGTCGATTCCACCGGTACGACGGAAGCGGTGCTCGGCCGCGACCCCATCCCGCCCAGCCAGCAAATCCAATTGAGTCTCCCATTGGCTCCGGGGAAATCGCTTTCTTCTGAGCGCCTCATGGTTGCGGGCGGGCCGCATTACCTGCAGCAGCTCGAAGCCTATGGCGGCGCAGTGCGCCAGTTGCACAACGCCCGCGTAGCTGCCGATGCCCCGATGGGCTGGTGGAGTTGGACGGCCTTCTACGGAGGGATCAACGCCGGAGAAGTTCTCACAAATGTGAATTGGCTTGCGGACCACCTCAAACGCCTGGGCTACGATTACTTCCACATCGATGAAGGATATGAATACGCGCGAGGCGAGTACATCACGGCGAACGCGACGCAATTCCCGCGCGGAATGCGGGGCATTGGATATCAAATCGTACACCACGGCCTGACGTTTGCCATCTGGACCGCGCCCTTCGAGGCCTCGGAGCGGTCGTCAGTTTACCAGAACCACAAGGACTGGCTGGTGCATGACGCGCAAGGGAAGCCCATTTTTATTGGCTACGTCAACCGCCACGCTGACCGGCTTTACGCCCTGGACACCACCCATCCGGGAGCGCAGGCCTACCTTCGCCAAACGTATCGCGTCCTTACGCAGAAGTGGGGCGTCCGCTACATCAAGCTGGACTTTATGGACTCGTCGGCCATCGAGGGCTACCATTATCGCCCGAACACGACGGCGCTCGAAGCGCAGCGCATCGGATTGCGAATTATCCGGGACGCGGTTGGCAATTCCGTTTTGCTTGATAAAGACGGCAGCCCCTTGCTCAACCCGGTGGGCCTCGTTGACGAAGGCCGCATCGCGCCTGACACGGGCCATTCGTTTCAAGCCAGTATGGATGCGGACCCCAATATTGCCGCCCGGTTTTACATGAATGATACCTTTTATCGAAGCGATCCCGACGCGTTTTCCGTTTCGAAGCAAGTCGAGCCCCAGCAGACCTGGCACGAGTCGAAGCGCGGCTTGTCGCTCCGAGACGCCCAAGTGCAGATTGTGCTTGCCGCGATTGCCGGCGGAATGTATGAGATCGGCGATGACCTGCCCACGCTTGGCTCAGAGGCGGACCGCTTGGCGCTGGTAGAGAATCAGGAGCTCATCGACATGAACCGGCTCGGGCGAGCAGCCGTCCCTCTCGACCTGATGACCTTTCCCGCTCAAGATTTGCAGCCCAGCATCTTCTTTCTTCATGAGGACGCCCGGCAAGCGGTGCTTGCGGTCTTCAATTGGACGGAGCAGCCGCGCACGCACACGCTCACGCTTGCGCAGTTGAAGCTGCCCGCCGCGGATCCCTTTCGCGCCTACGATGTGCTGAATCACGATGCACCGGCCGGGCTGGAGGGCGGCGCGCTGCGGATAGAGAACCAACCACCTCACTCCGTGCGGCTGATCAAACTTGTTGACACATCCGTTGCGGCCGCCGCTCCCGTGGTTTCAACCAAAGTCCCCGCGACGGTTCGCACCGGCGAGGCATTCGGCCTCTCCGCCACAGCCAGCGGCAGCCCGGTGCCCGCCCTGGTCTTTCGCTGGGATTTCGGTGATGGAATCGGCGCCACGGGAAGCGAGGCAACCCACACGTACACCAAACCCGCCAGTTACGCGGTCACGCTCACCGTCACCGGCATCGACGGCCTCACCGCCCATCGAAGCTTTACCATCCGGTCGAACGGTCTTGCGAACACGCGATTCGATTTCGAGCACAGCCGGCGCTACGCTCCAGGTCCGGGGATGTAGCCGGCCGCCTGAGACCGCCGCTACAACATTTGGCGCCACTGGACTTTGTAATCCTCGATAAAACGGAGGGCAATAGCAATGCGTAACGACGAGAAGCCGTTTTCCGTAGGATACCCGGCAACCCGGCGCGAGTTCCTGAAGGCGTCCGCGAGTTCTGTTTTCGTCATGCTCGCGCCGCAGGGCGATTCCCCGGCGCCGTCGCTTCATCAGACCGAGTTAAGAACACACTGGAAAATCACCTCTGCCCGGAACGTCTCCGCCAGTGATGCGGAAGTTTCAAAGCCTTCCTTCGACACTTCGAACTGGGTTACGATTCCCCGGATGCCCGCAACTGTGTTGCAGTCGCTGGAGGATGCTGGCGTCTACCGCGATCTCTATTTCGGGATGAACCTTACGCAAAAAACGCCCCCGGACCTGTGGAAGCAGGACTGGTGGTACCGGACGATGTTTGACGCGCCGCCGGCCGGCGTACACTCGCTCATTTTCGACGGCATTAACTACCGCGCGGACGTCTGGCTGAATGGGCGCCTCATCGCGGACAATCGTCACGTTGTGGGCATGTATAACAGCTTCGAATTTATTGTTTCGGAGCACGTGAAGCCGGGCCAAATCAACGTCCTGGCCGTGAAGATAACGCCCGAGCGGAAGCTCCCGGGTATCGATGGGGTTGAGCTGGCAGACAGTTGGCTTGACTGGATCAATTGGAAGTACATCGGCTACCAGGATCCGAAGCGGCACATCGATATTTCTTTTCCGCCGGATCGGAACGCCGGAGTTTGGAAAAAAGTCTTTCTGAGCTCTACCGGCAACGTTCTGGTCCGCAACCCCTACGTTGTCACCGATCTGCCGCTTCCCTCCACCAGTCCCGCCGCGCTGACCGTCTATTGCGACCTCAGAAACGGTGTGTCCACGCCCGTCTCCGGGACACTTCACGGGAGCATCTCACGCCCTGGAAAGCCCACCATAACCTTCCGGCAAAAGGTGGCGCTCGCGGGAAACGAAACCAAGGAAGTTGGGTTCGCGCCGGAAACTTATTCCCAACTTTCCATTCACAACCCGGACCTCTGGTGGCCGTATCAATGGGGCGATCCGGCCCTCTATCAATTGAAGCTCGAATTCAGGGTGGACGGCCGCATTTCGGACTCGTCGAAGATCAATTTTGGCATTCGTAAAGTCACGCAGCATCGAGATTCGGACAACAATTTCCCCCAAGTCGGGACCGGCGGCAATTTTTATCTGAAGGTGAACGGGAAGGACTTTCTCATCCGGGGCGCGTGTTATACGCCCGACCTACTCTTCAAAAACGACCCAGGCCGGGACCGCGCCATCACCGTTTACTCAAAAGACCTGGGCTTGAACATGCTGCGGTGGGAATTGAAGATTGCGGATAACACGATGTTGGATCGTGCCGACCGGGAAGGCATACCGGTGATGCAGGGCTGGATGTGCTGCATGCAGTGGGAAAAATGGAAACAGTGGGACGCGGAGGACCATTGGGTGGCGCTGGCAAGCCTGAGGGCGCGCATCCGCAACCTGCGTAGTCACGCCGCGGCATTTATCTGGGCGAACGGAAGCGACGGGCGCCCTCCCGAGCCGATACGGAGCGAGTATCACCAGATCCTTAAAGAGCTGCACTGGCAGAACGCTGAGGTTGACACCGTATCAAATTACAAAAAGGATGCCGGGGGGCAGACGCTTTGGAATGGCATTCACATGCTGGGCCCCTATTCGTGGCGGCCTCCCTACTACTGGTTCAACGGCCAGTTTCCTGCGGCGCAGGGTTCCTGCGCGGAACAAGGCGATAACGAAAACATCCCGCCGTTCGAGAGCCTGAAGAAGTTCATCCCTGCGGACAAATTGTGGCCGATCAACGAATATTGGTACTACCACGCTGGCGCCAATCGCGGAAACAGCACGCTCGAAACCATTCAAAAGGTAGTGGAAAATCGCTACGGGGCGCCCACAGGCGCGGAGGATTTCTGCAAAAAGGCGCAATTGGCCCACTATGAAAACACCCGCGCCCAGTTTGAGAATTTCGCAGCCAACGGATGGGCCACGCATAAAATGACGCTCTACTGGATGCTCGATAATCAATGGCCGTCCTTCTTTGGCCATCTGATTGATGACTACCTGAATCCCGGGGGCGCCTACTTCGGTGCGAAGAAGGGGCTGAGACCGCTCAGCATTGTGTTTGATTACTACGCCACCGGCAGCCGCGATACGGCGCACGTTTATATCGTGAACCAGACGCTTGAGAAGCATCGCGGCTTGAAGGCGGTGGTGCGGTTCTACAACCTCGACGGCGGCGTGAAGTTCTCGAAGCAACTTACGCAGCTAAACATCGGTCCCATCGCACGAGAACATGTGCTGGCCATTCCCCGCATTGCCGGCATGAGTCCAACCTATTTTGTCCGGTGCGAGCTCGCGACCGCGGACGGCACCCCGTTAGTGGACAACCTTTACTGGCAGTCCACCACCAACGATGATCTCGGCGGACCGCAGCACGACAATGCGTTCGTCCTGAATCAGGTCAGATGGGCGGATTTTACCGCCATCAACACCATGCCCAACGTAGATGCTGCTATCTCGGCGCGAATGACGCGCGCGGGCAATGAGTCGCGTGCGGCTATCACGCTTACAAACCCATCACCCCACGTGGCCTTCTTCATGCGAGCCGAAGTTACCAAAGGACCCGGCGGCGATGAGGTGCTGCCGATTACTTATGAAGATAACTATGTCACGCTGTTCCCCAATGAGACACGAACCCTGTGGGCGAGGTTCCTGACAGCGGACCTCGACGGCCGGGAAGCTCATCTTCGGCTCAAAGGCTACAATTTGAACGAACGGATCGCGGCAGGTGATGCCTTGGTTTCGAGCACTTAGCGACCGCTCTATGCCGCCTCTACGCGCCCGAGGCCGGGACGCTGCAAAAAACTTCCGAATCTGTCATGCCGAGCCCTTCGCTCGTCATTCTGAGCGCAGATTCGAAAATGCTCCGAAGCGCGGTGTGCGAGGGCCGTGTATCAGGGCATGACTTTAGTCGTGCTGATTCGGCGCGCCATATAAGCCCGGCTTCAGCCGCTGCTCTCGTGCTGCCTCATCAAGGGCTAAAGGCCCTTCCCTTTCTTCGGCTCTACGGCATGGCTGAAGCCATGCCCTGACACAAAGCGGCGGGTTTGGAGTCATTTTCATAGCCTTCCGCGGGTCATAGGCCCAAAAAAACAGCGAAGAATCTCAATATCTCCGCTCAGACTAAACTCCGCGAAGCATCTGCTTCTTGCAAAAAAACGGGTGCGATTCCTCGCCTTGCTCGGAATAATACCGCCGGCCGGTTTTTGCACACCTTCGCTCGTACTTACTTGGGCGCGGCATGAGTGCCCCTCGGGGTTTCCCCGGGCGCCGCGAGCATCAGAATGAATCCGAGCGCTCCTGTGGTCAGCAGGAAGACGAGAGGAACACCGGAAGAATAGCGGGAAAGCGCCCCGGCGAGAGCCCCCCCGGCGAAGCTACCCAGGTATTGGAGCGTCTGGAACGACCCGAGCGCCGTACCGTAAGCGCTCTCGTGTGCGTGTTTACTGACGAGGCTCGGGAGGATGGGCTCGAGTCCAGTGTAGCCGATGAAAAAAAGCGTGCCGGGCACGAAGACTGACCATAGGTGAGCCGGGTCAAGCCCAACAATCTGGGGGCGGAAGAGCAAAACGCCGCTGGCCGCCATCAGCAGGAAACCCAGTGAGGCCGCAGGCCGCGCGATGCCGCGGTCCGCACTGCGGGAAAATCCGAACATGGTGACGCCGCTCACGATCAACATGGGCAGCAGAACGATGTAAAAGCGCGTCATCTTCAGGTGATGCTGCCGCGTGAGTATCAGCGGGAGGTAAAACCAGAAGGCGGTCATGAAGACGTTCATGAGGAAGCCGCCCGCGTCGAGCGCGAGCAGCGGACTACTGCGCAGGGCGGTGGAGAGTGGCGCGACGAGATCCGGGCGGGGCGGCGAATCCGGGAGAGAGGTCGCAAGCAAACCTACGCTGGCGAAGGCCAACGCGGCGGTGATCCAGAAAATAGAATCCAACCTGAAGAATCCGGCAATCAGCGGGCCGCCAATCACTCCCAGCGCAAATGCAGCGCCAATCGGGATACCCAAAATGGCCATCGCCGTTGAGCGGCGTTCCACGGGAAAGTGATCCGCAACGGTGGCAAAGGCCGCGGCCGTGACGGTCCCCAATCCTTGCACGAAGCGGCCCGCGATCAAGACGTCGATCCGCGTCGCGGCGGGGAACCACGCGGGGATGGCGCAGATCACCGATCCCAAGCCGAAAATGGTCATGCCGAGCACCAGCACCTTGCGGCGGCCGATGTGGTCGGAGAGGCGTCCCATCGGTATGGCCGTCAACGCCACCGCGGCGCCGTAGCAGCCAAACGCCACGCCGACGAGCAGCCGCGAAGACGTGAACTCGAGCCCATAGAGCGTGAAGACCGGCAAGACCAGGAAGAGCCCGAGCATGCGCAGCCCTACGGCGCTCGCAAGCGCGAGGAGCATTCTTTTCTGGGGAGCCGTGTAAGGGATGGTTCCGGTTTGGGAAAGAGAGCGCATCAGAGATTGGACGTGAGCCTCCGGCTTCCGGACGGCGTGAACTTACGTGGTGCTCCAGGTGGCGCGGACCTGCGCTTCTTCGTCCCCGGACGGGTGGGCGCCGTTCCGTGGGAAAAACCGCACACCTCCGCAGTGCGTCGCGCTGCGCGACCCGCCAAGTTTGTGCCGGGCAGTTGCGGGAGGTTGCGATCAGGGTGCTGCGCTGGTCCGCGGGGCTCCGTCTTCGGCGTCTTCCACAAATTCAGCCCGAACGTGCCCCGGCAACACACCGCGTTCAAATCCGCGGTCGAGAAGCAATTGCACGGCGCGGCGGCCTTCGCCGCCGTAGTCTACGGTCCAACTGTTGACGTACATGGATACGAACTTGTCCGTGGTGAAGTGATCCAGGCCGCGCGCGAATTGCATGGCGTAGGCCAGGGCTTCCTCGCGATGGTCGAGGCCGTAGCGGATGCTCGCGCGCAGCATGCGCGAGACGCGCCGCGTGACGTCCGCCCCGAGCGACCGGCGGATGACGTTTCCACCCAGCGGCAGCGGAAGCCCGGTTTGCTGATGCCACCACTCGCCAAGATCGACAACCTTGCTCAGCCCCTCGATTCCGTAGGTAAGCTGGCCTTCGTGGATGACCACGCCCGCGTCCGCTTCGCCCCGCGCAACGACAGTGAGAATCTGATCAAAGGGCACCACCACCGGCTCGATCTCCGGCTCAAAAAGCATGAGAACAAGGTAAGCCGTCGTCATCTTTCCCGGAACAGCCACGCGCTTTTTCTTCAGATCGGAAGCCGCGAGCGAACCCCGCGCCACGATCATCGGGCCGTACCGGTCGCCGAAGCTCGCGCCGCTCGGCAGCAGAACGTACTTGTCTGCGATGTACGGATAGGCGTGAAAGGAAACCGCCGTCACGTCAAAAGCGCCTTCCTGCGCTTTCACGTTAAGGCTCTGAATGTCTTCGAGCGTATGGGCGAACCGGATCGAGTCGGTGGGGATTTTACGCGTCGCGAGCGCGTAGAACATGAACGCGTCGTCGGAATCCGGGCTGTGCGCCAATGTGATTTCGGTGGGCCCGTGCCCGCCACCCTCCTGTGTTTGGGTCATGGAAATACCTTCCCCTCGGTGAAAGCTTCGAGCTGTCCGCGCCTGCGTGTATCCGCCGTTCATGGCGCTCGGCGGCGGGCACTCCTTTTCTCGCCGTGCTCTGGAGCCCGCCCGCAAATCCTGTGCTAAAAACAAGCCTGGATCATCCCTCGCATCAGCATGCGAGCCACCAAACCGGATAAGTCCTGGAATCAGGCGGGAAGGACTCGGCGTCCTGTGTGCCCACGGCTGTGGCCGATGCCGGACGGCGCCTTGCGTGGACGCACAGTCTTTCAAGCCACCGGGAACCATCCTAGCACAGGTCGGATATCCCGGCAAACGAATCCGATAACTAGGCTAGTATGCTAGCTTAACGGCGTGCCCGTAAGGCGACCGGCGAACGCTACAACATTTCGGAAGAGGATTTTCAGAGCAGATGGAAGGTGACATCGATCAACATGCGCACAGGTACCGGGACGCCGTTGCGCAGGCCGGGCTTAAATTTCCACGTGCGAACGGTTTTCACCGCGCTTTGATCGAGGCCGAGACCGAGCGGCTTCACCACCTGGACCTCCGTCACCGAGCCATCAGGCTCGACCACCACGGAGAGCACCACGTCACCCTGGAACTTGGCTTCGCGAGCCTGCTCGGTATAAGGAGGGTCGGGTGAGTAGATGGCGACCGGCTCACTCACGCCGCCGCCCACACTGTAGGTGCCGCCGCCGGTAGCGCCGCCGCTACCGGGCCCCAAGCCGCCGCCGGTTCCAGGTCCGATGCCCGTTCCGCGCCCTGTGCCGATGCCGCCTCCCGCCCCCGGACCGTTCGACGGCGGCCCAGGCACGGAGGTTGGATTGCCCAGCATGTTGTCAGCTACCTTGATCTTCAAATCCGGCGGGCCGAGGAGCGTGGGATCCACCGGCAGCTTGGGCTTCGGAATTAAAATTTTGGTGACGGGCGGCGCAAGCTGCGTCAAGGCGAACTTGGGCGGAGCGCCTTTGGAAGGCGGCGTGGGCGTGCGATCCCCGCCGCCACCGCCGCCTCCTGCGCGTTTCGGCGCGGGCGGCAGTTGCGGCAAGTAAGGGGAAATATCGATGGGAACCACCTGCGCCTGCTTCACCACCGGATGCCGCCACTCCATGATGAGATAGGGTAAAAATATGACGGCCACGATGAGGATATTCACCAGGATGGAATTTATAAATGAGGCCTTCTGCGGTTTGTAGTCCTGCCAGATGTCCTCGACGGCGACCGGCTGCGATGTAATAGGGATTGACGGGGCCGCTGGCTTCTCGCGAAGTCCTCGAATCTGGTCCAGCAGGTTGCGAAGCAGCGGCTTGGAGTCGGAAACCGGGAGCGTTGCTTCCCCGTGGTAATACGCGGCTGGAACGCTGCGCTTGGGTTCGCGCCGCTTCTCCTTGATCATCCGCCAAAGCGACGTGAGCACAAACGGGCTTTCAATAAACGCCTGCTGGAAGACGGGCCCCTTCGTCTCAGTGGGAGCCGGTGTCTGCGGGGTGACAGCGTTATCAAACTTCGTGGGTGGCATGGGTTACAAGTTCCGGTGGTTGGAGCGCACTCGCGCTCCTGGTTTGCGGTCGAGAACGGTCAAGCTCCCTTCTCGGAAGATGTCATCTTCCAGGATTGAGTTGCCCGCACGAGCGCACGTCTCCGGTCCTTCCAATTCACATCATCGCCCACGGATGATTCTAACACAAGGTTTCAGCGCCGCACAGAAGACCTCGACCTCTGTATGACAGCGTATAAAAGCTCGGCTCGCCGCAACATTTGTCACTTACCTGGGTTTAACCCCTGTTGCCCGGGCCGTAGGGTTGCGAATGCCCGCGTAACAGCAGTGTATCGGCGTTCCGCCGGCCCACTGAATAACCCCGGCGCCGCGCAAACGGGCCGCAACAACGGCGGATTTCGCATCGTTTGATTAAGGCTAAGGGATTCTGAAAAACCGCCGATACGTAAGGCCGGGCCGGGAGGCGCGGTCTGTACAACGCTTTTCTCCGGCGCGATCAATCAGAGTGTCTATATAAATAGTAGTTGACAACAAGATAAACACCGGGTATGTTGCTCTTTGCCCCGGTGGCCTGCGGCGTTGGTGTGCGGCGTTGACGCAGACGATTGGCGCTGTTGGGGCGTTTCTCGATGCTTGAAACGAGGCCTCATGGCATCAACGCTTCTGCAAGCTGAAAGGATTTCCACAAAGTTATTGACAATGGAGTTGAAATTACCTATTCTAATTTGGATTTTGTAGTTCAGGCATTATCTTGACTACCCGGGTGAGGAGTGACTAGCTCCTAACCTTACGCTAAAGGAGTTAACCACATGTCGATGAAATCTCGGATTACGCTATTCCTACTCCTGCTGGGGATCGTGGGCGCGGCTCCGATTTTTGCCGGTTCAGCGGCTATTGGAACGGTTGCGGGCAGCTTGAACGCTACCGTCAGCGGGCAAGCCCTCCTGCCCAATAGCACCGTTTTTAACGGCGATCAGCTTCAGGTAAAGGATGGCGCGGCCGTTATTGCACTTACCAACGGCAGCCGCATGACACTTGGCAGCCAAACCCAGGCCCAGTTCCTGCAAGAGCCGGACGGGGTCGCAGTTGCGCTCGCCAAGGGTAACGTTTCGATGTTTCACCCGGCCAAGGGTTCCAACTTGGCAGTGAACGTCGAAAAATATTCGGTCACCCCCGGGAAGGGCTACAAGACCGTGGGCGAGGTCGCCATGCTGAATGGCGCCGTTGTCGTGACCACCAAAGAAGGCAACCTTCAGGTAACCGGCAACGGCCGTACTGTGGACGTTGCCCAGGGTAAGACCATCACCCTGCTCCCCAAGAACGCGGCAATGCCCCAGACCGGGACCTCGCAGAAACTGGTGAGCGGCAATACCGGCCTTGAGGCTGCTACGCTTGCTGCCGCAGGTGTTGGAGCCATCCTGGCAGGCGTGGGTATGTCTCGCGCTGGCAGCGCCCGCGACGCGGCCAACGCGGCGAACACTCAGGCTGCCGCTGCAACATCGGCGGCAACTGCTGCTACCTCGGCTGCGAACGCGGCCACGTCGGCTGCAACCGCTGCGGGCAACGCGGCAAACGCGGCAGGCTGCGCTCTTAACTCATCCAGTGACAGCGGACCTAGCCCGTACACTCCGCCCGCCGGCATGAACTGCGTCGGAATAGCTGGTGGAGTGGACTAGGCTTACCTGAATACTCCTACCTGACTTTAAGAGGCAGACGCATGGGATTAGTTTCACCCCGGCGTTTGCCTCTTTTTATTTTGCCTTCCTCCCCACCCCGCCATTAGCGCCTCTTCGCAAACGTCGACATTCCGCCGCAAAGTCGGGTATCATTTTTATTTCGTCAGGACGATTCTCAAGGAGATTGATCCTCTATGGCGGACATCGAGAGCAACAAGGAAAGCAAAGAGTTTTACCTGGACATTCCTGCCAGGAGCGAACCGTTTTTTCTGAAGGGTGCGAACGCGCTTGGATGGGGAATGCAGGATCGTCTGGCAAGGATTTTCCAGCCCTCCTCGGGACGGACGGTGATGCTGGCCATCGACCACGGCTATTTTCAGGGCCCAACTTCCGGGCTGGAGCGCGTTGACGTTAACATTGTGCCGCTTGTGCCCTATGCCGACGCGCTGATGCTGACGCGCGGAATGCTTCGCAGCACGATTCCTGCGGCGAGCGGAAAGGCAATTGTGCTCCGCTCGAGCGGTGGGCCTAGCATTCTGAAGGAACTCTCCAACGAACAGATCGCCGTGGACGCGGAGGACGCGATCCGCTTGAACGTCTCGGCCATGGCGGTTCAGGTCTACATCGGCGCCGAATTTGAAACGCAATCCGTTCACAACCTCACGCGGCTGGCGGACCTCGGGAACCGTTACGGGATTCCCGTACTGGGCGTCACGGCGGTTGGCAAGAGCATGACGCGCGACGCGAAATACCTCCGCCTCGCCTGCCGGATTTGCGCTGAGTTGGGCGCGCACTTCGTCAAGACCTACTATGTGTCCGAAGGTTTCGAGACGGTTACGGCATCCTGTCCCGTTCCGGTAGTGATGGCTGGAGGGAAAAAGATTGCAGAAGCTGACGCCCTGCGCTTGGCCTATGACGCGGTGAGTCAAGGCGCCGCCGGAGTCGATATGGGCCGGAACATTTTCCAATCCGAAGCCCCCGCCGCCATGATCCAGGCGGTGCGCAAGGTGGTGCACGAGATGATGAGGCCGGAACAGGCTTACGATTTCTACCAGACGCTACGGCACGACGGGCCCGGCCGGCGGCAGCAGCAGAGCCGGAAGGAAGCGTTCGCCAAGGCGTGATCGACGCCGGGTCGAGTGGCGTGAACTCCGGGATTTCAATCGTCCCGGACCGGTTTCGGAGTTATCGAATGCAAAGCCAGTGGTCTGAGGAGGGCGCCGCGGCCTTCGTGGAGGAGCACGCCTCGCGTTCGGGGGACGTCCTCGCGCTACGGATGTATTCAGCAAGGCTGCTCGGCCAAGACGCCGATTTGGTGCTGCACGGCGGCGGCAACACCTCCGTGAAAACCTCCTTTACGAATATTCTCGGGGAGGTGCTTCCGGGTATTTTTGTCAAAGCCTCGGGCCATGACATGGGATTGATTGGTCCGGAGGGTTTTTCGGGCCTTGACCTTGAGCGTCTGCGAAAGCTGCGCGGGCTGGATCGTCTTCCGGACGCCGTGATGCTAAGCGAAGTCCGCGCCTGCCTGCTTCATCACGACGCCGCGACGCCTTCCATCGAAACCTTGGTTCACGCCTTCATCCCCAAAAAATTTATCGACCATACCCACGCAGACGCCGTTCTGGCGCTGACCAACCAGCGAAATGGAAGCCGGCTCATCGACGAAGCGCTGGGTGACGCAGTCATCACCATCGACTACGTTACGCCGGGCTTCGAGTTAGCCAAGGCGGCTGCTGACGCCTATGAATCCGATCCCGGGCGCCAGGGGATGGTATGGATTAAGCACGGCATCGTTACGTGGGGCGAAACGGCCCGCGAATCCTACGAGGCGATGATCGAGTTGGTTTCGAAGGCCGAGGCATATCTTGCGCGGGGCGCCCGACGCTCCGCCACCGTAGCCGTTTCGACGAGCGTGCCGGTAGCGCAGGAGCGATGGTTGCGGGTGGCGCCGGTGCTTCGCGGACTGCTGGCACAGCCCTCCGGTGACTCCGACCGCCCCTACCGCCGGGTGATTCTCCAGCCCTGGATCGACCGGGAGGTCTTAGACTTTGTGGATTCGGACCGGGGAAAAGAGCTGGCCCTGACCCCGCCACTGACCTCCGATCACCTCATCCGGACCAAGGCGGCGCCACTGTGGGTCGATGCGCCTCACTACGACGAGCCAGCAACACTACGCCAGCAGCTTACCCAGGCGATTGCGGGGTATGCGGCGGATTATGCGGCCTATTTCGAGCGGCACGCATCGCGCCTGCCGGAAAAGCTCGCGCCGTTCGATCCCGCGCCGCGCGTGGTCCTGATGCCGGGCCTGGGCCTGATTGGCGCGGGGAAGGACGTTGACGCAGCGCGCACTGCGTGCGATATCGCCTTACACACGCTGCGCGTGAAGTCACGGGTGGACGCGTTCAAAGGCGTTTATGAAGGGCTGCCGGAAGCGGAGCTTTTTGAAATGGAATACCGCAGCCTGCAGCGCGCCAAGCTGGGGCGGAACTCTGGACAGCGGCTTGCGGGAGAGGTTGCGCTCGTCACCGGCGCGGCCGGAGCGATTGGATCCGCCATTGCGGACGCGCTGCTCGAACAGGGTTGCCATGTTGCGGTGACGGACCTTGCCGGCGAGCCTTTAGACAGCCTCGTGCGCGACCTCAAGTCGTCTCACAGAAATCGCGTCGCCGGCGTGCCGCTCGACGTCACCAACGCGGCTTCTGTCGAGCGAGGTTACGACGCGGTGTGCGCGATGTGGGGAGGCGTAGACCTCGTGGTCCTCAACGCCGGCGCGGCCGTGGTGAGCCCGCTCGAAGAGATCAAGCTCGAAGCGTTCCAAAGACTCGAGCGGATCAACGTCGAAGGGTCGCTGCTCATGCTCTCCGAGTCGGCGCGGCGCTTCCGGCAGCAGGGCACCGGCGGCGACGTCGTCATGATTTCAACCAAGAACGTCTTCGCGCCAGGCGCTCGCTTTGGCGCTTACAGCGCTACGAAGGCGGCGGCGCACCAGCTCGCGCGCATCGCCAGCCTCGAAATGGCCGAGATAGGCGTACGAGTCAACTTGGTAGCGCCCGACGCCGTGTTTTCACACGGCGCTCGCAAGTCCGGGTTGTGGGCTGAAGTGGGGCCGGACCGGATGAAGGCTCGCGGCCTGAGCGAGGAGCAGCTTGAGGAATATTACCGCAACCGCAACCTGCTGAAGGCTACGATAACCGCCCGCCACGTCGCCCGGGCGGTCGTCTTTTTCGCCGCGCGTGAAACACCTACCACGGGAGCAACTCTTCCGGTCGACGGCGGCCTGCCCGACGCTACGCCTCGCTGAGGAAGCGCGGAGAAGTAAGTTGGAACTCAAGAACCTCAGAAGGCGTGAAAAAATCAGCGAGCGATGTCATTCCGGGCGAAGCGAGGAATCTCGCCTTTTTATTTTCCACAAAGAGCAGACGCTTGGCGGAGTTTATTCTGAGCGAGATACAGAGATTCTTCGCTTCGCTCAGTCTGTCATGTCGCTTCGCGACACCCCGAAGGATGAAAATAGGTTGTAAGGGCGCCGCTTGCCGCGCCCACCGTTCAAAGGGCGCAGCAAGCAGCGCCCCTACGAAGAACCCCACAGCCCATTTATTTTCAACATCGGGTCTGGCTATTTTCGGGACAGAATGACGGGCGAAGAGTTCAGCATGGCAGATTCAAATTCTATCAACCATCTCAGGCCAGGCGCGAAGGCGCACAGTTTCGTCAAGCCAGTTAATGGGATTCAGTTCGGATGGCTTCGGCGTTTTCGTGCCTTGCCAGGAGGGCGTGGTTTTTCACACCTTTCACTTCGCGTAATATCCGGCGTTCACCTCGATGAAGCTTTTCCATTTTTCCGGTAGATCGTCCAGGGGGAAAATGGCGGAAACGGGGCAAACGGGCACGCAAGCGCCACAATCGATGCATTCGACGGGATCGATATACAACTGCGGGGCATCGGCGAACTTCTCCTCGTCTTTGCGCGGATGAATGCAGTCCACCGGACACACGTCTACGCATGCGGTGTCCTTGGTTCCGATGCAGGGTTCAGCGATAATATAAGCCATAAGAAACAGCTCTCCTTGACCATTATAGACTTTCACGAGCAGATTTCACGAGCGGCCATGCGCCGGCGCAGCGCAGCATGGTTTAGTCTACATCAACGTGAAAGCATTTGTCAGTCCCCGGTACGCACACCGGTTGGAAGCTCTGCGCGGCGCCTGTGCCGCTAACGGTGAGTTGTACGGAGCGTCATAAGCCGGCGACGGGCATTTACGGCAGCGGCGCTCTTTGAGCAGCGAAATAGCGGCGGCCAGAGGCCGCCGCTAAAGAGTCGAACGCCGCTGACTTATGATGTCATGTATAAACCCGCCGCTCTAATAAAAGGGGATATCCATCGATTGGGTTCCTGCCACGCCGGGTGTATAATTTAAGGCATTGCCCCGATAGGCCCGATGGGCCCCGGTGAGCCTGTGACCCGGACCGGGGGGTGCCGGGTAATCCATATGAAGGACACGCTAAACGTCCGCCGGTATTGGGCAGCGCTGGTTGTGGCGCTGACCCTCGTCATTGGCATTTTTATCGGCGTCCTGCTATCGCATGGAGGTCGCACGGGACGCGTGCTCCCGCTGGCGGCGGACGCGCGGCCGCTAGCCGTGCCGTCGCCGGTAAGTCTGTCAAACTCCTTTGCGCGTATCGCCTCGAAGGTGACGCCCGCGGTCGTCAACATTAACACGGAATCCACCATTCGCTTCAGCGCAAAAGGACCGCAAGGGACGGATGGCGGCCTGTTCAATCACTTCTTTCGCATGGGTCCGGAGGGCGTGCCGCGCGAGATGCAGCAGCAGAGCCTCGGCTCCGGTGTAATCCTGGATAAAAACGGCTTTATCCTCACGAATTACCACGTGATTATGCAGGACGATGGCCAGCCCGTGGACACGATTCGCGTTCACCTGCAGGACAGCGACGCGGATCGGCGCGGCTACCGGGCCAAGGTGGTGGGCTACGACAAGTGGACCGACCTTGCCGTGATCAAGATTGACGCCGGCAAGTCACTTCCATTTGCCGTGCTGGGAGACTCGGATGCGACCCGCGTGGGGGATTGGGTGCTAGCCATCGGCAGCCCTTTTGGGTTGAACGCCACGGTGACAGCGGGCATTATCAGCGCCAAAGGGCGCGAGATTAACGGCAGCCTGGATGACGAATTCAAACGCTTCCTGCAAACGGATGCCGTCATCAATCCCGGGAACAGCGGCGGCCCGCTCGTAAGCCTTTCGGGGCAGGTCATTGGCATTAACACGGAGATTGCGACGTCACGCGGCGTTTACGACGGCGTGGGCTTTGCCATTCCATCGAGCATCGTGCGCAAGGTGTATAACTCGATTGTCACAACCGGGGGCGTGCGCCGGGGGGCGATCGGTATCACGTTCTCCAGCTTGCAAACGGCGGCCTTGCTGCACAGTTTTGGCGCGGACCACGGCGTGGTCGTGGAGGGCGTCGAGGCGAATGGCCCGGCGGCGAGCGCAGGTCTCGAGTTGGGAGACGTCATTACGGCGATCGATTCGCGCCCGGTCCACAGCGGGAATGAGCTGCTCGGAATCGTCTCAAACAGCGCGCCAGGGCAGAAGCTCCGCATCGATTTCCTGCGCGATGGAAAGCCTCAGTCCTGCAATTTGACAGTCGGGGATTGGAGCAAGGTTGTTGAGGCGGAAACCAATACGGCGCCCGGTCCGCCGGAACCTTTCGCCGGTCCGGAGCTACCGCGCAGTGGCGGCCTCGGGCTTTCCGTCCGGAACCTTAACCCGGAGGAAGCTAAGTCCATCGCCGCCCGGCTACACCTGGCAAGCCCTGGAGGAGTACAAATCGAGCGGGTCCGTCCCGGCAGTTTTGCGGACGACCTCGGGCTCGAGCGGTCCGATGTGATCTTAAGCATGAATCACAAGGCAGTTCACTCGGTCGCGGATTTTAACCAACTCAAAGCGCAGTTAAAATCCGGACAGGACGTTCTTTTCCTGGTCGCAAGGCGTAATGGCGGGGGCTACTCGACGTTGTTTTTTGCGAACCCGCTTCCATAGAGCAGCGGAGGTAGGGGTAGAAGAGGCGGTGTGATGAGTGCTGCGGTACGTGCGGCGTGTTGCCGCTGTCCCGTTGCGCTTGACTATCACATCGTGTGTGTAGTTCTCTATATTAACTCTGAGCGCCTGCCATGCCGGACCAAGGCACGGAGGGCGGCGGACGGTGTCCTCGGGACGCGAACGCGATGCGCCGTTCCGGCGGCGAGACGCTGGCGCAAGGGCACGCTGGAGGTCGAGCGTATTGAATTTAACGCATCGGCAAATCACGGGATGGGTTCTGGCAGCGGCGCTTGTATTGTCACTTTTTTCGGCCGCTGGCACGAAAGCCGGGACTGTGCGGAGGAAGCATACCGCGCGCAAAAGCCGGGTGGCGCACCGGAGAACCTTTTCCCGGCTTGCCCACATGCCACGGCGCCGGCTCCGCCGCGTCTATGCCCGGAACAGATCCCGCCGCGTGACGCGTCGCCGGGTTTCCACGCGCGGCAGGGCGTACCGCCGCGGCACACGCCGGGTGATGGCCCCTCGCCGCCGCATGCCGGGTCTCGAGATTCCACCGGCGCGCGCCCAGCAGATTCAGCAGGCTCTCATTCAAGACGGAGATTATCGCGGTCTGCCCACGGGCCGCTGGGATACCCAGACCCGCGCGGCCATGAGACTCTATCAGCACAAGAATGGCTTCCAGGCCACAGGTCTGCCGGACGCAAAATCGTTAATGAAAATGGGCCTGGGACCACATCCCCTGCCGCCCCAGCTTGACCCTCTCGCGCAGGCGGGCGCCGGCGCCTCGGTCGCTGGAGCCGCGCGCGACCAGGCGGCCATCCCGCCGCAATAGCGCCCGCGCGCGTTGCGCAACACCCCTTCCAAGGTCTCCTCCCATCACATGATGCTGACCGGGTCGACGTCAATCGTCACCGTGCGCGGCGGAATCCGGCGCGCGCGGCATTCGTCCATCAACTGACGCAAGGCCTGGTTCAAGTGCGGGCGCGAGCTGGCCTTCAGCAAAATCTGAATGCGGTACCGGCGCTCGATCCTGGCGAGCGGCGCGGGATTCGGCCCGAGCATCAGGATGTGCCGCGGGTCGGCGACGCGCTTGAGGCACTCGCCGATCGCGTGAGCCACCTTTGCCGCCTCGTCGAGCTTTTCGTTTTGCGCGATGATGTTGGCCAGCGCCGTGACGGGCGGGTAATGCATCATGCGGCGGAAGCCCATCTCCTTGCTGAAAAATCCGCCGTAGTTCTGGTCCGCCGCGAAGCGAATGGCATAGTGCCCAGGGTAAAACGTCTGCACCAGCACGCGTCCTGGCGCATCGCCGCGTCCCGAGCGGCCCGCCGCCTGCGTCAGGAGCTGAAAGGTGCGCTCCGCGGCGCGGAAGTCGGGGAGGCGCAAGCCCATATCCGCCGAGACCACGCCCACCAGAGTCACACCGGGGAAGTCATGGCCCTTGGCGATCAGTTGGGTACCCACTAATATCTCGATGTGCCCGAGACGGAAGTCCGTTAACACGCGAAGATAAAGACCTTTTCGCCTGGCCACGTCGCGGTCAAGCCTGGCGACGCGGGCTTGCGGGAACATTTCCCGCAGCTTTTCTTCGATCTTTTCTGTGCCCTCGCCCACGTAGTGCAGATATTCGCTGCCACAGGCCGGGCAGCGGTCTGGGATAGGCACGGTGTAGCCGCAGTAGTGGCAGACCAGGCGGTGCTCCCGGCGATGGTAGGTCAGCGAGATGGAACAGTTCACACAAGTCACGGCTTCGCCGCAACTGCGGCAGAGTAGGAACCACGAATAACCACGGTGATTGAGCAGGATCATCGTCTGGTTGCCGCCGGAAAGCTGCGCCTCGATCTCTTGCTGAAGGCGGCGCGAGATAGGGGCCTGCGTGCGCGTCTCGCGAAATTCCTCCCGCATATCTACAATCTCAACCTCCGCAAGCGCGCGGCCCTGCACCCGCTGGGCAAGCGTGAGCAACTGATACTTCCCCTGTTGAGCGTTCCAATAGGACTCGAGGGAAGGCGTGGCCGATCCGAGCACCGCGCAGGCGCCCGAGAGGCGCGCGCGCACCACCGCGACGTCGCGCCCATGATAGCGGGGCGCCTCCTGCTGCTTGTAGCTCGCATCGTGCTCCTCATCAACCACGATCAGTCCGAGGTTCGCCAGCGGCGCAAACACCGCCGAGCGCGTGCCCAGCACGGCGCGCGCTTCTCCGCGCCACACTCGCCACCAGGCGGCCTGCCGCTCCGCGTTGCTCAGGCCGCTGTGCAGCAAGGCCACTTGGTTGCCAAGGCGCTGGACGAAGATCGATTGCGCCGCGGGTGTGAGCGAGATTTCCGGGACGAGCAAGAGAGCCGTCTGGCCGCGCTCAAGGCATTGCGTAATGAGCCGGATGTAAATCTCCGTTTTGCCGCTGCCCGTCACGCCATGCAGAAGGAAAACTCCGAACCCACCGCCGCGCACTTTGTCCGCGAGCGTTTGCAGGGCGGTGTCCTGGCCCGCCGTCAGCGTCCGGGGAATTCCGCCGTCGTCCGGGGAGCTCAGAGCGGGATCAGCGGGGGATTCGGCGGAGGAGGCGGGGAAGTCAGCGGTTCTCGAATCCGCAAGAGAGATTACCCCTTGCTGTTCCATCTTGCGGAGCGTTGCAAGGCTTGTCCGGGTAGACTTCAACAACTCGCGGTGGTCACTGGTTGCGCCCTGCTCGCGGAGCGCTTCGATAATGCGCTGTGCCGCCCGCGACGCGCGCCGTCCTTCGCCGGGCGGCTCCGTACGTCCGGCAAGCGTGACGGCTAAGACCTTTCTTCGGTCACGCTCTTCCTCGGTCATCTCTACCCAGCGCTTGGCAACAGCATGGGCGAGCAGCTCAGCGCCGCCGGGCTGGCCGCGTGCAGTGGCGAGCGACACACCAGGGTGGGAAGCAACGTAAGCGAGAAAGGCGGATTCTTCACCGCTCCGCGCCTCCTCCAGGAGGCTCGACGCCAGCTCGGCGCGGCGTTGCCGCCCGGATTCGGTCAGCGAGACCACCCGGACGCGGCGGCTCTCTTTGCCCACGGGGAGCATCGCACGGAAGCACTCGCCCAGCGGCGCGTGATAATACTCGGCAATCCAGAGGCCCAGCGTTAGCAATTCGGGTGAGAGAAGGGGCTCGGCGTCAAGCACCTGCAGGATTTCCCGGATTTTCGTGCCGGGGGCAGGTTGCCGATCGGGCTCGATAACGATGCCGGTGGCCTTGCGTGCAGCCAGCGGCACGAGCACGCGCTGACCCGGCCAAACCTCGATGGGCGCCGGCACGCGGTAAGTCAGTGGGCCGGAAACGGCCGCCATCACAGCAACCTTGACGAATCTGCCTTCAGAAGTTTTCACGCCGGCTTCCGGGCTGTTCAGCAGCATGGGGATGGAACGCCGGCCGGGGACAACCGAGACCCAGGCTACTTGCTCGTTCCTTGGCTCTTGCCGGCGCCGGAGTCAATCTTTCCGGACGGTTTCGCGGGCGCGGCGGCGGCAGGGGTTACCTGGAAAAGATCGGCGGTGTAGTAATTGAAGAAACTCCCCTGCGGAGGCGCCACTTCCACGGTCTCGGTACATTCCCCAGGGTTGGTATGCCGGAAGACGCGGCGGAAGAGCCACCCCGGCGGAGGCAGCGCTCCGCCTTCCGGGCTGAAACCGATTTTGCCGTGATTCACGTTCACGCGGTAGTGCGAGACGAAGCCGTTCGAGGAGTAGAGGTTCATCTCAAAACCGCCCGCGGCAGTAGCGTTGAGGATGCCCATGACGCCTTCATGCGTAGCGGGCGCCTTCCCGGTCGCAGGGAGCGAGACCTGTTCGCGGAAAAGCATGAAACGCTTGCCCAGTTCGTACGACACGGAAAGTAGCACCTCCCCTTGCGCGCCCTTGCCGGTCGTTTTGCCCGTCCATTCTCCCAGCAGCCAATCCAGCGCCGAATAGTCAGGCTGGGGAGGAATCTGAATCGTATAGCTTTCCCCGGCTTTATGCCGCGCGAAAAGCAGTGCCGGGAGGAGAGCAAACATCGCCGCGAGCGCCAGTGGCGCGGCGATCAGCCGCTTCCGGGAATGACGCCAATGCCGTCGCGGTTCTTCGGCGTGCGACGGCGCGAGTGGAATGGTCTTCATGCTGTCCTCAGATTTGCGGTTGCATTTTCCCAAACGAGGGTCACGTGAGTGCGATGGCCGGGAATGACCCTTGCCGTGCTCATGCGCGATTTCCGTATCAGCATTTGGATTTCCGGCGGCGTGTAGGCGGCCCGCACCGAGTCCTCGTAAAGTTGTTTCATGCGGCCGCGGTAGTGGCGGCCGTGCCACGCAACGTGGGCGGCAAGTGTTAAACGCGGGGGCCGACGCAAGTCCCGCACCAGCACTTTTCCCTCCAGCCGGGTTACCCTCGCTAATTCGTTGAACGTTCCAACCGGATCGTTCAGATGATGCAGCAGCGAATTGGAAATCACCAGATCAAAAATTGCGTCCGGAAAGCAGAGCCGTGAAGCGTCGGCCAGGAGGAATTCCACGCGACCGTCGAGGCCTTTTTCTGCGGCGTGCGACCGCGCGATGCGCAGCATGGCCGGAGAGCGATCCACACCCACCAGATGCAGGCGCGGGCACCGCTGCGCGATTTTAAGAGGGATCGACCCGGGTCCGGTGCCCGCGTCAAGCGCGAGACCCGTTTCAACCCCCAGTGATACGACCTGACTGGCAAATGAGCTATCAAGCGCATCGAGATGCGCCTGGGCGGCGGCCGAGGAGTACGCTTCGGCCTCCCCTTCGGTCTCCATCACTTCCGGCTCGGGCTCACGCGCCGCGCTAAAGAAGTTCACCGCTCGCCCCATTTCAACTTCTGGCGCAGCACCTCGAAATACGACTTGTGCGGCGGCTGAATCAAGTCAAAACACGAGCCGGACTTCTTCACGCGCACCTGATCGTTGCTGCGCAGCGCGATGGCCACCTGCCCGTCGATGGTGAGGTAAACAGATTCCTGGTGGCTTTTCATGGTGATCTCGAGCGTCACATGATCGGGCAGCACAATCGCCCGGTTGGTGAGCGTGTGGGCGCAGATCGGCGTGACGATGAAGGCGTTGACGGCGGGCACCACCACAGGGCCGCCGGCGGCCAGCGAATAAGCCGTGGAGCCGGTCGGGGTGGAAACGATGAGGCCATCCGATTTGTAGGTTGAGATAAACCGCCCGTCCGCCCACATGTCAAAATCAAGCACGCGCGCGATGGCGCCTTTGTTCAGCACCACGTCGTTAAGCGCCAGGAACGATGACGACACCTCCTGATTACGGCGCACCTCCGACTCGATTCGTACGCGGCGCTCCGTCTTGAACTCCCCCGCGAGCACCATTTCGAGAGCCGGGTACAACTCTTCCAGGGTGATGACAGTGAGAAAACCAAGGCCGCCAAGATTCACGGCGAGAATCGGAACCGGTTTTGCGCCCACGGCGCGCGCTGTGGCCAACAGCGTGCCATCGCCGCCAAGGACCACGACGAGGTCCGCCTGGGAAACCACCTCGCTCCGGCTCAGGCATGGCCCGGAGGCTTCCAGATTGGCGCCCGTTTCCTTGTCCATCAGCACTTCGATACCACGCTGATCGAGCCAGGCGGCGAGCTGCGGGACGATCTCTTTGATCTCGGGCTTTCGCGGTTTTGAGGTAATTCCGACCTTGTGAAATTGCATCATGAGTAGAAATCGGATTCTTGCAGGCTGCTGGAAATCTCCTTTTAGCTGTCATTCTGAGCGACGCGAAGAATCTGCCGTTGTTTTGAATCAATGAGTTGTGAGATTCTTCGCTTCGCTCAGTCTGTCATGCTACTTCGCGACGCCCTGAAGAATGAAAATAGGGCGTACGGGCGCTGCTTGCCGCGCCCACCGTCCAAAGGGCGCAGCAAGCAGCGCCCCTACGGTGAACGCCATAAGCCATTTATTTTCAATGCTGCCTTTCCCCATTTTCAGGACGGAATGTCAGGTAAATGGACCTTTTCAGCAACCTGCCAAGTTAACCGTGAGGCATAAACATTCAGACTATGGGCATGACGCAGCCGCAATCACCGCCGGAAACCACAGAATCTTCTAAGGGCTGCATAACTATAGCGACAGCTTTCGCTGTCGCGGTGCTCGCTGAGCGCCGAAAAACCGGCGGGCGGCCGCCGTTACGGTATTGGGTGTCGCTATAACTATGTAGTCCTAACGAGCCCAGCTACGTTTGCTTCGCACGGCGCCTTCATAAATAATTTGAGACCGAGAGGAATTTCGATGAAGCACGCATCCGCAATCCTCACTACTCTTATCGTCATATTGCTAACTTCAGGAGCGAGCCAAGCCTTACCGGCGCTTAAGCCAGGGGCGCCAGCCCGCGTCGTTTTCTTCATGGCGCCGCAGACGCAAGCGCAAAGCAGCGCCGGGGAGCCGCAGGCCAAGGCCGTGCTGCTAAAACTCTACATGGCTTCAGCCCGAGTGCACGATCTGCTGGGAGTGGCCGGAACCGCCCACTGGAAGATGAGCGATACCGAAAGGAGTGGTTTCCAACAACAAGCCGGCGCCGTTCAGGATCAACTTCAAGCGCTGGAAAAGTGGCGGTACCAATTCTTGTATCATCCCGACGATGCGAGCGCTGGTGGCAAAACGCTTGACACCCTCAGCGCCTTGATCCCGCAAGTGAATCAAATTGCCAAGGCAGTGAATTCCTATGGCGGCGCAACGGCCTCAGCTCCATTCACGCAACCGCTGGATGAGCTTTCGGGATTAAAGGATCAGCTTCGCGCGTACCTCGAAACCCGGTTTCCAAAACAATTTCCGCCGCCGGCTCCTCCGGCCGCCGAGGTCCCGCCCGCGGAGAAACCGGCTGCCGCGACTGCGGCGACTGCCCCCAAAGCGGTTTCGCCGCCCGCCGCGCCCGTGGTGTCCGCGAAGCCCGTCGAGGCGCAGCCTGGCCAAGCAAAAGCTGCTCTGCGCGGCGTGTTCCTCACCGATGCACGGGTGAGCGACCTGCTCAGCCTGCTGCAGCCGGCGAAATGGAAAATGCAGGGCGCGGAGCGCGCGCTCTTCAACGAGCGGCTCGAGAGCCTTACAAACCAGCTCAAGACGGTCGAGACTCGGCGCTACCAGTTCCTCTATGACATCGGGAAAACGGATTTGGGCAGCGGCGTCGTATCTGCTCTTGACAATCTGATTCCGAGCATTCAGACCATAGAATCCGGCGTCGCACAATACGAAGGGCCTGCAGCAGCGGCCAGTTTCAACCATGCCGCCAGCCAGCTAGCCGGTTACAAGCAGTCCATTGCGGCGTACGTGGCGGCGTTACAGGCCCAATATCAACAGGCGCTGGAAGCACAGCCCGCCGCAGCGCCGGGTGGGAAAGGGCTCGAAACCGAACGCATCAACGCGCCCCCGCCGACCGCGCCACCGGTTCGCACCCTCGTGGTCGTCAGGCCGCCGCTGACCCCGGCGCAGGTGAAAGCCATCCTCCATAACGTCTACGTCTCCGAATATCGCGTGCGGGACTTGCTGGGGCAGGAGCACCCCGAGCGATGGAAGACCTCGCCCGCCGAGCGCACGCTGGCAGCGCAGGCCAGAGCCGTTTTGCTCACGCGTCTGAACGAACTGGAGAAATGGCGGGATCAATTCAGCCGGGATCCGGGTAACACCTACAACGCTTTCCGGACATACCTGGCCATCAACCGTTTGTTCCATCCCCTTCGCGTCTTTGGCCGCGAGGCTGGCAAGTATGAGAGCGAGAACATGGCGGGCGATTATCCGCGGCGCGCTGAGGATATGGAGGCGCAGATGAACGGCCTTGTCCCCTATATCGGCTTCATCCTGCAGCACGCTGACCAGAATCTCGAAACCTTTCAATCCGACCTTGTAAGCTGCCAGAGCCAACTTGGATACGC
>JBOGJT010000110.1:0-3193 GCA_050745065.1 Terriglobia bacterium
CGCAGCCGTTCATCCAGAAAGATCGACAACAAACCAAATCTGTCTCGCGTACTCTCCGCGTCCGCCACGCCCGGAGTATACAACGGAATCGTTCAACCTGTTACACTTATTATTTGACAGACCCTAACCACCTCGGCGGTGGCCGGTTTTCCCCACACGCGTGGGGATGGTCCGCCTTCGCCGCGGAAATCCCTTGGTCGGGGCTGGTTTTCCCCACACGCGTGGGGATGGTCCCGATCCCCACGTCTCCCGCCCCGTATGAAATGTGTTTTCCCCACACGCGTGGGGATGGTCCAGGAGGCTGTGATGGCCTGGACGCCCTACAAATGTTTTCCCCACACGCGTGGGGATGGTCCAGAGAATGGGCTTTGGCGCAAGGCTCGGAAACCGGTTTTCCCCACACGCGTGGGGATGGTCCTAAACATCGAATCCTGAGTTTGCCAGTACAGGTGTTTTCCCCACACGCGTGGGGATGGTCCGACATCTCGCCGCTCACCACGGTGCCGAGCGCGGTTTTCCCCACACGCGTGGGGATGGTGTCCGCGCCGGTGCCCGAGAGACTTCTGTCTTCGGTCACCGGATTCACTCCATCCCTCGACGACCGAGCTTGCACGACTCGTCCTTTTACCCGCCCCGCATGCCTCCCGGTTGGGCGCGGCGCGCCCTACGTCGCTCAAGATTGCCCCCTCACTAACGCCCAAAGACTTTCTGCCTCGAGCCCCCAAACCAATTCAGCCAACCAAACCCCATAGCCCTACTGTTACCGTGCGGCTTCGTTAAACTGGCTTCTTTGCGCGGTCCCGCCGCCAAGTTTGATCCCACTCTGGTAGTTATACTTTGACGGGGCCGCGCAAAGAAGCCTCTGCATTGGGCGCAATGTTATAGGGGATTAAGGCGAGTTAGCAGTTTTCGTGCGAATTTTTACGGTAAGAGGGCCAAAAACGGGATCCTTAGAGTAAATTTTCGCGCACTCGCTGCCGGTGGGCCAGGCTTAGCGTACGTTTCGGTTCCATTGATAGGGGAACCCCAAGCCCACATCTCTGAGAAAACGTACGCTAAGCTCCCTTCAAAACGATCCGTTACCGCTCGGTTTCGCACGTTTGTGGTTGAGGGATCAAGCGCGGTTAGCAGTTTCCATGTGAAATTTTGCGGTAGGCCGGCTCAGAACGCCGTCCCTACCGTAAAAATTCGCACCGCCGCTGACAGATAGCCTGAAGGGGCCCCAAAACCACGAAATCGACTGATAACCTTGCTGTATCGCAATGAATATGAATGTGTTACAACTCATCCCAGGGTTTTTGCTCCACTGTTGGTAAAGATGACTTTGCCCAAACCGTCAAAAAGGTAAAATTCGCCACGCGGCTCGGCCCGCGCGACTAGTAAACCCTCGCTCGGCGGAATCCGGGCCAACGCCGAGTTAAGGCCGCCGTTGATTGTATATACGATATCAGTATATACTTCAATTGTGACGGGTCAAATCGAAGGTTTCGACTGGGATCTGGCCAACGTAGGCCACGTCCTGCGTCACGCCATGAGACCCAGCGAAGTTGAAGAGGCTGTGGGCCGCCCCCACTTAGTAGTCTCCGCAAAAGCGATTGAGGGCGAGGAGCGATGGAAGCTTTTCGGAACGACAGCCGCTAACCGCTACGTGGTAGTAGTGTTCACGATTCGGCGAAAGCTCTTCCGCGCCGTCACCGCGTACCCAATGAACGCAGCAGAAAGGAGAAAATATGCCGCGCAAATCGAGTGACGCCCGCAAGTTCAAGTCCGAAGCGAGCGAGGCCGACTGGTACGCAACCCCGGAAGGCCGCCGCCAGACCGCGCGTGAGTTTACCCGCGCTCTTAGCGCCGGTAAACTCAGCCGTTCTACCGGCCTGAAAATCACGAAGACTGACCCGAAACTTTTGGAACGACTCATGCGACAGGCCAAGGAGAACGCGAGCCGGCCAATTTCCATCCGCCTCCCGGTTGCTGATTTAGAGAGAGCCAAGCAGATCGCGGAAAGATCCGGACTCGGCTACCAAACCGTCCTAAAGAGGGCGATTCGTAAAGGACTCATGAAAGCCGGGTGACAAAAAGGCAAAGGCCGGAGCCGCGCTCTTCCTGCCGCTTGAACAAACATGATACAAATAGGGCGAGGAACCTATGCAAGTCACCATCGAACTGCCGGGAGATACAGCAGAGGGCCTCAGCGCCAAGTGGAAGGATCTACCGCGCCACACGCTGGAGGCGCTCGCTTTGGAAGGATACTGCTCCGCGGCCCTAACGGAGTTTCAAATCCGCCGTGTGCTGGGCTTCGCAACCCGCATGGAAGTTAATTCCTTTTTGAGAGACCACGGCATCTATTGCGACTTCACACCGTCCGAAATCGACCAGGAAATCAGGATGTCGTGCTGCACTTAAATCGAGACCGTTAAAAATGCGGGGTCACGCGGCCGTGGCCTCTCTCCTCGATTCATTGCGGGTGTATCGTTCCAGCCGATGGTTGAGGACCGTTGTTTTCACATGAAGCAGGTATTGCGCCCCGCGCCGACTCCATGCCATCTGCTTCTTCTTGCCCATGCGCCAGTTGATGAGTTGATTGACGGTTGATTCCACGTGCGCAGTCGAGACGCGCTCTCCCTTGCGATGAGCTTCCGCGTATCCCCGGGTCGCCTCGCGGTGGGCATACAGGTAGGACCGAAGCTCGTCCAGCCTCTCCTCCACCTCTCGGAATCGCTGACGGCTGGCTTCCGCGCAGTTCAGTGCATGCTGGAACAGCCCGATGCGAACTTGGGTCATCCCGAATTCAGCCATCTCCACTCCGTCATTCCAGAGCATCCATTTCATGCTGTTCAAGTTGGCGTTGTGATTGGCAATGCGCTCCCGAAAATCATGCTCGTGGGGCAGATAGAGAAAGCCTTTGCGGATTCGCTCGATCCGCCGCAGCACATGAAACCCATCCAGACGATGACGGCATTTCTTGCCAAACCAAGCGCCTACGACGCCGCGCAACCCGTCTTCACCCTCCGACAGAATCGTCAGTTCGGTCTTCGGTCCTCGCCCCCATTCCCGCAGAACCGCGTGAGGCTTCGGCAAGCCTGCTTAACTTCGAGGGGCGGGTGTGGGTAATGTCGGTCTGTCGGCCAACCTGGCCGTTGGGGCAGACTGACGATGACTCGAAGAAGCGGCATATCTGGCGGGACGCTGGAGG
>JBOGJT010000111.1:0-3115 GCA_050745065.1 Terriglobia bacterium
AGCCCGATGCCCCGGCTGCCGCCGGTCACCAGAACGATCCTGCCGGCGAGGCGAAGCACGCCGGATGACCGTGCGCGGGGTTTCGCGGATGGAGTTTCGAGCGTCATGGTATGCGAGTTCTGCGTTAGCCCCAACACTGTTCACTCAGGAAGCGTCTTGGCATTGTGCGAAAGAATCCAGTGCCCGTCATTCTGTCCTGAAAAGTTGCCGCGAGTGACGCATACATTGACTTGTATGTATGCGCCCGGATTGTGGCCTGCCCGTCCGGGCTCGCGACGTCTTATCTGTCCTAAGTGGCGCATACATAGACACCAATGTATGCGCCACCCACGATGGCCGAACTTTTCATCCTTCGGGGTGTCGCGAAGCGACATGACAGACTGAGCGGAGCGAAGAATCTGCTTTCCCCGTTTGATTTACAGGCAGATTCTTCGCTCCGCTCAGAATGGCAGGCACTTAGCTCTTTCGCACAATGGCAAGACGCTGCCTCAGTGAACAGTTTTGAGACTACCCCCAGCGTCGTGCACGGGGTCACTTCCGGCTCAAGTAACCCGTGTTCCGGCTAATACTGCGCTTTCAATCGAACATATTTATGGGCAGGAATCCTGAGCGCGCCCGGGATCGCCTCACCATTGGCTGACCAGCGAACGGGCTCTCCGTGCGCCGCGGAAATCGAAAGCTCAGCCTTCCGCTCAGAAGCCGTTGGATTAAACAACACAAAGTTAAGCTCGCGCGGAGGAAAGGTATGAACGTCGAACGCGTCGAGGAGATCCAGGTTCACCAGCATCAACTCCTGGTCCGCCACGCTGCCTAGCGCTTCGAACATCAGGTACATCCAGAGCACCTCTCCGCTTCCGTAGATTTCCTTGCCCACGTTGCCCGTCATCCCGCCTAGCTCGAGCGTGCCCAGATTTTCAAACGGGATGTACCGCATCGCGCTTCCCGCGTTTCCGGGCTCGCAGCCCTGGAAGAAATAGAAATTATTGCGGCGCATCTGGTCCATGAAACGCAAAAGGCCCTCGATAATGAGGCCCCGTTTCATAATTCCCGTCCACGGCAGGATTGACTCCACATTTTCTTTGAAGGCGGGATAGAGAATGGACGCACAGGCCTGCACCATCCCGCGAATGTCGTGCGACTTCTGGCTGGGATCGCTATACCAATAGAACATTCGCAACTGCTCATAGAGCAGATACCGCGCAAGGTTGTGCTGGCCTAGCGCCGCGGCCGCCAGCGCTCCGAACGCAAGCTCCTGAGGCTCGTGAAACAGGCGGCCTGGCGGAACGTTCCCCAACACATTCAACGCGTGCTTCGACGCATCGCGGAAGCAAGCGTCGCCCGTGAGGCGGTGCGCCAGCAAACCACCCCAGGCATAGAGCCCGCCGATCGGATAGTTCGTGCCTGCCCCTTCCATTTGAAGATTATCGTTTTGGTAATAAAGCGGGAAAAGGTTTGCGTATCGCGCGGCCAGTTTCTCTGCGTACGCAAAGGCGTGCAGGAAATCCTGCTGAAGGTCTTTCCGGTCTGTCAACATGGCAATGGTGGGATATTTAACCAGTCCGTTTTCGAAAAAGTACCAGGAATCAACCCTCTCGCTCGCGCCATGAACGAAATCGTTGCTGAGCATCCCGAGCGCGGGGATATAAAATAGGGGCAAGTCTTCCGTGAGAGCCGTTAAGAGTGGTTGGAGTTGCTTTGACGGGTGCAAGCGCTGGTAAAGTAGCGACGGCCAAAGGACATCGCTGACCGTCATCAGCTCAAAATTATCCTTCGGCTGTTTCCATACTTGTGAACTGTCACGCGCGTAGGCGCTGAGGCCGGTGTGCCCATTCACTTCGATTTGTGCCGATTCCTTTTGCTGTATGTCGCGAACCATGCCGGCGGCATAATCTTTCCAGGTTGTCGCGCAGGGCGGCCACGCAAGCCGTTCCTCGAAAAGCGGAAGGAGGGCGTCCATCCAGCGCTGGACCGCCTCTCGTTCGTCAATCAGGCGCCGCAGCCAGCGCTGCGAAAGCAGAAAGGCGAACCGGACCTCGCCCGCGGGTAATGTGTTTCCCGCCGCATCATCCGCGATCAGGCCAATGCCCAGGTGTTGGCTGCGTTCGCCTTCCAGCCGCGAGACCGTGGAACACCGGTAGGAGAGAAAGCGGGGGATGTTTTCATAAGACATCCAGCCCATCTTGCCCATTTCAAAGAACATCATTGTTTCGACGTTGGCATTGCCGTCGAGCAGATAGACGGCGGGCAGGTCGTTGCCGTAGGCGCCCAGAGAATTCCGGGTGGGCTGAGAGAGAAGCACACGCCTCCAACTGAGGGCCTGGCCTTCCATGAGCGTGGATGTGGAAGTCAGCCAGAGGATTATTTGAGGTTCAACTGCGGCGCCTTCCTGCAAGGCGATGGCTTCCGGCAGGTGCAGTGTCACGTCAAAACGGAACCACGGGAGGCTTGCCGCGCAGGTGATGGTGGCCTTCCACGGATACCCGATGGGCCTGCCATCCTTTTGTCTGGCTCGGCCCGTACCCGCCAGAACGAGTGACGAGCCGGCGCCCGAGGTGGTGAGCGCCGCCGATTTGATTTCGAAACCAAAGCTCGGCCCAAAAATCAGGCTGTTACCCGGAAGCGACCCGGGCGTCCAGGCGCCCTGATCATTGCGCACGAGGCTCTGGAACCCCAACTGCCCGGTCGCTTGATCGACAATCAGTTTCTGAGATTCGTTCGCCAGAATCCATGATTTGGCGGAGAGGCGTGGTCCTCTGCTCCCCGGCGGCATGGCCGTCGATCGCTGCGGCGCAGCGCTTGTGCGTACGACCTCTTCCGTCGAAAGCGCTCCGGCGATTTGGAGGAACGTACGGCGTTTCATGTTTGCAGATCAACGCGTACGGCGGCAACGCACCCGAATCGAGAATAGCGCGTAAAGCGGACCCGCGCCGTTCGGGGCTGCGACTTCGACCACGAGCCCGCGGAGACGCCGAGGATTTCGAAAAGTGCAGGCCCGCGCCAACCACTCCCCCTAACGCGAATGGGCGGAGGCTACACCGACGTATTTATCTGCGCCGCCATAATAGAAGAGCCAGCGTTGCCCGGTGCGGACAAGCCCCTCCACAAATACCACATT
>JBOGJT010000112.1:0-24078 GCA_050745065.1 Terriglobia bacterium
CCGCGTCAACAGGTAGTAAAACGCCAGGCGGTCGCGACCCGGCTCGAGATAACCGGCGAGCGCCGTCTCCAGCCCCAAGCGCCCCAGCCAGGCCGGAACGGTGGGTGAAACCCACTTGCCAATCATCGTCTCGCCGTCAATCATTCTGATTTCATCGTGAAATCGCAAAGAGTCAAACATCTCGGCCGCGTCCGGCGTAAACTGCGCCGCCTCGGCGCCCGAGAAAACTCCGAACTGATAGTGGACGGTGGCGCCGTTGGGCGTGGGCATGAATCTAAGCCTGAACGCGACCGGGTTAAGTTGGTTCAGCAAACTCACGTCCGGCCGCGTCAGAAAGATCAGATGCCCTTCCCACGCGCCGGTGACTTCGGCCGGCGTGGGCGCGTGAACGTGGTCTCCGTTGAATATGGTCTGGTGATCTGCCACGGACATTTTTTCGAAGGGATAGTTATTGCGCGCCATCACAAAGGTGGCGAACTCCACACCGTTCGGAAAATCACCAATGTGCATTACACCGATGCAGTTGTTGGCGTCCACGGCCTTGATCGTGTCGTACACTTTGCGATACGGTTGGTTGAGATAGCTCAAGAGCAACACATCGTCACCGGCCCGGAAGTACTTGCGGTTGTCATTCGGGTATTTCACCTGCTTCACTACCGGACGGCCGGGCAAGCAATTGAGCTGGTAGTTCACCACGTAACCGGCCACCTCGCCATTCGTGATGGAATTAAAGCGTTTCCAGAAGCTGCCCCCGGTGTAATTCATGGCGGCGCCCGAGGAGACGCCGTCGAGCAGAGCGTCGCGCAAGCGCTCTTCGCGCCCAAGCAGTGAGTCCTTGGCGAACGAGCCTTTCCAGAACGAATCGCGCCAGATGCGGCGGTTCGCGTAATCGATGGTCACGCCGCCGTGGTTCAAAAGCGTCTCGAGCGGCAGCGTGGGCGCTTCCCGCAAAACGGTTTGCAGTTCGGCGGTGGGGCGCGTGCTGTATTCGTCGGGCTCGCTCGCGCCGCGCAGTACCGCCGCGCGCACTTCATCCGCGGTCAACTCCTCCACCACACTCGAAGGCTCGTATTCACGCACGATGAATTGGTTGGTGAACGCGAGGAACCGGAGCCGCGCGTGAGCTTTGATCCATAGGCTATCCGTGCCTGTCACCTGAAACGATTTGAGAAAATCCCCGAGGCTCCGAACCGCGGAGAAATCCTGGAACGTCCTAAACTTCAGAACGCCCGAGCCCAGCTCCTGGCCAGAGGTTTCCTGGGTGAGATGGCAATACGCCGTGGTGTAATCGTGCAGAATTTCGCGCGGCCCCGCCCACGGCTGTGCGGGGTCACGCCGCATCACCTTGCGCGCGGCAAAACAATAGCTTTCCTTCTGCGCATCCTCGAAATAGAGACGGTAAAGCATCCCGGTGATTCCGGTTGCGGGGTCTACGCGCAGATAGTTAAACGTGCTGCGCGACGCGTCCACGGCGAATGAGGCCGGACCGCGGCCCGCGAAATCCTCGAAATGGATCGTGCCGCTGAGCGCCGCCTCGTGTTCGGGGTTGATCAGAAACTCGTTTACGTTGCGAATGGTGATCTCAACCTGAAAAGAGCAGGCGGCGCCTCCCGCGGGTTTGACGGGTTTGCCTGACGCGCCCACGCGCGCCTCAAGGCTCTGGTCGCCGCCGGGTGTGGCCGCGACGATCAAACCGGGGAAGTAGAAACCCTCCATCTGCTCGGCGAACGTCATCCCCACGCCATCCGGAAGGTGAATGGCAAGCAGCGGCTCGAGGAAAACAGCCGCGGGCATTTCGCCCTTCCCGCTTCGCGTCAGCGTGTAATCAAAACAGAATTGCTCCGCTCCTCCCTCCGTTTTCTGCACCTGAAACAATCCGAGCGATCCGGGCCCGAAGAGGTCGCTCAAAACCGGGCGAGGACCGCTGGTATAGCGCCCAACCATGAAGTCAGGCGACACCGCTCGAATCTCGTCGTGGAACGGCGTGAAGTCGTCGAGCTGGAAATGGTCCTGCCCGAAGACGGGCTCGACCAATCCTTCGAGCAGGCCCAGAAAACGATAGCGGGATTCAAGCCTTCCGTCAGGCGTGAGTGTGAACATGAGATAAGCCACCACGCCCGTGTCACCTGCATTCGAGACGCACCGCATCTCCCAGAGGCCGTTAAGCTGCGCCGGCGTGGGCGCGGAAGCGCGCTGGTAAAGCGCCGCGTGGTCAGAAGCGGTCATCTCGTCCAAGGCGTAAACGCGGGTCATGGGAAACGTAATCATCCGCGCGCCGTGCGGAAAGCTGCCCAGGTAGACGCGGCCAATGAGCAAGTCCGGGTTGATCACCTTGAAAATGTCATAGAAAACCGACCACGGCGCGCCGGTATAGCGCAGCAGGATATACTTACCTTCTTCGAGCGATCCCGAAGGCTTGTCGAGGCTGACCTCTTCGAGCGTGTTGTTCACAAAAATCAGCCCGTCCGTGGCGCTGGTGACGCCCGCGACGCCGGACGGCGTCCGCGTGAATTTCTTCTGAAAACTTTCCTTGAGCGCCGACGACAGGTGGTTGAGCACGTGTCCCTTGGGGAAGAATCCCCGCCAGGCCGTATCATTGCGGATGATTCCCTTCCCCACGTCGATGGACCACTCGCCGGTATTCACCATTACCTCGGAGCCGAGGGTTTCCACGCGGGTGAAAATGCGCTCCAGATCCGCTTCGTCATCCGCCGCCGTTTCGATCGGATCGATGAAATGCACGCTCACGGAGGCGGGCGGCGCGGGATACGCCTCGCCCTGAAAGTTGCGCACCAAGCGCGCGGCGATCCGCTCGGAAAGCGCGGAAATGGTGAGCAGCGGGTTCACACCCAAGGCTGAGGGGACGAGCGAGCCGTCCGCCACGAAGAGGTTCTCGTGCACGCCTCCTTGCGCGGTAAAAACGCGCCCGAACTCGTCGACCGCCCCTTGCAGGTAATCCTCGCCCAACGGCATTCCGCCCAGCGGATGCGCGGTGACGAGCCGGCGCAGGCTCAAGAAGTGCCACCACGGATTCGGGATGAAATCCGCGTCGAGGGCGCGCGCGTGGCGCCGCACCTCTTCGTTCATCATGGCAAAGAGGGGTTCGTTGCCCGCGCCGTCCCAGTCGATCTCGAGGCGGCCGTTGGGATCGAGTAACCCCGTGTGCAGGCGCATGGTGCCTTTGCTCTGGTCCTGGCCCATCACCAGGTAGAACATGGTGTGGTTCAGAGCGTTATCCGCCTGATACGGCTCGAACGGATTGTCTCTGGCTAAGCGGGCTTTTTCTTCCGATTCGAAGCCCGCCACCGTTGGCTCGCCGCCAAGGGCGCCGAGGCCAATCATGGCGGCGCTGACGTAAGCGGTGGGAAATCCCAGGTCCTCGAACGTGATTCGCTGGCCGAGCGGACGATCACCATCGTAGCGAATGGCGCCCACAATGCTCGGCCCGGGCGCGTTGGCCCGCCATGCGCTCGCCGGATGGTTTCCGAATCCCAATACGTTCGTCCGGTACTCGCCGTTAAACGCGAAGCCGAAGAAGTCACCGTTGCCGGAGAAGCGGGTGCCGGCCCTGGGCGAAAGTGAGAGGCCGTGAACCTCCGAGCGAAGCAAGATTTCCGGCGTTCCCAGAGCGCCTCCGGCAAGGATCACGCAACCCGCGTCCAGCGTGAACGCTTCGGGGAACAGGTGCTCATGCCGCCTGCCGTGAACGCGCCAACCGCCGCCCGAAAGCGCCTCAATCCAATCAACCTGGCTGTGCGTAAACATTTCGACGCCGTTAGCGCGCGCCATGGGAAGGTAATTCATTGCCAGAGTGTTCTTCGCGCCCACGTTGCAGCCCGTAAGGCAATCGCCGCAGTCGATGCAGGGTTTTTGAGGCACTCCGTGCGCGTTTTCGCCGTCGATATCAAAATTCACGTTGATATCGAGTGCGTCGACTTTCAGCCCAATCTCCCGGGCGCGGCGCTCGAGGGCCTGAATCTTCAGGAGCTGTTGCGCGCGAGGGTGAGGCCGCGAGGCGAGCATCTGCCGTGCCCGGTCGTAATAGGGCTGAAGCAGGGGACGGTTAACGCTGCGCGGCCAATCCGGTTGCAGGAACACGCCGTCATCAGGGACAATCGCAACATTTGCGTTAATCAGCGAGGTGCCCCCCAGGCCGCAGCCTTTAATCACCGCGATATCTTTGAACAGAGGAAAGTCAAAAAGGCCGGTGGGATTGACGACGGGCGAGCGGAAATGCTCGCTGGCTTTAGGCAGACTGTCGGGAAACTCGCCCACCTGCCACTCCCGCCCGCGCTCCAGGATGCATACGGAGCTCTTTGGGTTGAGCGGCGCGCTCGCAATCCGCGCGGCGGTGATTGCCCCCCCGTAACCCGAGCCAATCACGACGACGTCATATTTTGGCTTGCGCTCACGCCAGTCCTTGGACAGCATAAAATCCTCCCTGAGCCGGGACGGGAACGCGAAGCCCACGGCACTCCGCGTAAGCGCACGCAGGCCGACTCAACCCGATTGAGTTTTCTCCTGGAATAGCGGCGCGATTCCGCCGCTGACATCGCAATCATAGCCCTTTGGCGAAGGTTCGTCCAGTGGAGGAGAAGAAGGAATTACAGCAAGGCGGGGGACCGGCGTTCCTCAACCACTTTTAGCTGGGGGTAAATCTCGAAAAACGTCTGCGCCGCTGTACCGCGCACGGTTCCCCAGCGCCATTTCAATGCGCAAGAGCCGGTTGTACTTCGCCAGCCGGTCGGAGCGGGTGACGGAGCCGACCTTGATTTGTCCGGCGCCGAGTGCCACCGCGAGGTCCGCCATGAAATCGTCTTCGGTCTCGCCCGATCGGGCGCTGACCACCGTGGCGTACCCGTACCGGCGCGCGTAATCCGCCACCGCCAGCGTTTCGCTCAGCGTGCCAGCCTGATTCATCTTCACCAGGATCGCGTTGCCAACCCCTTCTTCAATACCGCGCGTCAACCGTGCGAGGTTGGTGGCGAAAAGGTCGTCGCCGATGAGTTGGCAGCGGCCGCTCAGCCGCGTGGTGAGCGCCCTCCAGCCGCCCCAATCCTCTTCCCCTAGCCCATCCTCGATGGAAATGATCGGGTAGCGCCCGGCCCAGCTCACTAGTCGCTCGACGAGTTGGCCGGCCTCGAGCTCGACGCCTTCAGCCGCGAGGCGGTATCGCCCTCGATTCGCAAACTGGCTGGCGGCAACGTCCACGGCGATGGCCGCGTCCCGGCCCGGTTGGAGCCCCGCCTCCTCGATCGCTTCGACCATGAGCTCAAAGCCCATCTCGTTCGAGTCGAGCCGCGGCGCGTAGCCGCCCTCATCCGCGACTCCGGCGGCGAAAACGCCGCGCGATTTCAAAACGCCTTTCATCGCCGAAAAGATCGCCGCTGCGTCCTGCAGCGCATCGGAAAATCGCCGGGCCCGAAGCGGGACCGCGAGGAAATCCTGAAAATCAACGTTTCCGCCGCCGTGCAAACCACCGCTCAGGATATTCACCATGGGAACGGGCAATTCCGTCGCGCGGTATCCGCCCAAATAGCGGTAAAGGGGCAGCCCGGCGGAGGCGGAGGCGGCGCGAGCCACACCCAGTGAAACCCCCAGGAGCGCGTTTGCCCCCAAGTGGCGTTTGTTGGCGGTCCCGTCGAGCGTCAGAAGGCGGTGGTCGAGCGCCTCCTGATCGCGCGCCTCCATCCCTGTCACTTCGGGGGCAATCACCTGCTCAACGTGAGCGACCGCTTCGAGCACGCCCCGCCCAAGAAAGCGGGCGGGATCCTGGTCGCGCAGCTCGAGGGCCTCCGCCTTTCCCGTGGACGCTCCCGAAGGAACCACTCCGCGTCCACGCGCGCCGTCTTCCAAAAACACGTCGGCTTCGAGCGTGGGGTTGCCGCGCGAATCGAGAACCTGGCGCGCGCGGATGGCCGCGATGCGAGACATGGGGGGATTGTAGCAGCAACGAACGAGGGAAATGAATGCGAATATGCTAGACTCACCCTATCGAGCCGGCCACCGAATCCGGCGACTGAGGATTACATTTAGTAACGGTTTTCGCTGCTGCGGCTCTCGGAGCCTGCCCTGACGAAGGATTGGAGCGCCGGAAAACCGGTGGCCCGAGGCCGCTACAGCGTTTGGGACCACTATAATTATGTGATCCGCAGGAGGAGGGTTTCGCATGGGCGTTTCACGAAGAGAGTTGTGCCTGCTTCTACCCGCGCTGCTGGCGGCGCCTGCCGCGTCCGCGGCGGACTCGGTTCTGCCGGGCAAGGTTTACCCGTTCCGGGATTTACCGGTTCGCGGCCACGGCGCAAATCAATTCCGGCCGGTGCTGGACGGTGAGACACACTTGGGATTTCACGTCGAGCTGCATGAGACTCAGCTTGCGCCGGGCGCGAGACCGCATCCACCGCACCATCACGCCCACGAAGAAATCTTTTTGATTCGCGAAGGCACGCTCGAAGTGACACTCTCCGGAAAATCGTCGCGAATCGGCCCGGGCTCCGTGGCCTACGTTGCATCAAATCTGGAGCATGGGATCCGTAACGTGGGAAGTTCAAACGCCCGGTACTTTGTACTCGCGCTGGGCACAGACAGGGCTTGAGATCTCAAATCTCAAATTTCAAATCTGAGACTCAAATAGACACCTGCCCGTTTCCATTCATGGCGCCATCGGCCAGCGAGGCTTGACTCTTTGGCGGCGGCCAATCGCTGACTGACCACACTCCGTACAGGTTCCAGATTGAGATATAGCGATCGCGTCACGCCTTCTGCGCCAGCGGTCCCCGCTCCAGGTAATAGATGGTGATTTCAGGGGGCGCGCCGATGCGCATCGGCAGCCCAATGGTACCGATGCCGCGGTTCACGTAGAGCTGGCCGCGCCCGCGCTGGAACCAGCCTTCGACGTAAGGCGTGATCAGGCGCGACGGCGAGATGTTGATGTCGACGAATTCCAGGGAAACCTGGCCGCCGTGCGTGTGCCCCGCGAGGCTCAAATCGACGCCCAGCTCCGCCGCGCGATCAAACGTGTTGGGGTTATGGCTGAAGAGGATATTTGTGGTTCCCGCCAGCATGAGGCTGTCGACCCCTTCCAGATATTCACGCACAAAGCCCGCCCGGCTGTGGCCAAAGCTCCGCCGTGTCTGGTAATCCACGCCGATCAGGTTGATGAAATCCCGCCCCTTGAAGATCATCGCGTTCTGCTGCCGGAGAATGCGGAATCCTCGCGCGGCAAACAGCGCTGTGATCGAATCCTCAGTGTGCGTCCAGATCTCGTGATTGCCGAGGCACCCCCAGACGCCGTAGGGCGCCTTGAGTCCGGATAGCGCGTCGACGACCGCGTATTGCGTTCTGGCGTCCCAAGTGACGAAATCCCCGGTGAGCGCGATCAGGTCGGGCTTCGCACGGTTAGAAATCTCAACCACTTTTCGGATCTCGCCCGCCGTCATAAACGGCCCGATGTGCAAATCTGAGAGCTGGAGGATGCGAAAACCGTGAAAGGCAGCCGGAAGATTGGGAAGCGCGATACGGGGATTCGTCACCTTCAGATTCAAACGCCCATACAGGATACCGTATGCTGCCGCGCCGAAAGGAACCAAGCCTAACGCCGTGGCGGTCTGCCGGAAGAAGCGGCGGCGCGCGGGGCTTGCGACCGCACGCGATGGACTCGCAGGGCGGGATTCCTTCACTGCCGCCCGTTGCGGCGAAGGCTGCGGCTCGGGTTGGTGAAGCTCCGGATGTCTGCGCCATGCCGCGAACGGCCAGATCACGCCATCGAAAGCCAAGCCGAGCACGCGTACGGCCAGATAAACAAGAAACCCCAGCAGCGATCCGAAAAACCACCAGCTAAACGGCCCATGAAGCAGCGCTTCGCTCAGTGTCAAGCTCGTAGGGCTGTGGGAATGATGAGCGCCCCAAAAACCGTAGTACATCAGGCCGGCATACAGCAGTGCTCCGATCATGTCCAGCGAAAGCCGCAGCCTCTTTGCGCGGCATAAACGATTTTTCCAACCCCGGATCTTCCAGAGCCAGAAAACCTGGCTCCCCAGGAACAGCGCAAGAACACTGACTGCAATAACGCCAACCACGGACAACGGATGATGAAGATGGTGCATACAAGTTAACTTTTCCTCTTTCGTACAGCGCTGTCAAGGTCTGGCAGGCTGCCGCAAGCCCCGCAACCGGGAGCGTAGCAGCGCCCCGACGTCCTTATGCCGCCACGTCCACGCAGCGCGGCAGAGCCGCAACCAAATGAAATGTCATGCTGAGCCCTTCGCCCGTCATTCTGAGCGAAGCGAAGAATCTCCGTATTTCGCTCAGGATAAACTCCGCGAAGCATCTGCTTGTGTGCCACTGGAAGAGCAGATTCTTCGCTGCGCTCAGAATGACAGGTCCAAATAATCTTGCTAAAAAAAAGAAATCACGGCCTTGCACCTCCGACAGGCGGGCGATGCCCTTTGCCGCGGCGCCGATTTGGAAGGTTTGGCCACTTTCCCTTATAATTCTTGAGCGGCTTCCGGGTGGGCAGTATGACGCCCGCTTGCCGAATGTTGGAGCAGGTAACGAATGAGCAGTTTGACGGCAGTCACAGACGCTGAAAAGAACATCGTCTACACGATTGGGGATATCCTCGGCATATTGCCCCACCGGTATCCTTTTTTGTTGGTCGACAGGATCGTGGCGATCGAACCGGGAAAACGCATCACGGGATTAAAGAACGTCACGTTTAACGAACAGTTTTTTCAAGGCCATTTCCCCGGCGCGCCAGTGATGCCGGGGGTGCTGATCATCGAATCGATGGCCCAGGTGGCAGGCGTTTTGATTTACCGGGACCTGCCGGAGAAAGAAAAGAAGCTCATCTACTTTACGGGCATTGAAAACGCCAAGTTCCGCCGGCCGGTGACGCCGGGAGATCAATTACTGATCGAAATGGAACTCCTCGGACGCCGCAATACGTTCGGCAGAATGGCCGGCCGCGCCACGGTGGAAGGAAAGCTGGCGGCGGAAGCCACCGTCCTATTCGCCATCGTGGACCGGAAATGAGAGCTCACCCCACCGCGATTATCGATCCCGAAGCGCGCCTGGCCTGCACGGTGACGGTCGGGCCTTACAGCGTCATTGGGAAGGGCGTCGAACTGGGCGAGAGCTGCGAAGTCATGTCCCACGTCGTGATGCAGGGACCGATGCGCGCCGGACACGGGAACCGCTTTTTCCCTTACGCGTCGATTGGGCTTGACCCACAAGACCTGAAGTACGCGGGCGAGGAGACGCGCCTTGAAATTGGCCACGGCAATACGTTCCGCGAATTTGTCACCGTCCACCGCGGTACCGCCGACGGCGGCAAAACCACGCGCATCGGCAGCCACTGTTTGCTGATGGCTTACGTTCACGTTGCGCACGATTGCACGCTTGGCGATCACGTCATCATGTCGAACGGCGCATCGCTCGCGGGGCACATTGAAATCGGCGACCACGCGAACGTGGGCCCGTTCTGCGGCATCCATCAATTCACCCGTATCGGGGCCTATAGTTTTCTTGGCGCGTTTACCGTGGTCAACAAGGACATTCTTCCCTATTCGAAGAGCACGGCGCCGCGCCCGGTGGAAGTGCTCGGTGCGAACAAGATCGGCCTCGAGCGGCGGGGCCTGACGGAGGAGGACATCGCGGAGCTTGACAAAGCCTTTCGCCTGCTCTGCCGTTCAAAGCTAAACACCACCCAGGCGCTTGAGGCGATGGAAAAGCGCGGGTTTAAATCCCCTCACGTGCGCGCGCTCATGGACTTTGTCCGCACATCTGAACGCGGCGTCTCCAAGTAAATAGGTCCACCGCGCTGACTCATAGATTCGTTCACATCATCGGCCTGCAAAGCGGATAACCGCGCGCTCGTCGGCAGCGTTCCAATAATTGCTTTCCGCATATGGCTTTTTGGCGGGATTATCGTGCCCTGAGTGCGATCACGGACCAACCGTCTCCGCCTCCGCGGCCACTTTCTGCTCCCGGAGCCGGGAAGGCAGCGTGTTCCACAGCCGCCGCAGGGGCGTTTGGAAAAGCGACATTGTCCCCATATAGGCATATCCGATAAAGAAGAGAAGGAGGAAGGGCACCGTCAGGTAATTTTGAGTGCTCATCGCGTAGGCCGTCGTATACAAAAAGTAGCCAGCCAGCCCGACCTCAACGTAGGGAATCCATCCGCCGCGCTTCTTGTACTTCTTTTGCTCCCACGCGCCTGCGCGGCCTTCCACGCAAAACTTCGGCGTGCGGACGAACTCTGATTTCACGTCGAACAGCGCTTCCATCACGGCCTTAGCGTTGACAATCGAGAGGCCAATCCCTGCCGCCATCAGGAAAGGAATATACTTCAAGCGGCTCAGCCAGCCGCGCGGATAGAGGTCGCGCTGCGCCACCATGTAGAAGCTGCCCACGGAGCAGGTGGAGGCGATGAAGAGCGGCAAGTCCAGGTAGAGCATCTGGAACCAGCCCATGTAAAAGCGCACAATGAGCGCGGGGAACAAAATGAGGGAGAACAGCACCATCAGGGGGTAGGAAATGTTGGCCGTGAGGTGCAGCGTGGCCTCGATTTTGATATACAGCGGCTGGTCGCTCCGCCAGATGACGGGCAGCAACTTTCTCGCCGTCTGAATCAAACCCTTGGCCCAGCGCGCCTGCTGAGTCTTGAAAGAGTTCATTTCGACCGGCAGCTCGGACGGGCATTTAATGTCCGGGTCGTAGACGAATTTCCAGCCCTTGAGTTGGGCTCGATAGCTCAGATCGGTATCTTCGGTGAGCGTATCGTGCTGCCATCCACCTGCGTCTTCGATGGCCGCGCGGCGCCACATGCCCGCCGTACCGTTGAAATTGAAAAAGCGATCCGAGAGATGGCGCGCGCCGTGCTCGATCACGAAATGACCGTCGAGCATAATGGCTTCAATTTCCGTGAGATTGGAGTAGTGCCGGTTGATCCACGTCCAGCGTCCCTGCACCACCGCCACTCGCGAGTTCGTGAAGTAGGGCAGCATCTCGTGAATGACGGACGGCGGCGGAACGAAGTCAGCGTCAAAAATCGCAATGAATTCGCCCGCGGCTTTTTCCATGCCCTCGGCCAGCGCCCCGGCCTTGTATCCCTCGCGATTTGTACGGTGATGATAGGAGATAGGTACCCCGGCCCGCTGGTATTCGCTCACCAGACGCGCGCAAAGGTAAGCCGTCTCGTCCGTCGAGTCATCGAGCACCTGAATATCGAGCAGCTCGCGCGGATAATCGATCTGGGTGACCGCTTGGAGCAGCCGCTCGACCACGTAGCGCTCGTTGTACATGGGGAGCTGCACGGTCACCCGCGGAAGCTGGTCGAAAGTCTTTGCCGGCTTGGATCGTCTGTGGCGGCGCCTCAGATAAACGTACGTGAGGAAGTAGCGATGCGCTCCGTAAACCGAAAGGAGCGTCAGGAAGGCAAAGTAGGGAATGATGATGGACAGATCGAAAAAGTTCGGCTGGTACAGACCCTGAAACGGCGTCTTGCGGAAGAGGACATCCGCGTAATGCGCGATCGGGTCGAGCGGACTCAGCAGAAGCGCAGGCTGTAATGGTAAAGTCATACATTTACAATCGGTGTCCGGTCCAGACTCAGAAGGCGAAGGCGCGGCGCCCCGCCGTTGATGCGAATCACCTCTCGGGGAGACCACGTTCGGCGCCCGGCGCGCCACCCCCAACCAACGAATGAATCCCATTCCCGCTAAAGCCAACCACGACCGCAGGCCCCGTGGTCCGAGCCGGCTTGCTGCCCTTGGACTGCTGCTGATCGCGGTGGCGATGCTGACGATTTTCCTTCATCTTGGCCGCCAGAGCAACCTCAATCAGCACATACCGGGATTTGTTCTCCTTGCTCTGATGGCGGGAGCGCTGTATCTCGCCGGTGTCTTTCTCGTCGAGCGCTTCCCGCTAGGCCGCGCCGCTTTGCTGATGATCGTGGCGTTTGCCGCGGTCTTCAGGCTCGTTTTGCTCACTGCCCCGCCGTCCCTCTCAAATGACGTCTACCGCTACCAATGGGAAGGCCGAGTGCAACGCCACTCCATTAATCCATATACCGTCTTCCCGGCGGAACAGGGTTTGGAGAAGCTGCAGGACCGGGACCATCCTCTGCGCACAGGAGCACAGGTGGTCACAGCCTATCCCCCGCTCAGCGAATTCGCCTTTTCCTGGGTCCATAATGTCCCAGGCTATAAGCGCCTATTCACCGCCCTGGATTTCGCCACGCTTGGTGTGCTTTTGTGGATATTGGCCCTTCTGAAAGAACCCCTTCACCGGTGCTTAATCTACGCTTGGAGTCCAGCGGTGCTTATTTCCTTTTCCCTATCCGGCCACTACGACTCCCTAGCGATCCTTGCGCTCATGCTTGCCGTACTCTTGATTATAGCGCATAAGCCACTGTTGTCAAACGTGTTGCTGGCACTCTCATTTGTCTCAAAGTTTTTCGCCGTGCTCTTTTTGCCGCTCCTCCTGAGGCGCAAACGGTGGCGGGACGCGGCGGCGTTCGCCGCAGTTGCCGTCTTGGCATACCTGCCGTTTGCCGGCGCGGGGTGGGGGCTGTTCCGCGGCGTCGGAGACTACGCAGCGGAGTGGGAGGGGAACGACAGCCTGTTCCGGCTCATCCACCTTGCCTCCGTGTCTAAGGAGCAGGCTGAATTTGTAGCGGGTGTGCTGCTTCTGGGTCTCGTGGTGTATGTCGTCAAAAGCAGAATGCCGCTCATGCGCGCGGGCCTCGTGTTGATGGCGGGCCTGCTGCTCCTCTCGCCGAACGCCTTTCCGTGGTATTTCACCTGGTCGATGCCTTTCTTGTGCTTCACGCCCAACAAGCCGTGGCTGCTCATGAGCGTGACAGCGGTTCTGGGCTATGCGCCGGTCGCTGCGTACGCCGCTGGACAGCCCTACCGCAACTCCACAAGTATTTTGCTGCTCGAATACGCTCCCGTGATCGCCTGGCTCGTGGTCGATGCCTGGCGGGCACGGTGGACGCTGTTACGGCAAACGGAAACGTAATCAGCGGCGGCGTTTCCCTTACCTGGACAGCCCTCATCGATTGAACTATTCTGACACGTTGGTGAAAAATCCGTGGCGGCGGCCGTATGCCGCCACCACACTACTATTATTGAAACTACCGGACTAGCCCGAATTATTCATGAAGTTCGGCTCGACAGTCAGGAGGGCACGGTTTTAACCGTGCCGTTAAAAGGCGCCTTAGATTTCCTTGTCTTGCCATTGTGCGAAGGAAGCAAGTGCCTGTCATTCTGAGCGGAGCGAAGAATCCGCATGTAAATAAAACGGGAAGAGCAGATTCGCCGCTCCGCTCAGAATGACATGTGGCTAAAATCTTCGCACGCGGCGAAAAATCCGCTAAGTAAACAGTACTGGGGCTTGCGGCACCGCGTCGTCGCGGCTCCCTCATGCGAGGTTTTCAGCAATCTGCCAAGCCTGAATCGACCCTGGAGCGGATATGAGCACTGAGCGGCGTGAGCTTCCTCTGGCCGGCCGCATGGCCAGACTCGGAACCGAAGGCGCGTTTGAAGTATTGGCGCGAGCGCAGCGGCTCGAGCAGACGCAGGGCAAGGATATAATCCACCTGGAGATTGGCGAGCCTGACTTCCCTACGGCGCCGCACATCGTCGAAGCCGCCGCTCGCGCCTTGCGCGACGGCTGGACGCATTACGGGCCCTCCGCCGGTCTGAACGATCTGCGCGAAGCGGTGGCCGAGGATGCCGGGAGGCGCCGAGGCATTCGCGTTGACCCTGCCGAAGTTGTGATTACGCCCGGCGCGAAGCCCATCTACTTTTTCGCCATCCTCGCCCTCATCGAGCCAGACGACGAAGTGGTTTATCCGGACCCCGGCTTTCCCATTTACCCGTCGATGATCCGGTTCGCCGGGGCGCGGCCCGTGCCCTACCCGCTGCGGGAGGAGAACGATTTTGACGTAGCCGCCGCGGCCGTGATCGAAAAGCTGACGCACCGCACGCGCATGGTGATTCTGAATTCCCCCCATAACCCGGCGGGGGGTGTGATGGCCCGCGCGGAGCTCCAGACCCTGGCGGAGGAGCTTGCCCGGCGCGATGTCGCTGTCTTTTCCGATGAGATTTACAGCCGCCTGTTGTACGAAGGCTCGGCCGCGAGCACGGCGCAATTCCCCGCCCTGCGCGACCGCACCATCATTTTGGACGGCTTCTCAAAAACCTACGCTATGACCGGCTGGCGCTTGGGCTATGGCATCATGAACCCGCGCCTCGCGGCGGAGGTGGCCCGGCTGATGACCAATTCAAATTCCTGCACGGCGTCCTTTACGCAGCGCGCCGGCATTGCGGCGCTGCAAGGGGATCAGTCCGGCGTCGACCTCATGCTCGCAGAATTCCGGCGGCGGCGCGCTGTGATCGTAGAAGGGCTGAACCGGATCCCCGGAATCAGGTGCCGCCAGCCCCGCGGCGCCTTCTATGCCTTCCCCAATATCAAAGGCACCGGGTTGAGGTCGCGCGAGCTTGCGGACGCTTTGCTGAACGAGGCGGGTGTGGCGTGCCTTCCCGGCACGGCGTTTGGTGATGGCGGCGAGGGATACCTGCGCTTTTCCTTTGCCAACTCGGTGGAAAACATTCGCAAGGCGCTCGGCCGCGTAGAACGTTGGATCAGAGAAAAGAGTTCGCCCGAGCTTCCGCCCGGCGCGCACCAGAAGTAGCGAAGCTCGGCTTTGCCGGCGCTGCCGGGATGTACCGTAACCTCAACACTGTTCACTCAGGCAGCGTCTTGCCGTTGTGCGAAGGAGGTCGGCGCCTGTCATTCTGAGCCGATTCGCTCCTCTTCGCTTCGCTCAGAGCGATTCCAAGAGGAGCGAATCGGCTCAGAATGACGAGCGAAGGGCTCAAAATGACGTGTGGCTAAAATCTTCGCACGCGGCGAAAAATCCGCTAAGTGAACAGTTTTGGGGTTAAAGGCTCACTGCCGGTATACCCTGAGTCCGCCATGCCTCGGAAGCTCAAGAACACGCCGCTGATTGTTTACACCATTGGCCACTCCACGCGAGAGCTGCCCGCCTTGCTGGATTTACTGCGGGAGCACGGTATACAGCAATTGGTGGACATCCGCACGATTCCCCGCTCGCGGCATAATCCGCAGTACAATCTTGAAAGCATGGCCGCCGATTTACCCGCGGCGGGCTTGCGCTATGTACACCTTGAAGGCTTAGGCGGCTTGCGTCACGCCCGGCGCGATTCGCCGAACACCGCGTGGCGCAACGCCTCGTTCCGGGGATTCGCCGATTACATGCAGCGGCCCGAGTTCGCAAAGGCGCTCACGCGTCTGGTGGCGCTTGCCGCGGTGCGTCCAACCGCTATAATGTGCGCTGAGGCGGTTCCCTGGCGCTGCCATCGCTCGCTCGTCTCCGACGCACTGCTTGTGCGGGGCACGCGCGTTGAGCACATCATCAGCGGAAGGAACACGCAAGAGCATTCCCTCACGCCCTTCGCCCGCGTTGAGGGCGAAAGCGTTACCTATCCAGGAATTCCGCCCGGTATAAAAAACGATGACGGCGCACGGCACGAAGCGAGCAGTCTTTCCGGACAAGCTCGGAAGCCGCAACTCAGACGCAAGAGCCGGGTTAAATCAGCCGGGGGCCTCAAACGGGGCGCGCCGGCAGATACCCGCACCCAGAAAGTCCCGGGCCGCATCCAAGGTTAAGAAGCGGTATGTCGAGAAAACTCAAAGTTGTTTTGATTGCTGCGTGTATCGTGATCGCCTTTGTCGTGGCGGTTGCGCTCATCGCTCCGCGCCTGTTTCAGGTTGACCGTTACCGGCCTTACGTCGTCTCGATGATCGAGCAGAAGACGGGCCGGCAGGTGGCGATGAGCCGGCTGGACCTCACGGTTTTCCCGTCGCTCACGATCCGCGTTGAAAACCTGGCAATGGCCAACCCAGCCCCATTCCCCCCGGGCAACTGGCTCACGGTGAAGCGGGTTAACGCACGGCTCAACCTGGGCGCGCTCTGGCATCATCGCATTGTGATCAATTCACTGGAGCTGGATCAGCCCACGGTAACCCTGCTCTCGAACGCGCGAGGGAATTGGAATTATCAGGTACGGCCGCCGCAGCCGCTTTCGAGCAGCGGACCGGGCGCGAGCGGCGCCGGTATGCGCACCGTTGCCTGGAAGGAACCGCGCGCGACGGCGCCTGCCCGCTCAGCTCAGGGTGATCCCCCGCTGTTCTCGCTCCAGGAAATCTCCGCCGTTTCGCTTAAGGGTGGGCGCATGACAGTCGCGAGCGTGCTTCCGGCAGGCAGCGCGGGGCCTCCAACCGTTGAAGCGGAGGGGATCGCCGGTAATTTTAAGAATATCGATTTCACCAGTTCTACTGGATCGCAGCCCGGCAATATTCTTCCCGCCAGCGCTACGGGTACGCTGACCGTGAAGACACTTCACGCGGAGAACGTCGAGGCAACAAACGTCGCTTCCTTAGTGCAAACCTTGCCCACGCAGGTGCGGTTGAACGGTGTGAAATTCGATTTTTATGGGGGAAAGGGCGAAGGCAGCATCGTTCTGGACGTCTCTGGTCCAGCCCCAAAGTACACCGCGCAGGGGAGCGTCAGTAACGTCAGCGCGGCGGCGCTTTTGGCGGAGTTCCCGCAGACGCGCGGTGAGCTCACGGGGACCCTTGAGAGCCATTTTGCTCTGTCGGATGTTTCCACGCCGTCGCCCAACGCGTGGGCCGGAGCGCAAGGGCGTGGAACGCTGACGATCCGGCGCGGCCGGTTGCCGGAGCTGCGCCTCGATAAGACGTTGCTCGACCTCGCGCACGTGGCGGAAATCAAGGCGGGTTCGGGGGACCCGTCCAGCTTTTCCTCAATCGACATCGAGTGGCAGTTGGAACACGGCGTCGTCACAACTCGCAGCGTGCGCATGTTGGGCAACGGAATCGCGGTGGATGCCTCGGGCGCGCTCGAGCTCGCGCCTCCCGGACGCCTCAACTACGAGGGCGTCGCCAAAATTGCCGCGGCGGTGAATCCTCTCACCAACATCCTCGCCAATCTTTCCGGCGCTACATTCGCCGGCGGCGAGCTGAGCCTTCCCTTCCGCGTCGGCGGCAACCTTCAAAAGCCGCTCTTCCGCCTTAAACAGCCCCTCAACCACGGCTTGGTGAATCCCCTCGTCAATCCGAATTCCGCTCCCAACGCAATCCAGAACATCCTTAAGCTGTTCCAACGCAAAAAATAAACCGTAGGGCCGCGAACCCGGATATCGCACCGCTCAGGACCGCGGCAGCAGGAGCGGATCAACCCGGCCGTTATCAGCGGTTCCCCGGCGCTCGTTCCCCGCCACACGCATCAGTCCGCGCCGAGCGCCGTCTTGCCGGCGGATGCGGGCTCCGGCACTTCCTCGTTGATCGTCTTCTGGATTCGCATCCCGTAAAACGATTGATACACGAAGTAGAACGATATGGCGAAGAAGATCACCGCCAGAATGTGCGTCAAGACGCCGCCAGTCTGAGCGGTGAGCCTCACCGCAAGCTCGACGGCGAGCAATCCGAAGAGCGTCGTGAACTTAATAATCGGGTTCAACGCCACGGAAGAAGTGTCTTTGAAGGGGTCGCCCACGATGTCGCCAACGACGGTGGCATCGTGCAGCGGAGTACCCTTCTGCTTGAGCTCGACCTCGACAATCTTCGTTGCGTTATCCCACGCGCCGCCGGCGTTCGCCATGAAAATGGCCTGATAGAGACCGAAGGTCGCGATGGAGATCAGGTAGCCGATGAAAAAGAAGGGATCAAGAAAGGCAAAGGCCAGCGTGACGAAGAACACCGCGATGAAGATGATAATCATGCCCTTTTGCGCGTACTGCGTGCAGATGGCCACCACCTTCTTGCTATCGCTGACGGACGCTTTCTCGATGCCTTCCAGCTTGATGTTGGCCTTGATGAATTCCACCGCGCGATACGCTCCGGTGGTGACGGCCTGCGCCGAGGCGCCGGTGAACCAGTAAATGATGGCGCCGCCGGTGACCAGTCCCAGCACAAACGGCGCGTGCAGCAAAGACAGCTTATTCACGTTCTGCGTAAGGCCGATGGTGAGCGCCATGATGATGGAAAAGATCATGGTGGTGGCGCCGACCACGGCGGTGCCAATCAACACCGGCTTGGCCGTAGCCTTGAACGTATTGCCGGCGCCGTCGTTGGCTTCGAGCATTTCCTTCGCCCGGTCAAAATCCACGTTGACGTTGTAATCTCTCTTAATTTCGGCGGGGACGCCGGGCTCTTGCTCGATCAGCGAGAGCTCATAGATCGATTGCGCGTTGTCCGTGACCGGTCCGTAAGAATCGACGGCGATCGTGACCGGGCCCATGCCGAGAAAGCCAAAGGCCACGAGGCCGAAGGCGAACACGGGCGCGGCGAGCATGATGTTTTCGAGACCCCTGGCGCTGACCCACGAGCCAACTGCCATCAGCAGCACCATGACGAGCCCCAGGTAATAGCTGGAGAAGTTACCCGCCACAAAGCCGGAGAGAATATCAAGCGAAGCGCCGCCCTCCTTGGCGGAAACCACGACTTCCTTGACGTGGCGCGATTCGGTGGAAGTGAACACCTTCACCAACTCCGGAATGATGGCGCCGGCCAGCGTTCCGCAGGAGACGATGACGGAGAGCTTCCACCACAGCGAAGGGTCGCCGCCGAGGTCGGGAACGATAAACCACGAGGAGAGAAACGTAAGCCCGATAGAGGCAAACGAAGTGATCCAGACGAGTGAGGTCAATGGCGCTTCAAAATTCATCTCGCTAGCGTCGGAATAGAGGGCTTTGGCAATCAGCCCGTTCACGTAGTAGGCTGCCGCCGCCGCCACCAGCATGGCCACGCGGATCACGAAGATCCACACGAGCAACTGCACCTGAATGACCGGGCTCTTCACACCCAGCAGGATGAACGCGATTAAGGCAACGCCCGTCACGCCATAGGTCTCAAACCCGTCGGCACTCGGTCCCACCGAATCGCCCGCGTTGTCGCCCGTGCAGTCGGCGATGGCGCCGGGGTTCCTTGCGTCGTCTTCCTTGATCTTGAAAACGATCTTCATCAGGTCGGCGCCGATGTCGGCGATCTTGGTGAAGATACCGCCCGCAATACGGAGCGCCGCCGCGCCCAGCGACTCGCCGATGGCGAATCCGATGAAGCATGGCCCGGCATAAGACCCCGGAATAAACAGCAGGATGATGAGCATCATCAGCAGCTCAACGCTGATCAGCATCATGCCAATACTCATCCCCGCCCGGATGGGAATCTCATAAAGCGGAAACGGCTTGCCGCGAAGGCTGGCAAAAGCCGTGCGCGAGTTGGCAAACGTGTTCACTCGGATTCCGAACCACGCCACGCCGTAACTGCCGCAGATGCCGAACACGCTGAAGGCCAGAATCACGATCACGCGCAGAGCGTCAAACCTCAGCAGCACGCCAAAGTAGACCAGGATGATGATGGCGATGAAAATCCAGAGAAGAAATAGAAACTTACCCTGGTTCACCAGATACGTCTTGCACGTTTCCCAGATTAACTGGGAGACTTCCTTCATCGATTCGTGGGCGGGCAGCTTCTGCAGGCGGCTGTAAATCGTGAGGCCGAAGGCCAGTCCGAAGAAGCAAAACAGAATCCCGAATAACAGAAGCCTGTGACCGTCTATTCCTAGGAACTGGACTTTCGTGAAGTCCGGCAGTTGTAAACTCGCTTCGCCTCCCGCCGCTTCCGCAGGCTTAGCCCACGCCGTGACGCCGCCGGCGAACATCAAGGCCACGCCTGCCGCACACATCCCGGCAATTTTCGAAATCCCTCTTCGCGCGCGGCCGCGGGCTGCGCCCGGCGGCGGCAGCCGTTCTCGGGCGGCGATTTCGTCAGGCGCTCGAACACCTGAAAAGGCGAACGTCCTTTTTTCGTGCTCCCGAGTGAGCCATTGCGCCAGAAAAAAAACGCTGGCGCCCGCGCCCAGGACAATGTCCAGTACATGGTAATCCATTGAATTTGGCCTCCGGCAGCGTCTCGGAACCGTCCGAAATGCCGCCCATTGAATTCACGATACACGATGCAGTGATGACCGCTCAGGAGAGAAATTCCGCTGACATCCGAAGCCGGAGTTATAGCATATCCGCGCCGAAGGCGTCAACGAACGCTGTCTCCCGGCAATGCCTGAGAAGACGTGAACAAATCGGCCGACGATGTCATTCCGGCCAAAGCGAGGAACCTTGCCGTTTAATTTCCAACAAAACGCAGATGCTTCACGGAATCTATCCTGAGCATAGTCCGGAGATTCTTCGCTAGCTCAGAATGACGAGCGACGGGATCAGCATGGCAGATTCGAATCTTTTCACTGCTTCTGACGGATTGCGTCTCAGCCCTCACCGGCCGGTTTCACTCTCGCGGGCGGCCGCCGCGAGAGGTAGAACCCGGCGTTGCCGGAACCGCCCATTAGCTCCCCCGATACCCCGTGCCAGATGTAGGCTAGATAAGTAGCGTCGCCTCTTGACCACCTGATTTCATGGGGGCTTGAAGGGGGTGAAGGGTCCGGCGAACGGGCAAGACGTGCCTCACGTTTTGTGCAAAACTCTAGCTTGGCCGGAGGCATTCCAACTCGCGCCGCCGGACAGGGTTATCCATAGATGCAACCCGTGAGGCGCCTTAAATGATTGATAGATCATGGCTAAGCGCCGTTACTTTGGAGTTATTTCCGGAAATGTTAAAAGGGCTACTCATGGCGGCGCCGTGAAGCCATCCGGGGTTTTCCACATTTTTTTCCACAGCGGTGACAGGGGCGGAAAACAAGGGAAACGCGTCGTCAAGGCTCGCGCGTGGGCCGGGTATAGTGGCTTTTGAGTTGAATTTTAACGGATTCGGGCACCTGTGCGCGGACTAGGACGCGTTGCCCGGAAAAATGCGTCGAGGTCACCCTGCCGACGCGGTACAGGCGCGCCAGGGTGTCTCCATCGGTAGACGAGAGGTCGAATTCGGCTTCCACCACCGGTTCGCCGGGGAGCGCCCGATCGATGCAGAGAAGGAGGCCGGGAATGCCGGCGTGTGTTTGCGCCGAGACGGCCGCGTCCATCGGTCCTGCCGGGATGCGGCGCAACCCAGTTTCCGGCATCTGATCGATTTTATTCCACACCCGCACGCGAGAGACAGAAGCAAGGCCCATGGTTTCGAGCAGCGTTTCAACCGAGTCGCGGCGCCCCGGCCAGTCCGGGTGGGATGCGTCAATGACGTGCAGAAGCAAATCGGCGCTATCGAGTTCCTCGAGCGTTGCGCGAAACGAAGCCACCAGGTGAGCCGGAAGATCGCGGATGAAGCCGACCGTATCGGACAGGAGCGCGCTGCGGCGGGAGGGCAGCGCCAGCGAGCGCACCGTGGGGTCGAGCGTGGCGAAGAGACGGGGAGACTCAAGGATGCTCGACCCGGTGAGGGCGTTGAAGAGGGTTGATTTACCGGCGTTGGTGTATCCCACCAGCGCGACGCCGAGGAAATTCCGCTGGCGGCGATAATCACGATGTAGGGAGCGCTGCGCCCTGACACGGTCAAGGGCATCCTTAAGCTTCTGGATGCGCGCGCGGACGCGGCGGCGGTCGAACTCGAGTTTCTGCTCGCCGGGGCCGCGGGTGCCAATGCCGCCTCCCAGCCGCGACAGCCGTGTGCCCTGGCCGGCGAGCCGGGGGAGTAAGTAACTCAACTGCGCGAGTTCCACTTGCAGCTTTCCCTCACGGGTGCGGGCGCGCTGGGCAAAGATATCGAGGATCAGCTGCGTGCGATCGATCACCTTCAACCCGAGCGCAGCTTCGAGGTTGCGCAGTTGGGTGGGCGTGAGATCGTGGTCGAATACCGCGCAGCCTGCGCCAAGCTGCTCCGCCCAGGCGCGAACCTGCTCTACTTTGCCGCGCCCGACGAGCGTGGCTGGGTCAGGCTCAGGAGTGCGCTGGCAGGTAAACCCCACCACTTGCGCTCCGGCGGTGGCCGAAAGGTCGGAAAGTTCCGCGATGGCGTCTTCGCCCGAAGGGGCAGCGGCAAAGCCCGGACGCGGCCTTGCATGGCTGCGTGACCACGCCACCAGAAAAACCTTTTCACCCCTGGGAATTTTGATCCTCCTCGGCCGGCGGCGCCGCGGGATGCGCCGCGGGAACCCGGTTCGCGATCACCGTTGAGATCGCGTGCTTGAAGATCAATTGCTCCTGGTGATTGTTTTCCAGGATCAAGGAGAACTTATCAAAACTGCGAATGCGGCCGCTGAGCTTGACTCCACTGAGAAGATACAGCGTTACCAGGATTCTCTCACGACGTGCGTTGTTGAGAAAACCTTCTTGAATATTCTGAGGAGCTCTTTCGGACAGGTCTTTCTTTTCGTTTGCCAGACCGCTCATGGATGAGACCTTTCCCGCTACGGGAGCGTAGGGTGCAACAAACTGCGGTGAATACCAACACGGTTCGCGTAGCCCAACACTGCTCACTTAGGCAGCGTCTAGCCATTGTGCGAAAGAAGTAAGCGCCTGTCATTCTGAGCGCAGCGAAGAATCTGCATCGAAATCAAACGGGAAAAGCAGATTCTTCGCGGAGTTTACCGTGAGCCTCTTCGCTTCGCTCAGAGCGATTCGAAGAGGAGCGAATCGGCTCAGAATGACGAGCGAAGGGCTCAGAATGACATGTGGCCGAAACCTCCGCACGCGGCGAAAAATCCGCTAAGTGAACAGTGTTGCACTAAGCCCGGATTATTCATGAAATTCGGTTCGGCAGTCAGGAGGGCACGGCCGCTTTTTCAAAATTGGGTCGTGCCGTTAAAAGGCGCCTTGGATTTCCTTTGTCTTGCCTCTACCAGGATCATTCGGCGGCAAAAACCTGGGTCAACCAGGAAAACACCCGAGACTGAACCTTCGGGTCATCGCCGAAGCCCTCAAACCATGTTACATCCGATTCGCGCCTGAACCACGTCATTTGCCGTTTGGCATACTGGCGCGTCGCGGCCTGCGTCGCCCGGATCGCACCCGCCGGGTCCAACTGATCCTCTAATACGGCGCAAGCCTGGCGGTAGCCGAGCGCACGGAGCGCGCCGGGTTCTATGCGCAGCCGCTCTGCGTGGCGCACGAGAGCGGCGCGGGTTTCCTCGATGAGACCCGATGCAAACATAAACTCCACGCGCCGGTCAATGCGCTCGCAAAGCTCCGGCCGGCGCGGGTTGAGTCCGGCCTTAAACACCTTGAATCCTTGCAGGCGCTCGCGCCCGCGCGCGTAAAGTGCGGAGACCGGCTGCCTCGCGAGCAAGCACACTTCGACGGCGCGGATAACCTTTTGGGTGTCGTTCGGGTGAATGCGGTGCGCCGCCTTCGAATCGAGGCGCCTCAGCACTCGGTGCAAAGCCTCGGGTCCGCGGCGTCCCGCCATCCGGTGGAGACGGGCGCGCAAATCACCCGACCGTGTGGGTCCGTCAAAGAGACCGTCGAGCAGCGCCCGCAGGTAGAGGCCTGTACCTCCGGCGAAGATCGGAAGCATTCCCCGCTGCCGCACATCCGCAAGGACGGTCAGCGCCATGCGCCGGTACTGCCCCGCCGTAAACACTTCGCCCGGCTCGACCACGTCGAGCAGATGGTGCGCGGCCCGCCGTCTCCCTACAGGTCCGACCTTGCCTGAGCCGATATCCAGCCCGCGATACACCTGAACAGAATCGTAATTGATGATCTCGCCGTTCAGGCACTCAGCAAGGTAGAGAGCCAGCTCGGACTTGCCAGATGCTGTTGGGCCGACCAGGGCAACAAGCGGCGGTTCAGCACGGCGTGGTTTCCTGGCATCCGGTGAAGCGCCAGGATCAGCAATAGGAGGAGGATCGCCGCAAGAAGCAGAAGAGCGCCCAGAAGGCGGCGATGTGAAAGGTGCGGGAAGCCGGGGTTCGCCATAGGAAAAGCCACGCATGCAGTTGCAATTTTAGCAGGTAGATGAAAAATTCCAGATAGCTGCGATGACTACTGCTATGAAAATGGGGAAAGGTAACTCTGAAAACAAATGGCTTACAACGTTCACCGTAGGGGCGCTGCTTGCTGCGCCCAACGGGTGAGGGCGTAG
>JBOGJT010000113.1:0-13989 GCA_050745065.1 Terriglobia bacterium
TGGTGATCATGGCGCCGCTGATTTTCGCTATGATCTCTGCTATGTCCAAGCTATTGGCGCCGGTCCTCCTGGCGCTCCTGCTGGGGCCGGGTCTTTTGTTCCGCGCGCTGCTTGCCGTGGCGGGGCTCGACGGTATCGCCAGAATCGTGGAGGGGATCGGACTGGTGGCTTTGGGGCTGGCGGGTTATTACACGTATGCAGGACCGGGACGATTTGGCCTCACAAATCATCAAGTTGATGCGCTCGCCTATTTTGGCGCTGCATGTGGGGCGTTAAGCGTCGGCTTCACGGGCCTGAGCTTCCTTTCTGAGCGGGTCCGTGCGAGCCTAGGCGACAAGAAATAACGCCTAATAAACCGACTAGTTCGGCCAGTTACCCAAGCTGGCGGAGGCCCATTCTAAAAGTTAGAATCCCGGCATGGGACACTACCGTGAATTTGCTTTTGCCGGACTGAGTAAGAAAGCACATGAAAATTGCCATCTCAGTTTCGGATAAAGAGAAGGCCCGGGGTGAACAGTCGCCTTACTTTCGCGCCCTGGTTGCAGCCGGCGCCAAACCTGAGGAGTTATCTCTAGTGACGGTTGCTGATTCGCAGGGTTTCCGTGTCGAGGACTTTGATGGAATTGTGTTTGCCGGCGGCGAAGACATCGATCCTGCCTTTTATGGTGAAAAGCGAAAACACGAAAATGTGCACTCGAATCGAGCGAGAGATGAGTTTGAGTTCGCCAGCCTCGATCGGGCTCTGCAACGCCGCCTGCCAGTCTTGGGGATCTGCCGCGGCATTCAGGTGGTCAATGTGAAATTTGGGGGCGCCCTATATCAGGACCTGAAGGCGGATGCGTCGCTCGAATCTGAGATTGAGCACCGGCAGCCCAACGACCGTTCAGAGTTGACGCACCGCGTCACAATAACGGACGGAGAATCCCGCCTTGGGAAAATTGTTCAAGGAAGTCTCCGCGTCAACAGTCTTCATCACCAGGGCCTCCGCCGCGTTGGGCATGGATTGAAGATAAGCGCGTATTCGGAGGATGGGCTGGTTGAGGCGGTGGAGGGAGGGGAAGCTGGCTCCTATCTCCTCGCGGTGCAATGGCATCCCGAAGAGCTGGTCGACCGTCCCGAACATCTGAAGCTCCTCCAGGACTTCATTTTTGGTTGCCGCACCGCGGCTCAGCAGAGGAGAAGATAGCGGCTTGTACTCGGGTTTTCGGCTAAGAACCCTCGATTCCGAGCTGTACCTAGAATGATACCTCGGAGCGCTTTTGCGGCAAGCGGTTGATGCCAACCAAAATCCATATCCTGAAGGGCGACATTACGGAGATGGCTGTGGACGCCCTCGTCAACGCCGCCAACACGGATCTGATGTTGGGATCCGGAGTCGCCGGAGCCATCAGGCGCAAAGGCGGCTCGCGCATTCAAGAGGAATGCGATCGCCTCGCTCCTGTCGCGATGGGAGACGCGGTCGTGACGACTGGCGGCAATCTCCGGGCGCTCTATGTCGTTCACGCCGCCAGCATGAGGCTGGGTGGAGGCGCCACGCCGGAATCTCTCGGCGTCTCCGTGCGCAACAGCCTCGAACGGGCTGAGGAGAAGGGATTCCAAAGTATCGCCTTTCCAGCCATCGGGACCGGCGCAGGGGGCCTTCCCGTGGATGACTGCGCCCGAATCATGATTGAGGCAGTCTTCGACTATCTGAGGTCCCGCACCTGTTTGCAACGGATATACTTCGTCCTTTTTGACGACGCAGCCTTGAAAGCGTTTGAAGATGCCTATCATCGTCGCCTCACCCAACTTCAAGGAGATGAATCTGTATCAAGCGACGCTCGACTAAACCGGCGATCGTAGCCCAACTTCCACGGCTCGCCACTGCAGCGCGGTCTCGACGGTTCTGCAAAGCAGCGCCTGGCAGCTTTCGGCCTCAACCTGGCCTCAACCTGGATTGCCTGCCGCCGGGGGCGCCGTTATTCCCACGCCAACATTGGGGCGGTTTCGGCGCCAATCTGTAGCCTGCTTATAGGCAAACGCCGCGCGAAGGACCAGCGCCTCATCCCGCGCGGGCCCCGCGAACTGCAGGCCGATGGGCAATCCCCTGGTTGAGAATCCGCAGGCTACGGTGATTGCCGGCGATCCGGTTACATTGAACACCCGCGTAAACCATGACAGCGCGCCGAGAGGAGACCTCTCCTGCCCGCCGGCGAAGACGGTGTCCGGTCCGGGCAACCGGCGGCGAGCCCTTGCTAAGAAAGGCGAAATAGCGGTCTTGTGACGCTCGCGCGCTTCTCGAAGCGGTGCCCGCAACGGATCAGCAGGCCCAACACCCGCTTGCGTCATCGCTTCGAGACCATCGGAATATTGCTTGAACATCGCAACTGTACTTCGCCGGCAGCCGCAAAACGATCATTGGCGAAAACACCAGGTCGATCACCGCACCGAAGCCATGGAAAACCACGCCATAGGGCTCATTTGCCTGCTGAACGTAAAGTTCTTGCCACTGCCAACAATCAGTTGAGCGGCTGCGGTCCCGTGTACTTCACGATATAAAGCCCGCCGCTGATGTGGTCGACGGCGTAAATCAGCCCATGTTCATCGACGATTTCGTCATTCATCTGGATGGTGGGGCTGGCGCCGCCCCGGGGCGCAGGGGGGATGTAGTACCCGATCTCTTTGATACGCGGAGGCGCATTTCGGTACCCTGTGTCAATCAAGCGGTAGGCCCGCACTCCCCCATCGAACCAAGCCACGACGAACGTATTCTTCAACTGCGCGGCAGTAGAGCTAGGGAAATTGAGCTGCACATTATGGGGGCCGAAGCGGCCTTTGCGGCAGAGATCTTTAACGTTTTCGGGAATTGGAGCCGTTCCGACAATGACTGGGTGCGTCTCCGCTCGGATGTCCACCAGCCAGACGAGCTGGGGGGCGTCCGCGCAGTGATCCACGCTGGCTTGATTCGTTACTACAGCCAGGCCACGACTGAATATGGGTTGAACGGTGTGCGTGAACACCGAGAATGGGGGATAGAATGTGAGACGGCTCACAAGTTTGGGGGAAAAGCTCTTCGCGCGTCCGGCGCGAACAGCAGCAAGACCCGATATATCCAGGATAATTTGTCCTCCATCGATGTACCCCATATAAGCTCGATCTGGCCGATCGGGAAACACCTCCACGTTGTGCGGGCGATAACCTGAGTCTGTTAGCTTATCGAGGGGAGGGCGCGGCGGCAGACAGCCAGGAAGACAAGCATCTCCAACCTGCGTTCCGGGAAGCCACCAGCGGCCGACCTCACGCGGCTGACGAGGATCGCGAAGATCCACCACCATGTAGAACTGGTCATCAGTCGGATAGGTTGGGTTAGAATTCCGTGCTCCGGTGGAGAGGTGCGCGAATTGGCCGTCTACGTACCATAACGAATGGACGCCCTTCGAGTGCGGCCCAGAGGTATCGAAGAACGAGAGTGCAAGATCTTGCAGTTTTCTGGCCTTCTCGACGCGCCCTAGATCCGAAACATCGAGCACCCACATGCCCGCCGGTTTTTCACCCCACTTTTCAGTTTGGTCCGCTACCGCAAGCACGTTTCCAGAAAGGCTGAGTGAATTACATTTCGTGACACCCGGATGGGGAGACGGAAGCTGGTTGAGCAACTCGGGATGAGCAGGATGGGTGACATCAACAACGCTCAGGCAAGTCTGGTCCCCCGCGTGGGCGATGTATAGGATGCGCCGGCCGTCGGGCCGCCGCTGGATCGCCATTCCCTCGCCGCCATCGCCGTGACCGCCAAGGTCGTTGTGGGCAAGAAGGACCATGTTCTTTTGGTTCTCTTGTCCTAGCGCCTGCTGCGCCCTGACCGGCTGAGCAAGCGGGCTCGCTATGATGCAGACAAGCCCCGTAACCACAATAGATAGCCGAACGCTCATGAGCGGGCCCTCCTCAGCTCCAAACGATTCGCCGTGCTTTTGCCAGCCAGCGCCTTGCTCTGAAGGAAGAGCAACGCCATCGCTACGAGTGCCGCGATAGAGGCGCTGATAGCTTTTGTAGTATTTCTGGAACTCATCTTGTCACCCTGCGTTCGGAACTTGCCGTGCGCCGAGGTTTTCCCGCGGTCTTGATCAATATGAATATCAATATCAATAGGCTTGGGCGAGAATCGCAGCCGGAAGGCCCGCTTTACCCGGCCGCCTTGCCTGCCAAGGAGGAGGTTGCTTGGTGAACATTTCGCGCCGAGTTTTGTTCCCTTGCGTTGCCAGGTCTTGCCAGAAGAACGTTCTGAACGCGAACAACAGGCCGGCTGCTGATCAACTCCCAGAACCCCGCTCAACCGCGGTATCTGAGGCAGCCCAACGGGACACGCTCTTCATGCTTCACCATGAACCCCCGCATTGTCAAATAATAATTCGAGATGTTACTCATAAGAATTCCGTGTAGCTAGAATGGAGTAGTCCCGAACCGCGTCGATGGGCAGTGGGCGCTCCTAAACGGTTAAGCGGGCTCCTTTCGGTTGTTACGCTTCGAGAACTTTGACGTGGCCCTGGCCCGTAAGTTGGGTTAGTGGTTTCCGCCGCCGGGAATGCTGTTACAATGCGAGAGAATCCCTCACGCTCACCGGAGTAAGAAATGCCCAGGCAACGACTCGTCTCGCCGGAGTTGATATCCACAGACGAAGACAATTTTAGCCGCACGCTCCGGCCACCTACGCTTGAGGAATACATCGGTCAACAGAAGGTGGTGGAGAAGCTTTCGATCGCCCTGCAGGCCGCCAAGAAGCGCGGTGAGGCGCTTGAACACATCCTGTTCTTCGGCCCGCCGGGTCTGGGTAAAACAACCCTTGCATACATCATCGCGCATGCCATGGAGGCGAAGATCACCGTCACTTCCGGGCCGGCGCTGGAACGTACTGGCGACCTAATGGGGATTCTCACCAATCTCGGAGAGCGGGACGTGCTCTTTATTGATGAGATTCACCGGCTTCCGGCCAACATTGAGGAGTTCCTCTACCCGGCGATGGAGGACTTTAAGGTCGATTTCGTCGTGGACAAAGGTATGTTCGCCAAGACCATCAACGTACCTTTGAAGAAGTTCACTCTGGCGGGGGCCACGACGCGCGCTGGCAGTCTCTCCGCGCCGCTGCGAAATCGTTTCGGTCTCTTTTACCATCTCGACTTCTACAGTGTGGAGGAGCTCATCAGGATTATCCTGCGCTCAGCCCGCATCCTCGAAGCTCGAATCGGTCCTGAGGCTGCGCGCGACGTAGCCTGTCGCGCGCGGGGCACGCCCCGCATCGCCAACCGCTTGCTGCGCCGGGTGCGAGATTACGCCGAGGTTAAAGCGGCTGGGGACATTACCGCTGAGACCGCTCTTGCGGCCATGCGGCTTGAGGGCGTGGACGATCAGGGCTTGGACGATCTCGATCGCAGCTTTCTGTTGGCTATCATCAAGCTCTACCACGGCGGACCCGTTGGCGTGGAGGCGCTCTCCGCCACGTTGAATGAGGAAGTGGAGACGCTCGTCGATATGGTCGAGCCCTTTCTGCTTCAGCAAGGCTTCGTCAGCCGTACCAAGAGTGGCCGCCGAGCAAATGAGCCGGCATACCGGCACTTGAAGTTCCCGCTTCCGCGAAACGTGACGCCTATCCTTCCGGCGCTCTCCGACCCGTCATGAAGCGCGCTTACCTCTCTCTCGGTTCCAACCTCGGCGACCGGTTCGCCCGGCTAAGGCAGGCTCTCGACGGACTGACTGCGGCAGGGGCTCGGGTGAGGCGCACCTCTTCTTACTATAGGACCCAACCTGTCGATTTCCTTCCCCAGGCATGGTTTTTGAACTGCGTGGCTGAAGTCGAGACGGATCTCATGCCTAGGCAGTTGCTGCGAGAATGCCAGGCGGTGGAGCGGGCCGCCGGGCGCCGGTCGGGAGTGCCTAAAGGACCACGACCGATTGACGTTGACATCTTGCTGTATGAGAATGTGGTCATTCGATCACGAGAGCTTATTGTTCCGCACGAACGGCTGGCGGAACGGCGCTTTGTGCTGCTACCGCTCACTGAACTAGCACCCAGCGCCCGCCATCCCGGTCTGGATCTCACCGCTCGGGAACTTCTGCATCATACGCAAGACCGGAGCCAGGTGATCAAGCTGCGCTCCGAATCACGCCCATGACCGCCGCGATCCCCTTCCACGAGCCGCTGCGATTCATCGCCATCGAAGGGCCGCTGCGCGTGGGCAAAACCACCCTGGCTGACCTTGTGGCTGAACGGCTGGGGGCGGTCCGGCTGTGCGACGTCGAGGATAACCCGTTCCTTGAGCGTTTTTACGAGGGCAAAGCAGGCACATCATTCCAGACGCAGCTGTATTTTCTCTGGGCGCGGTTCAAGCAATGGCAGAATCTGGACTTCAGCGGCACGGCAAACCGCATGATCGTGAGCGATTATCTCTTCGCCAAGGACAAAATTTTCGCCTACTTGAACCTAGAGGATGAGGAGCTTGAGCTCTATGAGCACTACTACGGCCTTTTTGCGGAACAGGCGCCCATACCCGACCTGGTGATATACTTACAAGCGAAACCGGAAACACTGCGGGAACGCATTGCGCGCAAGCGCGACCCCGCGGAGCAGCAAATCTCGGGCGAATATCTCGAGGCCGTGGTTGAAGCTTACGACCACTTCTTCTTTCATTACCACGAGACGGACCTGTTAGTGGTGCAAACTTCTGGGATTGACTTCGTTGAGCACGGGCGTGATTTTGAGGAGCTGCTCCAGAGGTTGAGCCAACCGGTGAAGGGAACGCAATATTTTCTGCCGCTTGGATCTGCTCCAGCAGACTGAGACGGCCCGGTGAATTGCGTTCGGGGCGTCCCGTATATCCAAATAAGTTGTGGAGGACCGCCATGGACCCTGTTCAAGAGGCCGTGAGCAAGATCACTGTTCCGCTTATCCTGCAGCGCAAGCTGCGGGGCGAAAAAATCACCTGCCTTACCGCTTACGATTTTCCTACCGCCCGGCTCGTCGATGAAGCCGGTATTGACGTTGTTCTAGTGGGCGATTCCCTTGCCCAAGTTGTGCTCGGATACGCGTCTACCTTGCCCGTCACGGTCGGTGAAATGCTTCACCACGTGCGCGCGGTCCGCCGTGGAACGCGGCGGGCATTGCTTGTAGCAGACTTTCCTTTCGGCGCCTTTCATGTGAGCCAGAACAAGGCTGTCGCCACGGGCATCCGGTATCTGAAGGAAGGCGGCGCCGAAGGCGTGAAGTTGGAAGGTGGCCGGAAACGGGCGGCGCTGATTCGCCGCCTGGTTGACTCCGAAATTCCCGTGATGGGCCACGTGGGCTTGACGCCCCAATCCATCCATGCAATGGGCGGACACCGGGTGCAGGGGAGAACGTTTGAGTCTGCTTCGGAGATTCTGGCGGATGCTCAGGCGGTTGAGGACGCCGGCGCGTTCGCGGTAGTGCTCGAAGGCATCCCTCGCGAGTTGGCTGCTTTGATTACCCGAAGACTGCGCATTCCTTCGATTGGCATCGGCGCCGGCCCGGAGTGCGACGGCCAGATTCTGGTTATCCATGACTTGCTTGGGCTCACTCCGGAGCCCCGCCCCAAGTTCGTCCGCTCCTATGCCTGTTGCGCTGAGATCGCACGCCAGGCGCTAGTCCATTATCGCTCTGATGTGCTGGAAGGGCGTTTTCCCGGCGAAGCTGAGTCCTATCACTGGCCGGCGGAGGTGCGGGAGCAATTTGAGGGTTCTCCGCTCCCATTGCACGGCAAGCATTAGGGGCATGCGCTCACACGATTTCCCTTATGCAACTTATTGAATCGGTCGAGGCTATGAGGGTCTTCTCCCGCCGTAATCGCGGCGCAGGAAAAACTTTGGGTCTAGTACCCACCATGGGAGCGTTGCATGAAGGGCATTTAAGCCTCGTCCGCCGATCCAAGAGCCAGTGCGACGCGACCGTTGTATCCATCTTCGTGAATCCCGCCCAATTCAGCCCGGAAGAAGACTTCAGCCGGTATCCTCGGAATCGGAAAAGCGATCTTGACTTGCTGCGGCCCTTCAATGTAGACGCTGTGTTTGCTCCTGACGCGGCCGAGATCTATCCACCCGGCTTCGTCACTTCTATTGATCTGGGCCGCGCCGGGACGGTGTGGGAGGGCGCTTCGCGACCAGGTCACTTTCGCGGCGTCGCAACAGTTGTCCTCAAGCTGTTCAATATCGTCGCGCCGGACTCCGTCTATTTTGGACAGAAGGATTTCCAGCAGGTGGTCTTAATTCGCCGTGTGGTGGCGGACCTAAATGCGGACGTGCGGGTGACAGTTTGCCCTATCGTTCGTGATCCGGACGGAATGGCGGCGAGCTCACGCAACGCGTACTTGAGCGCTGAAGAGAGGAGCTCCGCGCGGGCTTTGAGCCGCAGTCTCAGGAGGGCGCAAGAGCTCGTGTGGAACGGCGAGACGAGAACGTCTTGTGTTCTCGATGAGGTGCGGCAGGTCTTTGCCGCGGTTCCGGGCGTGCAACTGGATTATGCGGTGATAGTCGACCCTGCTTCGCTCGAGATGGTGGAGCGGGCCGAAACTGGATGCGTGGTCTTGGTCGCAGCCCGCGTAGGCCAGACTCGGCTCATCGACAACATGATCACGGGGCCTCGCGGCTCGACCGAAGAGGATCTTCTGCAAACTGCCTGCGCCGGTCACAGGCGTCCCGGCGGCTTAGCGCGCGCGCCGGGCCTGGAAACCGAAAGCCTGAGATTGCAAATCAAGGACTGCCGTGACTGCGCGGCCATCAGATCCATTGTGCTGCCGCCCCGTGAATTTCTGGTGAACTACCTGAAGAGCGACTATCCTGATCTTGATGAGATTAGAGTGGTTGTGATTGGCCGCGATTCCTCTTTGAACGCCTCGACTTACTTTTACCGGAGCCCGGAGGGGAAGGACCGGTTCATCTCGGGAGTTCTGAGCCTTGTAGGCGCCAAGACCATCGCGGAGTTCAAGAGGAATTGCGTGCTCACTGATGCCTTGCGCTGTCATGCTCTTGTTGCCCCGGCGCCGGATAGAGCGCTGGACAATTGCGCGCGGCATTTACGCGCGGAGCTCAGGTTGTTTTCAAGCGCGCGGACGATAGTCCTGTTAGGCGAGGAGGCCTACCTGCAGTTCTATCGCTTTGTGCTCGGCCGCAAATCGCCGGACCGGCAATCATGGGGTCTGCTGTTAGGAAAACAGGGATGGGCGGTTGAGGACCTGAGCCTGCCGGAGCCTGACGGCCGCGCGCTACGCGTTATTTCTTGCCACCATCCGGCCAGCTATCTCCGCAGCCCATCTATCGCCCATCTGCTGGACACTCCGGCATAGAGGGTAGTTGAACCGTGGCAGCGAGCTTGCCTCGCCGTCTGACGGTATGAAGCCGCCTGTGGGTTAAAGCGGCCATTCCATCCCTTCTCAGGCCACCCGCAGCGGGTGCCCGTCTTCTTGCGGGCCGTCGGGAACGGCGCCCAGCGTCAGGCGCCGCCAGCGCCAACCCGTCTACGCCTGCCGCTCCCACCGCCACCGCATAAACCGCCAGCCGCTTGTTTATGTTCTCAGGCAACGGTGACTTGTCTCTCCGTTGTCCCCCCTTCTGTTTTTGTTTCATCTTCTCCAGCACCGGAAAGGAAACACTGCAGTTGCCGCATGGGAAGTGCACCCTCGCTTGCAGATTGCCGGAACCTTACTGTTTCAACGGAACAATCCTGTATCATGCGGCGGGGAATCGCATAGTCCAGCTCATCCATGTCGTCCAGGTCATCGGAGACTGCACGAGGCCTGCCGGGTTCCAGCACAACTACCGACAGCCAAGTTTGCGACCCCAACTCCTTCGCCGTCAGCAGACCCGTCGATCCGCTGCCTACAGTCACCGCATCCACTCGACGCGCCGGCTTCCTTCTGTGGCTCGGGCAGGAAATCAATACTCGTAAAACATGCGCTGGATCTCGTGCCGGTCGGTCGTGCGCGTCAGCGCCAGCATCAACAGAATGCGGGCCGCCTGCGGCGTCAGAATGTCGGTGTCAATGAGATAAGGATACCCTATGTCGGGGTCCCCTCTTCCGCCCCGGCGGCTGTCCACAACCGGAATCCCTTTCTTGGCGATCTCTTCCGCGGTCTCGGCCTCCTCAGGAGCGGCCCCCCCCGTGGGGAACGCGGCCAGCACGATGCCGCGCGCTCCATCTTCCACGGCATGCTGCAAGGGGCGACCATCCGCGCCGGTATAGGCATAAACGATTTCTACAGGAGGAAGGTCCGAAAGCCCGCTCACGTCAAATTCTGACTTGCTGGTGTGCTTGCGGATAGGGATCCGGTAGAAGCTGACGCCAACTTTGTCAACGAACCCCAAGTCTCCCAGGTCGCCCGAGTTCCAAGTTTCCACGCGATGACTGATGGTCTTGCGGACGTCGCGCGCGGCTTGGATTTGATCGTCGGTGACCGCCAGGACGCCCATCCCGACGGCCTGGTGCGAGGCCGCGACGCGCACCGCATCCAGCAGGTTCATAGGACCGTCGGCGCTCAGCGATGTATCCAACCGCTGGGCTGCCGTGAACACCACGGGCTTGTCGCTCTTTACCGTTAAATCCAGAAAGTAGGCTACCTCCTCCAGAGTGTTCGATCCGATGGTGACGACGACTCCCGACACGTCGTCTTCCGTGGCAAAGATGTGGTTCACCCGATGCGCCAGGCTCACCATCATCTGGGGAGTAAATGCGGAGCTTCCGACACGGCTGAATTCCTCCGTCTTGATGCGTGCGTACTCGCTGAGCTGCGGGATGGATTTGACGAGGGCCGCCCCGCTGATCCGGCTGGTGGGCAAAGGCAAGTCTGAGACATGCGCGATCGTTCCGCCCGTGGCGAGGATCACGATCAGCGGCAGCTTGGCCTGCGGCGCGGGAGGCGTAGCCGCCCTCGCCAAAGCCGGCTGAATCAGAATGCCAGCGAATAAAACGAGCGACCAACTGCCGATAACCGATTTCAAATCTGACTTGTGCATGTGTCCTCCTCGGTTTGGGATTCACGAATCAACCGAAATTTTCTTTGAGGCCTATCCACTTCGCTCTAGTAGCCGCACTCTATCAGGGCGAGCCAGGATCGCCCTCACCCCGGCGCCGGAGTGGATTACCCGCGAATCATTCAGGAGTTCGAGAAGTGGTTTTCTTCGGAGGCGGCGCGCGTCCTGTATCTTCGGCGGCTGCTGTCAGTCATGAACTTCTGGACTACTACCTGGACGAATTTACGTTCCGGTTTAATCGCCGCCACGACCGGGCGCACGGCCTGCTGTTCTACCGGCTCCTCCAGCAGGCCGTAGAGGCCGATCCGGTTCTCTATGCCCGGCTGGTCGCTCCGGAACCGGACCACAACACATTAGGGGCCACTAGAGCGACATGGATAGGCCTCTTTCCTTTTTGGATTCTCGACCGACCTTGAGACTACGTCTGACCACCTCCGAATGCAATGGCGAGTCGGGTTTTCAACGTTCGGCTCCTCCAGCAACCAGGGAAGGCACACTTTCTCCCTCTCTTGAAGGTCCCAAAGTCGAAGGTCCTCGCTCGGATGTTCGTCAGAAAGGCTTACGGGTTTCGGTCGGAACACAACTCCAAAATGCTTGTCCACGTCGTCGTAGTAACGCGGCATGGCCGCATCCACTCGGCGCGCCGGCTTCGTTCTGAGGCTCGGGCAGGAAATCAATACTCGTAAAACATGCGCTGGATCTCGTGCCGGTCGGTCGTGCGCGTCAGCGCCAGCATCAACAGAATGCGGGCCGCCTGCGGCGTCAGAATGTCGCTGTCAATGAGATAAGGGTACCCTCTGTCGGGGTTCGCCTCTTCCGCCCCGGCGGCTGTCCACAACCGGAATCCCTTCCTTGGCGATCGCACGAGGCCCGATAAAACGGACCTCCCGCTCTTGGCTCAACGGCCACCTCTCTTCCAAGCCCCAGCAGCGGATTCGCTCGATTACATGTGAAGAAATTACAAGCCAATCGCCGATGGCGCAAAGAATCGCGGCGTAAAATTGGGAACCATCGAACAATGCAGGATCACGCCTGATAGTGTGATAGTATGCCTGCCAGCATTAAGCCCATCACAAGGGCATTCAGAATACCAACGGGAGAATAGTTCCGCCAAAGAACGTCGGAACTTTCGAGTGAAATGCTAAAAGCAGGCGAAGTATACGAGAACCCCGTGACGGGTGAGCGAGCCGTAATACGGATCGGCTCGGACACAACAGGTGGCGAACTATTGGTCGTTGATACTTGCGTCCGACCCGGCGGTGCGGTGATGGGGGAGCACATTCACCCGGAGATGAAGGAGCGATTTACCATACTGTGCGGACGGGTTGGGTTCCGGCTTGCGGGGCGGGTGTCGATCGCGGCCCTCTGTGCCAATATAGGTGAGACACTTCCCGTGTCCTTAATTACTGAGTAGGGCGAGAAGGAAATTCAGCATGGAGAGCAATAAAGCTTGTGCTTTGGTTCTTGCGGTTTTGCCTGCCTCGGAACGAAGTGAGGCCGAGCGGAGCGAGGCCGAACGGAGTGGAGAGGCAGGCAAAACCGAGCCCGTTCCGCGATCGGCGCCGCACCCTGATCCGGAGGTGGCCGCCAAACCCAAGCGCCGGGTCTTCACCGCCGCCTACAAGCAACGCATCCTGGCCGAAGCCGACAAGGCCAAGAAAGAGCTGGGAGCTACAGGCGCCTTGCTCCGCCGCGAGGGTCTGTATTCGTCCCACCTGGTCACCTGGCGGCGTGAACGCGCCGCCGGCATCCGGCGGGCGCTGACGCCCCAGAAGCGAGGTCCCAAGTCTAAACACAACCCGCTCGACGAAGAGAACCAGAACCTGCGCCGCGAGAACCAGCGCCTCAGCGAAGAGTTGCGCAAAGCCGCCATCGTCATTGATGTTCAAAAAAAAGTGGCCGCTCTATTGGGGCGTCCGATCCTGGCCCCGGAGCCGGAGGCGAGACGCTGATGGCGGCCGTCACCCAACTGGCTCCAGTGGTGGGCATCCAGGCGGCTTGCGCCGTTCTCGGCGTGCCTCGCTCTTCGTTCTACCGGCAGCAGCGTCCCCGCCCGGCTTCCACCGCGCCATCCCCCGGCGCCCGTTCTCTGAGTCCGGCCGAACGGGAGGCGGTGCGGCGTCGCCTGCACGAAGAACGATTCCAGGATCAATCGCCCGCCGCGGTGTACGCCACGCTGCTCGACGAGGGCCATTATCACTGCTCCATCCGCACCATGTACCGGCTGCTGGAACAGGACGGCGAAACGCGCGAGCGCCGCGATCAACTCACTCATCCTCCGTACCGCAAGCCGGAGTTGCTGGCCACCGCTCCCAATCAGCTCTGGAGCTGGGACATCACCAAACTGCGGGGTCCGGCCAAGTGGACCTGCTTCTACCTCTACGTCATCTTGGACGTCTTCAGCCGCTACGTGACCGGCTGGATGGTGGCGCCGCGTGAGAGCGCCGAATTAGCCAAGCGGCTCATCGCTGAGACCTGCGACAAGCAGAACGTCGCGCCCGGCCAGTTGACGATCCATGCCGACCGCGGCTCTTCGATGACCTCCAAACCGGTGGCCTTCCTGATGGCCGATCTGGGCGTCACCAAGACGCACAGCCGTCCCCACGTTTCCAACGACAACCCGTATTCGGAAAGCCACTTCCGCACGATGAAGTACCGCCCGGATTTCCCCGACCGCTTTGGCTCGATCCAAGACAGCCGGGGGTTTTGCCAGCGGTTTTTCGCCTGGTATAACCACGAGCACCGCCATGCGGGCATCGAGCTTCTCACCCCCGCCATGGTCCACTGGGGCCAAGCGCCGGCCATCGTGACGCAACGTCAAGCGGTGCTTGACGCCGTCTACCAGGCCCACCCGGAACGATTCGTCCACCGTCCGCCGCGATCAACCGCCGTTCCCAAGGAGGTCTGGATTAACAAGCCGTCCGTAAACAAAAGTCACTAAATTCCGTATCGGAGTGTCTCAAAACCATTGACACGCACCGC
>JBOGJT010000114.1:0-9404 GCA_050745065.1 Terriglobia bacterium
CTTCAGGTCAGACAGAGTCTGAATGGCCCTGAAGGTGTGCTCATCCACGGTGTAGCGGTGGTAGAAGTCACGGACGACCAGGGAATCAACGGCGCGAAACTCCGGGATCAGCGCCGCGAGCATTCCCAGTTGACGCATCGCGCGCAGGGCGTCGGCCGCGCCGGGCAAAGTCAGAACGTCGCGCAGGGCAGGCCAAAGCGCAGCGCTGTCCGCGCTGGTCCATTCGCCACCCGCGCTCCCGCCAGACAACGCGGCCACGCTTTCTTCCATCCACCGTTCGGCTTCGCGGCTGAGGTCGAGCAAGTGGCGCGCCATCATTTCGAACATGCGGAGAAGGAGAGGCCAGTCCGCCGGGCCGCGCGCGCGCGGAAAGATTTTGCCGTGAATTACGGCGAAGTCGGCGTTAGATAGCCTCGACCTCCAATCCAGAAAAAGGCCGTAGAGCGAGGACCGCGAAGGCCGGGCGTCTTCCGTCGCGCGCGCTGACAAGCGCTCGATCGATCGCACGCGGCGGTAATATTCCCGCATCCACTCGGCCGCATCCATGCGTTCTCCGTAGCGCACGCCGAGACCCAGCCGGGCTGCGCTTTCGTGCAGCTCGTAGGTGAGCAGGTTGTCGTTCCGGTCGCGCTCGAAGTGCAGAAAGCAGCGCACGTCCGAAAGAAATTGAACCGCGTCTTCAACGGGCTGATCCTCCTTCGCAGGCCGCTTGTCATTCGCGGGCGCCGGGCGGGCGCCGCTGCGAATTTCTGCGATCGCGCCGAGCCAGCGTGCGGCGTGAAAGTCGCGCAGTCCGCCCGGCGACTCCTTTACATCGGGCTCGAGGTGGAAAATCGTCTTGCCGTGTTTCGCGTGCCGCTCGAGGCTGCGATCGATGAGGTTCCGCGCCAAATCCTGGCCGTCGCGCGTAATCATGTGGGGGACGGTGGCAGAGCGCAGTTCTTCATAGATCGCCCGGTCTCCCGCGACGTAGCGGAGGTCGAGAAGCGAAACGCTGAATTCAAGATTACCGCCGTGCAGCCGTCCGCAATCTTCGAGCGTCCGGGCGGAGTGAGAAACGCGCAACTGCAAGTCCCAAAGCGCCCGGGCGAATGCCGCGATGTTTTCGCGCGCGGCCTTCAAGATGCGCTCATCGCGCGCGACAAAAAGCAAATCGAGGTCGGAGAAGGGAAAAAGCTCCGCCCTTCCGTAGCCGCCCACCGCCGCCAGGCAAAGCTCTTCGCCGCCTTGCACGGGCGCCAGCTCCGGCGAAATCGCCGCCGGATAGATCTGCTGTAAGAGGGAGTCGATCTCCTCGCTGTGCAGCCGAAGAACCGCCGCGCCGTCACCGCTGGCTTGGAAGTGCGATTTCAGTTGTGAGAATTGCGTGGTGCACGCCGACCGGAGCGGCGCCAGAAGAGGGCTTAGCGAAGGTTCATTCTCCGGCACTGAAATACCTGGCGAAACGCGTTGGAGGATCCCAGAGGAAAAATCAACTACCAAGGTACGAAGCCACAAAAAACGCTTCCACGAACGTGTTCTTGGCGCCTTCGTGTCTTCGTGGTGACAATGTTCCTTTGCACGAAAGCCCGGGAATGGGCGCGGCAAGCAGCGCCCCTACGAGAGCGAGAGCAAGCTCTCGCACCGAAATCACAACGCCGAGTCGCCGCGCTCCTCGTTGCGAATGCGGATGGCCTCGTCTACTTTGGAAATGAAAATTTTGCCGTCGCCGATTTTCCCCGTCTTGGCCGTCTTCAGAATGGCTTGAACGGTGGGGTCAACCAGGGCGTCGGGCAGAAAAATTTCGAGCTTGAGTTTGGGGAGAAGATCCACCGTGTACTCATTCCCCCGGTAAACCTCCGTGTGTCCTTTTTGCCGCCCGTGGCCGCGCACCTCGGAGATCGTCATACCGTCCACGCCAATCTCCTGGAGTGCTTCCTTCACGGAGTTCAACCGGGACGGCTGGATGATCGCTTCCACCTTTTTCATTGTTTCGGCCTCCTGGAGTGTTGCGGCCGCAGCGCGGGGTACACCGGCGCTGTGTTCTCACACTTCCAAATTGTACGCTTCTTCCCCGTGTTGCGAGAGGTCAAGCCCCTGAACCTCGTGCTCAGCGTCCACCCGCAGCCCGATGACGCGGTCAACCACGACGAGCAGAATCAGTGTGACCACGCCCGCCAAGACCCAGGCAATCACCACGGCCAGGAGTTGATTCAGAATCTGCCCGCCATGACCGTCGATCAATCCAACCGGCAGGATATGCCCGGCGCTGTCTTTGAAGACCGGATTTACCGCGCTCGTGGCAAAGACCCCGGTAAGGAGCGCGCCCACCGTTCCGCCCACGCCGTGAACGCCGAAAGCGTCGAGCGAATCATCATAACCCAGCTTATGCTTTACCTTGGACACCATGTAGAAGCAGACGATGCCCGCAATCACGCCAATGGCGAGCGATGACATCGGTCCCACAAACCCGGAAGCCGGCGTGATCGCAACCAAGCCTGCCACAGCGCCGGAAATCGCGCCCAGCACACTCGCCCGTCCGTTCCGCATCCATTCCATCGCGACCCAACCAAGCGCCGCGGCGGCAGCCCCGAGTTGAGTGGCCACGAATGCGCTGCTCGCCAGGCTTCCTGCGTTTAAGGCGCTGCCCGCGTTGAAACCAAACCAACCCACCCAGAGAAGACACGCCCCGATAAAGCTCAGCACCACGCTGTGCGGCGGCATAGGTTCATGCGGGTAACCCACCCGCTTGCCCAGGTAAAGCGCGCACACCAGCGCCGAAACACCCGAAGTGATGTGAACCACGGTGCCGCCGGCGAAGTCGAGCGCCGGGAAAATGCCGCCCAACGTGGCGCTCAGCAATCCACCCTTCCCCCAAACCATATGCGCCATCGGCGCGTAAACAAAAATGGACCACAGAATCATCAGGACCACCATCGCGCTGAACTTGATCCGCTCGGCAAAAGCGCCTGTCATGAGCGCGGGCGTGATGATGGCGAACATGAGCTGGAACAACATAAAGCTGTTCTGCGGGATCGTGGGCGCGTAATCCGGATTGGGCGCACCGCCCACGTGGTGCAAGAAGTGATAACCCAGGCCGCCGATAATCCGGTTGCCCTCGTGAAAGCAGAGGCTGTAGCCAAACAGCACCCAAATGACAGTGATGATGGCCATCAGAATGAAGCTCTGCATCATCGTCGAAAGCACGTTCTTTTTGCGAACGAGGCCCCCGTAAAAGAGCGCGAGTCCCGGCCCTGTCATGAGGAGAACCAGGGCCGCGCTCACCAGGACCCAGGCGTTGTCGCCGGAAGATTGCGCCTCCGCCACCTGTCGCTGCAGCGCCTTGATCTCGGCCTGAACTGGCGCCTGGGCCAGCGTGGGCGCCAAAACCGCCCGCCCAAACCGTTCCGGCGTCGGGGCGACTTGCGCAAAACTGCGCATGCCCGGGCACATCGCGAACAATAAACTCGTCAGGCCTACCAGGCATAGACGGGTGATCCACCTTTGCATTATGGCTCTCCATTCGATTGCGGCTTTGGAACTACATCCTGGGACGCTCCCGATTATACCGGGCGAGTTTCGGGAGACGCCAATCAATTCGATTTATTCGTGGGATAAGGGGAAACGCGCGGGGAAGCGGAATTATCCCCGATGATAAGTATTTGGAATTCCGATCGGCAGCCGTATTCCAAACGTCAAGCTGGTGACAAGCTTCGATTTGCGATGTTCGACGGGGAGCAGATCAGCCGCTCTTCGCCAGTTTGGCCGCGAGGGTCAGCAACAGACGGCGCTGACTGCTTGGCATGGATTCATAGAGCTTGACCAGCCGCCGCAACGGCCGGGACATGACCATGGTTCCGGGGGCCAGGGCAGAGGTGGGATGGCCGTTACGATCGTTGTAAAGAAATTGGTAGGACTCAACGTCCAAGGCACTGGCAAATTTCTCCAAGGTGATGAGCGAGGGCGCCGTGTAGCCTCCCTCGACGCGTGAAATGTAGGAACGAAGCAGCCCCGATCGCCGCTCGATGTCGCCCTGCGACAGGCCCTTGCTTTCGCGCAGCGCGCGCAGTCGTTGCCCGATCATCATGAGGATATTTAATCAGATAGTACGTCGAAATGCAATACTATATCATAGCATAAACTATTGATAAATTAGGTGGTTCTAATCGGTTAGGGCGCGAAACGCTCCCACTTTTTCAACCACCTTTTGAGCCGCCGCTGCGTTGCGGTCCGGATTGTACGTGACGTCATAAGTCAGCGAGTTCCGACTCCGTAGCGGCAGCCTCTGGCCGGCGTAATTCCGGCGCTCAGAAGGTGTGAAAAAATTGACCCGCCATGTCATTCCGAGCGAAGGACTCAGCATGACAGATTCAAATTTTTTCACACCTTCTCAGAGAACGCCTCTAGAGCAAATGCCCAGCGCTGACGTCTGACGCTCCGTATCGTTTGGCTCGGATTTGCGGTTTATCAGGGTCCGTCCCACTTGCGATCAGGCACAGCGGGATGGGTCAACCCAGTTGTGGAACTCGGGAGCGGCCAATCCGCGCGAACGATCCGGCTAACCCGATCGCGTTGCGGTCGCACCGCCCGAAGCGATTTCAACAATGAGCCACTGCGCCAGGATCATGGACAGCAGACACCCGGGAATCTCGGGCAGTTCAGGTGTCAGCACGGAGAACTCACAAAGGCTGACGAGGTCCCGGTCGGTTCCGTCGGTGATGGCTAGCGTCTTGGTGGCGCCCGCTTTTAAGCGTGCCGCCAGCGCGTGGGCCGATTTTTTCCCTCGGAAACGCGAGCTTGACAGCAGCAGGACAGCGTCCGCAAAGTTGAGCGCGCCAGGCAAAAACTCCGCCGCACCTTCAACCTCGACCGCGTCGATGATGCGCGGCGTGACCCGGCGGGCAAGCGTCACGGCCTCCTCCGCCGCCGTGTGATAAAAGCTCCCGCCCGCCATCAAGAGGCGGCGGCAGCCTTCAAGCCGTGCGGCGCAAGCACGAATCGGATCGAGCAGATGGATTTGCATCCAAGGTATGCGTTCGGGCAGCTTCTCGAATTCGGCCTCCACGGCCTGGATGCGCGGGTTGCGCGGATTGAAGATTTTCGCCGCCGCCATGGCGATTTCGAAAAGCGCCGTGTGTTCCGCCAGCGGACGTATGAGCAGGGCGCTGCCGTCGGCGGGTGAGGGCAGGCGAAAAACGGCGCGAGCGGCTTGCGCAAGCGCGCTTTCCAGATTCGCCGTAAGAGCGAGGACACCCACGCCCAAGCGGCTGGCGCGCTGCGCCACCTCAACCACTTCCGCGTCTTCTCCGCTCGCCGAGACGGCGATCACCGCCGAGCGGGGGCGCAGCACGGCCCACGAATAATTTCGGAATTCCGCCGCTTCGCGCGCGAGAGCTGGCCAGCCCAGAAGCCATTCGAGGGCTCGCGCGCCAGCGCGGGCCGCGTTCATGGCGGCGCCTGGCCCGATGATAAAGACCGGTCCTTCCACCCATCGCGCCTGGCGGATCGATTCGCCGTAATGAGTGCGCTCCGCGCTCACCGCAGTCACAACGCCGGGCATCTCCCGCGCAGCCTCCCGGACTTTCAGCATTCAATCCTCCAACCGGACTTCCGCTTTATCCTGCCATGAGATTCTGGCGCCGTCCGCAGAACGCCGTCCGCGGCCGCAGTCCCCCGCTACGGCGCCAGCAACTCCGTGGCGAGAGCTTCCCAGCCAAGCTGTTGATTCACATTGCGGATTTCGAGGCGATTCGCGTCATCGAGACCAGTCTTCAAGCGCTCGATGCCCTCCAGTCCGAGCTTTGCGGCCCATGCCGTGAGTCGCGCTTCGAGGTCAAAATGCGTTAAGCGGGCCCCGGACGGGTTTTCGAGAAGCTGCAGGCAATCGCTCAGCAGAGAGTACCCGAGCGCGAGCACGCCTTCAAGGTCATTGCGGTTCTCTGAGAGGGCCTTGGCGGAATCAAACAGCGACTTCCAGTCGGGGGGCGCCATCGAGCGCGCGGGCTTTGAGGTGACAGCATTCAGGAAGTCGACCCACGGTTTGCGCCGCCGTTCGAACTCTGCCAGGTCAAGACCCTTCGCCATGGCGACGCTTCCGCCGGCCACGCGCACGGCGAGCGGGAGTTGTGCGGCCGAAATTCGCTTCTCATGCCGCAGCAAATCTTCGATCAGGGCATCGTCAACCGGCCGGAAGGGTACGCGTCGGCATCGGGAACGGAGCGTCGGGCGCAGCTCGCGCGGATTAGGACATACCAGGATCAACGTCGTCGAGGGCGGCGGCTCCTCCATGACCTTCAGGAGCAGGTCGACCGCCTGCCAGTGAATCGCCTGTGCCTGATCGACGATAAAAATACGGCGTGGTAACTCAAACGGTCGCGCATACGCCACGCGGCGAAGCTGGCGGATTTGGTCGATCAGAATGTAGCGGGTGATTGGCTCGATCAACTGAACGTCAAAATAAACCAATCCCTCTGCCCGCCGTGACGCGTCTTTCATTTCGCGGCGGCGCGCGAGGTCCTGGCGCGAGAGATTCAACATCTCCTCCGCCTTCAGGCAGCGCGGGCACTCGCCGCAGAAATCGTCCTTCAACCGCACGCAGATCAGCGCCTTGGCCATCATCATCGCCAGCGTTTTTTTGCCCACGCCATCCGGGCCGGTAAAGAGCAGAGAGCCAGACGCCGCGTCCGCCGCGAGCATTTTGCGCACGGAGGAAACAGCCGCCGGGTTTCCCAGAAAGTCTTCAAATCCCATATCGTGCGAGGTTCTTAAGTTTCGCCTGACAAATTCCCGTGACCTGTCATTCTGAGCAAAGCGAAGAATCCGCTTTCTAAATGGCGCTTGGGGACCAAGCAGATGCTTCGCTGCGTTCAGCATGACAGCCTTCTTGTGCCGCCCCAGCACAAGAACATACTACTCTCCCGCGGTACGGAAAAATGGCTTCCAGAGCCGGGCCGGGGGCGGTGGAGTCAAATAGCTTACCGCAAAAAGCGCCCCCAGGGAGGCCGCGAGCGCCGGGAAGATCATGGGGAAATGATATCCTCCCACTTTCCACAGCAAGGCCACAAACGTCCCGGCGCAGATCGAGCTGACACCCGCCGCCGCGGTTGCGCGCTTCCAGAAAAACGCAGCGATGACGGCGGGCGTGATTCCGGCGCCGTAGACATCATACGCATACACCGCTTCTTTCAGAATCGACGGCTGGAAGGCTTGCGCCAGCGCGACGAGGCCGAGCACGACCACGACGATCCGTGACACCAGCAGCAGGGCGCGGTCGCTTGACTTCCTCATGAGGAAGCGTTGAAAGACGTCGTGAACCACGCTGGTGGCCGGCGAGAACAGAAAGTTGTTACCGGTTGAGATTACCTTGGCGAAAATGGCACCGAGAAAAATAGCACCGGCCCAGGAAGTCAAGCCGTGCCGCGCCGTGTAAGGGATAATGCCCCACGCCGGTAATTTACCGGACCGGATCACCGGCAGGAAGAGGACGCCGCCCGCCATGGCCAGCAGGACGATGACCGTTTCAAGCACGACAGTGCCGCAGACCCATCCCAGCACGGAAAGCCGCGCGTCGCGCTCGCTACGCGCAGAAAAGAATTTCTGATAGGTGCTTTGGTTGCCAATCATCAGCATGAGCGTGGGAAAAAAATAGCCCAGAATATCGGGCCAGGAAAGTGACCCTCGCAGGGTGAAATGGTCTGCGGGAAGCGCGGCGCCGAGAGCGTGCCATCCGCCCAAGTGGCCGACGAGCACGGGCAGCGCCAGCAGACATCCCACCGTTACGATGATCCCGATCACGAGGTCCGAGTAGGCGATTGATGACATTCCTGCCAGCGCTGTGAACAAAATCACAAACGCCGCGAGAATTACCGTTCCTGCAGTTTGGCTCACGCCGAAGGCGAGGTTCAGCACCCGCCCACCGCCCTGAAATTGATAGCTGACGATGGCGGTGTAGGAAACGATGATGCAGATCGTGCCCAACACCCGCGCCACGGGGCTGTAGCGCGCCTCGAGAAGGTCCGGCACGGTATATTGCGCGAATGCTCGCGCCTTGCCGGCGATAAAATAAATCAAAATGAGTCCTGCCCACCCACCGGCAGGCAGCCAAAGGGCGGCGAGGCCCTGATGCACGGCGAATTCCGCTCCGGCAAAAAGGCTGCCGGCGCCGATCCACGAGCACAGCAGCGTGAACACCAGCACCACCGCAGGCAGCCCGCGATCCGCCACCATGAAGTCGTCGTGCGTTTTCAGCTTCAGCGAACGGATGATGCTCGTAGCGAGCAGCGCGCCCACCACCACGACGAGAGCGAAAGCGAAGATCATAGGGATTTCCTGAGAACTCGTGGAAAAATGGGTTGAAGAGCAAAACGGCGTCACGCCACGTCGCAAAGCGGCAGAGACGCGCAAAGAAACGGATGGCAGGTTCTCGAAAAACCCTTTTTGGTTGTCATTCGCTCCGGAAAATGGGGAAAGGCAACATTGAAAACAAATGGCGTACGACGTTCACCGGAGGGGCGCTGCTGACGGGAAGCACTGCTTCCCCTGCGCCCTCGGACGGTGGGCGCGGCAAGCAGCGCCCTTACACCCTATTTTCATCCTTCGGAGTGTCACGAAGCGACATGACAGACTGAGCGAAGCGAAGAATCTGCTTCTGATTTGAATTAGTAACTTACGAGATTCTTTGTCGCCTTCTGCTCCTCAGAATGAAATCCGTTTGAAGTTTTTCAGCCGCCTGATAACGTTCCGGTTCGCGTTTCTAGGCGCCATGGCGTCATTGCGACAGGCCGTCAATTTTTTTACATCGTCTGATGTTCGAGGCTCCCACTGCCGATACGATATCTGTTGCAATTATGGGTTGTAATCGTCAATAAGCCGTTGACGATGGTCCACTGAGGATTACATATTATAGTGACAGTTTTCGCCGTAGCGGCGCTCTCTGAGCGCCGCTGTCCAAATTGGCGGCGAGTTCGGCGGCTCTGCCGCTCGCTGTGCGGAAAGCCTGTGGCTTTCCGGGCAAAACTCGCAAGTTTTCCCTCTTTGCTCATCGCGAAGGGTGAGCCTTCGCGATGAGCAAAAAACAGGTTCAATCGGGCGGTCGACTGCCGGAAGGGCTGAGCCCTCCCGCACAGCAAGCGGCAGTGCCGCGCGTGCTGTTTCAAAGTTCCAAACTTAATTTGGACAAGCCTGCTCTCTGAGCGCCGCTACAACATTTGGTGTCACTATGGTATGTAATCCTCAGTAGTATAGTGACAGATTGCTTTGTAGCGGTAGCGGCCTGCGTCTCTCGGCGCTGAGGGCCGGTCCGCGATCATGATACGCGATTCTTCACCCTCGGAGGAAACTGCCATTATGCCCGTGCCCGTCCTGTTGCCGACTGCCGCTCCAAACGAGTCTTTTGGAGGTGTTGTTTACCACATCCAGGGGGAATT
>JBOGJT010000115.1:0-4128 GCA_050745065.1 Terriglobia bacterium
GCGCGGCCTTGCGCTACGGCGATGGCTGCCATGTTGACGATTTCTTCGACCGTGGCCCCGCGCTGCAAAACGTGCACGGGTCTCGAAAGGCCCATCAGGATGGGACCGAGGGCTTCCGCGCCGCCCAGTCGCATCATGAGCTTGTAGGCGATGTTGGCCGCCTCGAGGCTTGGAAAGACGAGCACGTTCGCGCCGCCTTTCAGCGTTGAAAACGGATATTCTTCCTCAATAATCTCCGGCACCACGGCCGTATCCGCCATCATCTCACCGTCTGCGCAAATATCCGGGAACTTCTGCTTCACCAGCTCGGTGGCGCGCCGCATCTTTTCGGTCAGAGGATGGCGGGTGCTGCCGAAGTTCGAAAAAGAGAGCATGGCGACGCGAGGCTCCACGTTGAAATCTCGCGCTACCTCGGCCGCAAGCCATGCAATCTCGGCCAGGTCTTCGGCGCTCGGCTCGATATTCATCGTCGTGTCGGCGAAAAAATAGATCTCGCGTTTGGTCACGATCACGTAAACGCCGCAGACGCGGTGCACGCGGTCGCGCGTGCGGATGATTTCGAGCGCCGGGCGAATGGTTTCCGGATAATGCTGCGAGACGCCGGCGACGAATCCCTCCGCGTCGCCCTGCTCGAGCATCATGGCGCCGAAATAGTTGGGATTAAGCATCACCTCGCGGGCCTCGCTGCGGGTAATCCCGCGCCGCTGGCGCAAGCGGAAAAACGCTTCGGCATATTGCACGGCGCGCGGCGAGCGCGCGGGATCGACGATCTCCGCCGCGAGCCTCTGAAACCCCAATTCGCGCAGGCGTGCTTCGATGGCCGAGGGGCGTCCGAGCAAAATCGGATGGGCAATTTTCTCCTCGATCAATTGATAGCTGGCGCGAATGATCTTCTCGTGCTCGCCTTCGGGGAAAACAATACGGCGCGGCTTCGCCCTGGCCCGATTGCGCACACTCTGCATCACCGCGACGGCGCGGCCTAGCCGGCGTGAAAGCTGCTCGCGGTATTCATCAAGGTCGATTTTCAGACCCGCCACACCGCTCGCCATTGCGGCTTCCGCCACGGCGGAAGATTCCCAGACGAGCACGCGCGGATCAAAGGGCTTGGGAATGATGTAGTCCGGTCCGAACTGAAGGCGGCCCACACCGTACGCCTTCAGTACCGCGTCGGGGACGTCTTCCTTGGCGAGCGCCGCCAGGGCGCGCGTGGCCGCGATCATCATCCCTTCGTCGATCGAGCGTGCGCGCACGTCGAGCGCGCCGCGGAAAATGAAGGGGAAGCCTAGAACGTTATTGACCTGGTTGGGAAAGTCGGACCGGCCCGTGGCAGCGATCGCGTCGGGCCGCGCGGCCCTAATTTGCTCGTAGCTGATTTCGGGCGCCGGATTGGCCATGGCGAAAACCACCGGGCGCGCTGCCATGGAGCGCACCATCTCCGGCGTCACGACGCCACCTACAGAAAGGCCGATGAAAACGTCAGCTCCCGCCAGTGCTTCCGCCAGCGTGCGGTCGCCGGTGCGGGCGGCGTACCGCGCCAGCCGCTCGTTCATTCCCTCTTCCCTGCCCTCATAAACCACGCCGTAAAGGTCGCAGAAAATCATCTGCTCGCGCTTCAAACCCAGGCGGGTGTAATGGTCCGCGCAGCCGAGCGCCGCCGCGCCGGCGCCGCTGACCACCACCTTCACGCTATCCAACGCCTTACCCGCGAGCTCGAGCGCGTTTATGAGCGCCGCGCCCGAGATAATCGCCGTACCATGCTGGTCGTCGTGGAAAACAGGGATGGACATCGTCCGCCGCAGCGTCTCCTCGATGGCAAAGCATTCCGGCGATTTGATGTCTTCGAGATTGATGGCGCCAAAGGAAGGCTCGAGCAGTTGGCAGAGACGAATGAGTTCGGCGGGGTCTTGCGTGTTCACCTCGAGGTCAAACACGTCAATGTCCGCAAAGCGCTTGAAGAGCACCGCTTTGCCCTCCATCACCGGCTTTCCCGCTAAGGCGCCGATGTTTCCCAAACCCAGGACAGCGGTGCCGTTAGTGATCACAGCGACGAGGTTGCCGCGGATTGTGTAATCAAAGCTCAGCGCGGGATCACGCTGGATCTCAAGGCAAGGCTCGGCCACGCCGGGCGTATAAGCCAGGCTCAGGTCCCATTGCGTCTGGCAAGGCTTGGTGGGAAAAATCTCGATTTTGCCTTTGCGGTCCCGCCGGTGGTATTCGAGGGCGTCCTGCTTGCGGATTTCCATAACTTTGCCCCCTGGAGCGTTAACGATGCGACAAGACCAAGCGCAATCCGTTGCTGAGCATGGCGCCAAAGGTCATGGGCGGACGATTGATGTAGCCGGGGTCTGTGAGCGCCGCAATGACCGCCGTCAGAGGTAGCCACTACCAAACTGAGTCCCGATGATTTTTGACGTTCGGTACAGAAGGTAACGCGGTGCGGCCGTCGCGGCAATCACACGAGCGCGTGGCGGGAAGCAAGCATCACGGACGACGTGGAGGCTGCATAAAGGGTGAACGACGTACTCCCTTCACCCCGGCGAATTTACACTCGTAAAGGCGGTCTGCGCCCATTCCTCGCTTTGGCGCGCTTGCTTCGTGTAACGCTTAAACTGCTTGCTCAGCGCCAACCCTTGCTGTTGGTAAGAAGAGCCGATCGACAGGCCGTACACCTTTTCGGGAGGCTCAACTAATTCGCTGTAAATCAGGCGGCCCACTCGCTGTTCGTGTTCCATCAGTATCGGCACCTCATGCGCCCTTACTTCAAGCACAGCTTTCGTTCCCCGGATATCACTCGCGCCATAACCAAACCCCGGATCGAAGAAACCCGCATAATGGATACGAAACTCTCCGATCGACGCGTCGAACGGCACCATCTCCGCGGCCACCGACGGGGGAACGCGTATTTTCTCCTTGGAGGCCAGGAGGTAGAAATCTCCCTGGTCGAGAACGAGTCCTTTATCCGAGCGGCTGCGAATGGGATCCCAAAAGTCGTCGGGATCGTAGAACCCGATCCGATCAAGATGGATCACGGGCGCGTTTTTCTTAGCCTTGAATGCGATCACGTCATTCGCACCATCTCCTTGCAAATCCACCGTGATCCAAAGCCCTTGCCGGATATTTGCCCGAGAGGCGGTTGCCTCGTCATCCTTATAGACCAAGCCCTCATATTTCTTGTCCAAATCAGCCAGCATCGTGTCGCTGTCCCGCTCTTTTCCACGAATGAACCGGAGCTGACTTAGCTTCATGCCCGCCTTGACGCCGATGGGAAAGGTGCGGGGAACGATCTCCGCGTAGAGCTTACCCGCGTAACCTTGCGGCACGCGCTCGAATTCTGTCCCGTAGTCAGTAATCAGCCGGGTGAAGATATCCAGCCGCCCGGTAGTGCTCTTCGGGTTTGCCTTTGCCGCAACGTTGCCCGGGAGCGCCAATTCCTCTACCAGGGGAACAATGTAAACGCAGCTTCTTTCGAAAATCGCTGGTTTTGTAATATCAATTGTGGACGTTTGGAGTTGTTGGATTCGCGTCTCAACTTTGGAATTCGCGCCAGGCAGAAAGCTGGCAGAAACGCGGTACGCCTTGTGCCCAAGCCGGAGATCAATGCTCGCAGGCTGAATTTGGCCGTCCTCGATCCTGGCCGTTGAACGGATGTGGCCGGACTCGATCAGTCTATGAATGGCCTGCGAGGGCAGAATCCCACGCGAGCCCGTCCCCAAGGGGAATAAGGTTTCCGGATTCGTGCTCATAAGCGAACCTCGCTCTATTTTCATCCTTCGGGGTGTCGCAAAGCGACATGACAACTCCTCAGAATGACACGCTTTCGGAGTGTTTCGGCAACCCGCCAAATGCAAGGTCGTCATCTGCGCGGTCGCAACCCAGAATCACAAATTGAAAAACGCTCAACGGGTTCGGGCGCGGATGGCCTGGGTGGCCCGCAGAGCGGCGGCGGCCACATCGCTGTTGCGGTCGTGCGCGAGATGGGAAAGCGGCGCCAGGCTCGACGCATCGCCCGAATACATCAGCACCACGCAGACGCGGCGGCGTATAGTGGAATTACTGTCATTGAGAAACGGATAGATCGCTGCCAGTAAATTTTTCTGCCGCGTCAGCTCGATCAAATAGCTTTGCGCC
>JBOGJT010000116.1:0-1514 GCA_050745065.1 Terriglobia bacterium
TCTCTGGCCGCCGTCGTTCCGGCGCTCACAGAGCGCCGCTACAGCAAACGCCCATCGCGGACTTATGGCGCTCAGTATAGATGAATTATCATTATGGGGTGTGAACACAAGCGCTGATCCCGCATCGCGGACGCGTGATTTCCTGGTTCTTTAGCAAACATTTTGCATGCCGGGGCCACTGACATCGGTGTTACCCCGCGGAATCGGGGGGTTCATGAATGGAGATCGCGCTTTCGCCTCGACTCCCGGCCGCTGCATAGACTCGGTAGGCACGACCCGAAACACCGCGACCCTCGAGGCCGGCTGCTTACGCGAAGTGTATGCCGATGAGGAAGCGGGTGAGCACAGCGTCGAGAACGATGATGAGCACCGAGGCTACCACCACCGCCTGCGTGGTAGACTTGCCCACGCCTTCCGTGCCACCCTCCGTCTTCAGGCCGTAAAAGCAGCCCACCAGAGCGATGACCGCGCCGAAGAGGAAGGGCTTGAGCAAGCCTTGCGTCAGGTCGCGCAGCGTGAGGGATTGGTAGGCGACGGTCCAATATCGGGCTGCGCTGAGTTTGACGATCGACGTACTGACCAACCCTCCGCCTAGAATGCCCGCAAAATCTCCCAAGATCGTCAACACCGGCAGCGTAATCACCATCGCGTAGAGCCGCGGTGACACCAGCTTGCGCAGCGGGTCGGTGCCCAGGGCGCGCAGAGCGTCAATCTGCTCGCTGACCAGCATCGAGCCGAGCTCCGAAGCGATCCCGGAGCTGTTGCGCCCCGCCACCACGAGCGCCGCGAGAACCGGACCAAGCTCGCGCACCATCGCGACGGCCACCGCTTCGCCCAGCAGCGACAGCGTCCCGAATGTCTGCAGCGTGCGGTAGGTCTGTAGCGCCAGTACTACCCCCGTAAAGAATCCGGTGAGCAGGACAATGGGGAGCGACCCAACTCCCATCACGTCCATTTGCAGAAGCGTGTCCGCGAAATAGCGAGGCGCACTGAAGGCGTTGCGAAACGCCCGGACGGTGAGATATGTGAAGTCCTGAAGAGCGAGGATGTGCCGCTGGAGATAACTCAAGAAGCCCCTTGCCGCGGCTTAAGGATCTTGCCGCCGCTAAACCCCAATTTAATGGGCGGCAGTATCGAAGTCAACCCGCGTGATGGCGTTGGGTGCAGGATACAACAGTTGGGTTTCGGGGTTTCGCTAGATTTCGCGCGGCCGTCCCCGCGGCCGGTGGGTAGACCAATTGAAATTATGGCAGCCATCCGGCGAAGCGGGACGCCGCGAAATCGGTAGGTGAAAATTATGCACGCGCCTGCCGGCCACCCGTCTCGGCCCTGGAGGGGCCGGACCCTTGCGAAGGTCTTCCAGGCATCTCAACCTCAAAACGGCGCCACTGACCGTTCCGGTTCACGCTTGACTTTGACGATGAAAGCCTGTTAAACAACTTCAAGGACACCGGAGATGTCTGTTAGTGCCTTCGAATTCGAGCGGGGGTAATTCAGCGGTAGAATGCCAGCTT
>JBOGJT010000117.1:0-8165 GCA_050745065.1 Terriglobia bacterium
GAGGCACCATCCCTATCGTTCCTCAAAGGAGTTCCATAGGGCGGAAAAACTCGACGATCGAGACGAAGATCTAAGTGGGAGGCCGAACCTTCCGGACACGACTACCGCGTAGCGGTTTAGTCCAATGCAGCTTCTTCGCTTTGCTCAGAATGATAGCTAAAGGGAGTCTTTCAACAACTCGTCAAACGTTGAGGACCTATGCCCATGGATACTGCCCGCTTGCTCATCCAGGATGCGATGGGGGGCGTGCGTGAGGTGCCCATTACCAAAACGCCGTTCACGCTTGGCCGTCAGCCAGACAATGACTTGGTTCTACTCGATAACCACATCTCGCGCCGCCACGCGCGGATTATCCAGGGCGCGCAGGGATACGCGGTGGAAGACCTTGCAAGCCGCCACGGAACTCACGTGAACGGCGAGCGCGTCGAGATCAGGCCGCTGCACGACGGCGACCGCATCAACCTGGGCGTTTCGGACGCTTACCAGATCACCTTTATTTCGGCCGGACCGGCGCTGCAAAATCTGCTCGAAAGAATCGAGAAAGCGCCCGAGAGTTCTGCGCCCATGCTGCAGCACCTGAACCTGCTGCTTCAGCTTGCACAGATGCTGCACCGCGCGGCAGCCTTGCAGGAGATCCTTGCGGCGTTGGTGGATTCGGCGCTGCAGATGTCCGGCGCCGAGCGCGGCATCCTGTTCCTGGTGGACGAAGCCGGCGCGCTTCAGACCCGCCTGGCTCGCGGCAACGATTCCGCGGCCGTCCAGCCGGGATATTCTGAGGAGCTGGTTGAGCGCGTCATGCGCACTCGCCGCCAGGAAGTGATGCTGGAGGACGCGGCGCCGGGCGGCTCGGCATACGAGACGATCGCCGTCTCGAGCGGGCAGCGCGGCGCGCTCGGGATTCCCCTGCAGAAAATGGCCGTCATGGATGCGGCGGGCGGCGAGACCGTGCGGCAGGCAGCGCCGGAGCTGCTTGGCGTGCTCTATCTTGAGAGCCGGTCGCGGGCCGCGGCCATCACGCGCCTGGACCGACGGGCGCTTGAGACGCTCGCTATCGAAGGCGCGATGATCATCGAAAATGCGCGATTGCTGCGCACAGCGCGCGAGCAGGAGCGCAGCCGGCACGAGATGTCGCTCGCGCGAAGCATTCAGCAAAGCCTTCTGCCCCGCGAGCTGCCTCAAGGCGATCACTTCCGCATCCACGCCATGACCCGGCCCTGCCGCACCGTCGGAGGCGATTATTATGACGTCATCCAGCTTCCCGGCCGCCGCTTTGGACTGACCGTTGCGGACGTTTCCGGCAAGGGCCTTCCCGCCGCGATGATGTCCATGACCTTGCAGGGCGCTTTCTCAGCTCTTGCCGCCGCAGATACGGACCTTGAGGAGTTGTTCCGCCGGGTCAACGCTTTCCTGTGCGAGCGGACGCCGCCGGAAATGTACGCCACGCTGTTCTATGGTGTGCTTGATCCCGCGGGCGGCTTCCGCTTTGTGAATGCCGGACACGTTCCGCCGCTGCACGTTCACGCCACCGGCGAGGTGGATAGCTTGAGCGCGCCCAGCTTTCCCCTTGGCATGTTCCCGAACGCTGTCTACGACGTGGTGAGCGTCACACTCGCCCCCGGTGACCAGATCCTCGTTTTTTCAGATGGTTTGACCGAAACGCAAAATGAGGCCGAGGACTTACTTGGAGAGGCGGAACTGAAACAGATTGTCGAGCGCTGCGCTATAAAGGGCGCCCTTCCCGAAGAAGTTTGCGCCAGCGTGGTCGCGGCGGCCGAGGCGTTTGCAGGACCTGCGCCCCAAACGGATGACCTCACGGTGGCCATCCTGCGCTACAAGCCGTAGGAGCGCTCCTTGGCTACAAGCGGCAGAGTCGCTGGTTGCCTGCGAGCCGCAGGGGCGCTGCTTGCCGTGCCCTGCACCCTATTTTCAGGCTTTGCCGGTGTCGCAAAGTGACATGACAACTGCCCGGTATGATTCTCTCGCGGACTTCCCCGCCACCTAGTAGGCCCAACTGGCGAAATTTGCAAATTGGGGTCGGATGGTAGTGATAACATCCAATTGATAACGGCCTTGACTTCATCGAGATAACTCGATAGAGTATCGCTCATTCAGCCTGATGATGGGGTGGTACCACCCGGTTCGGTGATCGTGGCTTTTCTCCACTTAGGGTTGACAGGAGGAGGGATCAATCCATGAAGTTTTTTCGCGTACTACTTCTCTGTGGCTTCGTTCTCCTATTTGCGCTTGCGGCTGCCGCCGACGGTATTCCTGACATTCGCATTATCTTTGACCCCACGCCGCCCAACCCGGCGGTTCAGCTTACAGATATTCTCAATGCGGGGACGTCCGTTGCACCACCGTGGCAAAGTTGCAGCGACGCGGGGATTCCAGACACCGGCCCCTTCCCGTTAAGCAATGAAACGGCATGCCTGGCACTCGCAAACCTCACGGGCGGACCGATCACCGCGCTTACCATTGAATTTTCGGCTCCAGCAGCGATTGCTGGCCAGATCGTTGATTGCGAAAATAATGACAACTTTCTGGCCAACAATAACTGTCCGACCGGAACGCTGACTGCGGGTGAGTTGGTTGACATCACGCTTTCCGGTGGAACCCCGGTTCCAAACGACACTGACATATTTTTTGGCGCCAATGCGGCGGGTCTAAACAGCCCAGCCGATTTCCCACCGGTGACGATTACGGATCCCACCCCCGAGCCTGCCACGTTGCTGCTGATTCCAACCGGGCTTTTGCTGCTTGGATTGGAATGGGGACGGCGCCGGCGACGGGCGATGTCTGCGTAAAAGGCGCATTGGGTCGGCGGCGGATGGCAAGGTCGGCTTGCCTCGCCGCCAAGCGCTGTCTCGCGAACGCGGGTGACGCACTTATCGTGCTTACCAGGGTGTGCGACCAGAACAGCTATTGAAATCTGAACTCGGGCCGCCTGCATTCTCCTCATAACCCGTCCGCAGCGCATACGCGGCATGATGCGCCTTGTACACGCCATCCACGCGGAAACCCGGCCGCTCCAACACGAAAACGAGCGCCCCCCAAAACGGTGCTGCCTTCGCTTTACCCCCTACCGGTTACTGCTAACTGCCTGCTGCTTACTGAATTGGCTCACCAATTTTTTGAAATCCGGGCGGGATTGCAGGCTGCCGATTAAAGGATCGCTTGCCGCTTGCAAGGCTGGAAACCCTTTCTGAAACGCCTCACGAAGCGATGCGATCGCTTTCTCCGGCTGCCCCTGAAGTGCCTCTACGGCGGCCTCATTATAGGCATACGAGGGATTCGCCGGATCGATCGAGCGGGCGTTGTGGATAAACTGGAGCGCCAGCGGGAATTGTCCCTGGCTCGCATAATAAATTGACAGGTCTGCCATGGTATCGCCATCGCGCGGGTTTACCTGCAACTGCTTGTAGGCGAGTCCGATGGCGCGATTGAACGCATCCTGCGCCTGTTGTTTCTCACCCGCGTAGAGGTAGGCTTCGGCGAGATTCCCCACCACGGCTTCCTGGTTTGGACTCAAGCCGACCGCCTTTTCGAGTGTCTTCGCCGCGTCCTTAAACCGCTTCACATAAAAGTAGGCACTGCCCAGGTTTGAATAGTGGGTGAACGTTGGGCTGAGCTGGAGCGCCTTTTCGAGAGCCGGAACGGCCAGGGTGAATTTTCCCTGCTCCATATAGGTGTTTCCGATGTTTTCGTATCCGGCCGCGTTGTCAGGCTCAATCTGGGTAACGTGCTCGAAGGCGCTGAGCGCGTTGGCATAGTCACTGGACGCGATGTAGGCCTTGCCCAACTCATCGGAATTGACCCAGTAATACGGATCCAGTTTCAAGGCCTTCTTAAACGCGGCAATCGCCAGGTTTCCCTTGCCTGTTGCCAGATAGGCTTTTCCCAGTCTGCGATAACCCTCATCAGAGTTGGGCGAAAGCTGAAGCGCCCGCTTCAGCATATCCACGGATTCGGCGTTCCTGCCCGTCGCGCTGTAAACGTTGCCCAAGGCCATATAAACTTGCGGTAGCGTACTGTTGAGTTGCTGCGCCTGCTGCGCAGCCCGCGTCGCCTCATCCACCCAGACGCGGTCTTTGGTTTGGTTGTACATGCGCAGGTTGGCGTCCGCCAGACCGGCGTAAGCCAGGGCGAAGCCCGGGTCCTGCTTCAACGCATCGTTGTAAAGCCCGATCGCCTTCTGCACGGTTTCGGTGTTGGGCAGGCCGCGCAGGGCGTTCTGGCCCTTCAGGTAAAGATCATAAGCGGCCACGTTTTCTGTGGGATGCTGAGCCTCGCGTGCAAGCTCCTGGCCGCCGGGATGTAGGTCGAGCGCGCCGATCAGTTTTTCCGAAATCTGATCTTCGAGCGTGAGGAGATCATCCGGCACGCCGGTGAATTCCTGCGCCCAGAGCTGGCGGCCGTTAGAGACGTCCTCCAGATTGACGACCACCGCGATCTTGCCGTCGCCTCCTTGCAGCGTCCCCTGTACCGCGAGGTTCACGCCCAGGTCCTTGGCCACTTTTGCCAGAGACCCATGCTTCGCCGCTTGTTCGACGGCGCCAGGGGAGGCGAGATGAATGCCCTGTAGCGCAAAGAGCTTCGCATTGAGCGCCTCGCCTAAACCTTCGGCGACGTAGCCTAGTTCGGCCTGGCTGCCCAGCACGCGGAAAGGCAGCACAGCGAGATACTTACCCTGAGCGAGCGATGGCACTCCGCCCACGCCGCCCGGCGGCGCGACGGCAACGGGCCGCCTCAGCCGATGCACGATGATCCCGGCGGCCAAAGCGATTAGAATCACGATGGCAACGGCCGCTAGCGCGCGCGAGCGGCGGCTCTCCGGAACCGGCACCGTAATCCGGAGGCTGGTCGCATGGATGGGTTTTGAGGCGTGCGCGGCGTCAATATCTTCGCCAATTTCCTTCGCGGATTGGTAGCGGCGGGCTGGGTCAAGCTCCAGGCAGCGTAGAATGATTTTGGACAGATAGGGCGGCAGGTCCGGGTTCAAAAGCCTGGGATCTTTCGGCTTCACCGTGAGCCGCTGCATCATCATCTGGGGAGCCGACTCTCCCTCAAAAGGACTCTCGCCTGTCGCCATTTCGTAAAGAATTAGGCCGAGCGAATAGATGTCGCTCCGGTGGTCCGCTGACTTTCCCTGCACCTGCTCGGGCGACATGTAACGGGGGGTGCCCAGAACTTCCCCCGCCCGCGTCATCATGCTGGAATCGGCTTCGAGGGATTTCGCCAAGCCAAAATCCGAAACGTAGGCGTGGCCTTCCGGATCAATCAGCACGTTTTGTGGCTTAAGGTCGCGGTGCACCACGCCCTCGCTGTGGGCGGCCTCAAGCGCTGACACGAGCTGGCGGGCGATCGCTACCATCCGGTCGAGCGGAAGCCGGCCCTCCTGCTCCTTGAGGACGTGATGCAGGTCCGGCCCCTCGACGTAGGCCATGGAGATAAACTTCACCCCCTCTACGTCGCCGAGGTCGTGGATGCGAAGAATGTTTTTGTGCGAGATGCGGCTGGCCAGGAGCAGCTCTTGTTTGAAGCGCCGCATGGCTTCCGAATCGAGCGTCAGCTCCGGGCGCACGAGCTTTAACGCGACGGTCCGGTCGAGCTCGCCGTCGTGCGCCTTATAGACAAGGCCCATGCCGCCGCGGCCCAGCAGCGATTCAATGCGGTATCGCGGGCCGAAGGTGTCACCTGGCTTGAGGAGAACTCCCTGGGCGGCGGGAGCGCGGCTGGAGCCCGCCTCCATCCAGAATCGATTTGAAGGGGGGGCGGGCGTAGGCGCCGGGGTAGCAACCCCCACCGCTTCCCAGTGTTCGCTCGGCTTGGGCTGCGCGCCTCCCTGCGTGGGAGACTCCAGGGCGATCGTTTCGCTCATGTCAGGGCTGACGAGCACCCGGTTGCATTGAGAGCAACGCACCGCTTCGGAAGCATTTACCGCATCACAGTGAGGACACTTCATGGGGATGCCGCGTTAAGACGGCGCGGCGTCTTATCGTCCGCATTATTATCCGCCACCCGAGCATCCGCAGCAAGCCCCCGTATCCAGCCGGCTAGAATCTACCCCGCAACGAATCGCAGACATTGTATAGTTCGCGCTCGCCGTAATGCATCTATTTTGCGCGCCCCTCCTTTGTCAACTACCGTGGGTGGCGCAGACATCCCGTCAGTTGGAACGTCTGCGACTTGCGCAGATCGCTCACGGAACAAACTTCAGATTTGAGCTTCGCTGCATCGCGGAAATGCCGAACAGCGCATGTTCATGCCACCCAAATGGGGCGTCAAAATTTCGCGAACATTTCGCTTGATAAGTGCCGCACAGCTTGATAGCTTCGGGGCATCACTTGGGTCGTTATCATTCTTCAGTTGGGGGAAGTTATGAGACTCAGGGCCCTCTTGCCAGTTGTTGCTGCAGGCCTTTTCATCTCCGCCGCGTTGATCTACGAACATCCCTTCTCGGTTGAAGCGCAATCTTCGCTGCCTGCGCCGTCCGCCATTCCCTGTTGCCGGGGGGGGGCGACTCCGCTCTTGGAGTAGCGCCGCGTGAGATTGATTTCCCCTATTACTCGCTCAAAGACGGTTTCCAATTCACGCTCATGCTCGTGAGCGACTCGCCCGAACCGGTTGACCTGACCATCGGCATCCGCAACACCTTCGGCCAGATGCTGCTCAGCACGAACACGATTCAGCCGCAGCAGAAGCTGGCGATCGACCTCGCGAGCACCATCGCTAAGCTCGGCGCCGACCCAACGGGAGCTTACGCCGAGGGCAGCGTCGCCGTCTACTTCATGGGAACCATCATGCCGGTGGTGGGCCAGATGACGGTGACCAATCCGGCGCTGAGCCTCACGCACCAGGTGGATATGGTGGAGAACGATCCGGGCCGCAGTGATATTCCGGCAGTGCTCAACGGCGCGTGGTGGGGTTTGGGCGGCGGCAAGAGCACGAAAGTGATGGTCTCGAATACCAGCGACACACCACAGTACGCCGACGTTTATCTGGACTTCCAGGGCAAGCGGCACGCCTTGAAGCCGCCCTTGTTGTTCAAGCCTTACGAAACCAAGGTGCTGGACATCGCGCAATTGATCGAAAGCCTGGGCGTTGACCCGGCAGACGCCACGTCGGGCGGCATCACCATTGTGCAGGTGGGTCCGCATCCGGCGCTGATTGCGAGCGGCAAGATCACCGACCCGGCGACGGGGTTTTCATCCACGATTGATTTTCCGGCTCCCGACCTTCAGCTTGCGAGCGCGCTTCACGCCACAGGGCTGCCGATTGGCAATCCTGCCAAGGGCTCTCCCTATGCGGGCGCGGGTTATTTTGTTCCTCACGTGGTGGCGCGCAACCTGCTCGCCACACCGCAGGCGGTCACGATCACGGTGGAATATCCTGCAACGGGATCGGCGACGGCTTCCTCTGTAGCGGCGGCGTCTCTGCCGCCGGATGCGGCAGATTCATCGGCGGCGTCCTCCGCCTCTGTAGCGGCGTCCTCTGGCCGCCGGTTTTTGATAGTAAAGACCGGCGGCCAGAGTACGCCGCTACAGCTCGATCCCGTTGCCGCGCAGGATGGAAAGCATTCACCGCCTACAGGGCAATACGCCCTTCCGCCCTTCACCGTCGCCGCGTACAGCACCGAAGATATATCGCTCGCGGCAGAGATAAACGAATTGTCTTTGCCGCTGCCCTTCTGCTCGATTCGCATCCAATACAGCGGGACGCCGGGATCGATGGAAGCGGACGTGTCAAGCGTAGAGAGTGGAAACAACCTGATCGTGGATGCGCGCGCGGAAAATGAAGCGAATGGCTGGACAGGCTCGGGGGCGAACCCATGGCATCTGGATAAAGGCACCGATTCAGTTCTCTTCCTCACTAACATGAGCGACAAGGCGTGCCCCATCGGGTTTGAGGTGACGGCCGCGGGAGTGCATTATTATCTGACGGATCTTCCCCATAACAATTAGCTAATGTGGTTGGATCCAGAAGACTTGCTCAAATGTTGGTCCGTTGATGTAGTCATGTATTAATAATATTAAACTTGACTTTACATGGGTAGGGCGATATATAGAAGTCATGTACATTGCCGCCATCCCTAATCGAAACTCCCCGCCCGCCATCTTGCTCCGCGAATCCTTCCGCCAAAACGGTAAAGTCAAGAATCGCACCCT
>JBOGJT010000118.1:0-4325 GCA_050745065.1 Terriglobia bacterium
ATGTACTTGCTCATGCAACGTTCGACCCCGGTGATTCGATGCCAACAAACATCCTTGAGGCCGCGGCAGTGGGAGTCCCGGCTGTGGCAACGCGGTGGGCGGGAATCCCCGAAATCGTGCGCGATGGAGAGACGGGCCTCTTGGTCCCACCGCGTGACGTCAACGCCATTCGTTATGCACTTCTTCGTGTCCTTGGGGACAGAGGGTTTGCCTCACAATTGGGCGAGAACGCTCGCACGTTTGTCACAAGCCATTTTTCCATGAAGACGGTGGCTCAGACTTTCATCCGCCACCTCAATGATTCTTCCTTGACGCCGCGTGCCATTTCGGCAGCGCCCGGCGGACGCAGGTGAAGTAGCGTACAACAGCTGGATCGGAGATTGAGAAACGTGGGGTTTGACTCATGCGCGGCCTGAGTTACCGAATGCCGATCTCGCAACGAATTGTGGGCGCACCCGCTAGCCGCGAGGCGCCGGATCGCGCGCGCAAGTCCGCTGTTGCACGGTCAAGCTCATTAATCGTCACCCTGCTCTTCGCGGCCGTTGCATTCCATGTGGCGTTTCCAAAGGGTGGGTTTACATGGCACCAGATTCCCATTACCTGGGCGGACGCTACGTTTGGACTTGTGCTGGGGGCGTTGGTCTATCGCTTAAAAGGATCGGCGAGATCGGTTACTCTGCTCAAACTGATGATGGGGCTTGTGCTCTTCGGCGCGGCTTTCTTCGCCTTCCGAATCCTGGCGCAAGAGGGATTCGTGCTGCGCTTCGTGAATTCTTCCGACATAGGTGAAATCGTTCCACTCTGCGTGTATCCCTTGATCCTGATTGCGATGCTGCAGGTGGTTGATACGGAGCTTCGCCAAAAACGGCTGGTGAAGTTCATTTGTCTTGGTGTTGCGATTGTGTTGCTTTACGGCATAGCCCAAAAGGCGCTTGGAGTGGACCGGACGATCATACCGGGACTCACGGCGAATTCAGCGGCGTTCAACAATCCGTTCTTCATTTCTGAAAGATTTAACACGATTGGCCCGGGCGGAGAATTAAAACTGACATCCACTTACCAGAATGGCAACCTGCTGGGCGTCAACCTGCTTCTTCTGCTGCCGCTGGCGATAGGCGTTGCGAAGCGCAAGTGGTTTAAGGTCTTTCTGATTGGAGCCGGCCTTTTCGCTCTCGCCTACTGCGGCTCGCGGGCCGCATGGGTAGGAGCATTGACCTTGGGGCTGGTTTGGGCTTGCTTCGGCGTGAAACGGCTGGCGGCCAAAATCGGACTTTTCGTTGCAATCGGTAGCGCGGTTGCGATTTTCCTGTTTTACGTTCCCATCGCACGCACAAGGGTCATGTCACAAATCGGAACGGGAAGTTTAACTTCCATGGGCGGACGGGTTGAACCAGCATCGATTCTGCTGAGTGAGTCGCTCAAGAACGCCAACGTTCGAGCCTTCCTGGTTGGCCCCGATCAGCAGCAAATACAAGATATTGGGGAACAAGGAGGGGGCGCTTACGAGATCCTCTACCTCGCGATCTTTCAGATTGCGGGGGTGCTGGGCATTTTAATATGGCTCGCCCCACTCGTGCTGGCCCTGGCGGCAATATACAAATATCGCAGTGACCCTATCGAGCGCGCCATTTTCATAAGCTTGGTAGCCTACTTGGTGTGCGCCATCGCCGAAGGCGCGTTTTGGCTTCCGCCCACGTCATTTAATCTGTATATGATTGTTGGCTTGGGATTGTTGCGCTATCAGAGCCTCAAGCGGGCGGTGCCGGCCGCCAAGCAAGCGGCGGTCATTCCCAGTCTGAGGGATGCATTCATGAGGCCAGTTCCCGTGCACGTTCGTAATCAACATGCCGGATAAACGACTTGTTAGTCCTTCACCGAGATTAATCGAGGAACTATCCCGGCAGACAGGGCACAGTTGCAGATGTCTCTTCAGTCTCGTCGTGCACGCTTTTGCCTTGCTCTGCTGCCTGATCACAACCGCAGCGATCCCTGCGAGCGGTTGCGGCAAAACGGCTGCTCGCAGACCCCAGCACGAGATTGCACCGGAAATAGAGAACGCCCGGAACATCCGGCTCGCAATCCAATTTCCTGGCGCCGATTTGGGCGCGCAGATTAACGCGGCAAGCGTCGCTCTCGGCGCCGGTCACGGGGAGATTTGGGTAACAACGAAGGGAGTCGTCCGCACGGCAATAAAGCTGTTGTCCGGCCAGACGTTGCGCCTGTTTGCTCCGACTACGTGGCAATCGGGCGCGACGCTGAGCAGCGGGGATAGCGTCGTCGGGGACGGCGAATCGTCAGCGATGACCGTATCATTCCTAAAGCCTGCCGCTGTTCTGAACGGAGATGCAGTAATGGATATCCGTGTAAGTAATCTCGATGCCACAGCCCCGGATGGGAGTGTTGGGTATCTGCTCGTCGGCGTGACGGCAAGCAACTATGTCATGGTATCCGACTGTACCGTCAGAAATGTGCGATTGTTCGCGGCAGGATCGTCCGCCAAGTCTTATGCGGCAGTCGATGACGGGAACTCATCGCACGACGTGACGGTAGTGAACAACACCGCCATATCAAAGGTGACTTCGCACGACTCGGGGGCTGCGATTAGCCTGGCTTACACCTGGAGGGCCGTGGTGAGCGGAAACATAACTGAGGGTTTTGATGCCGGAGTCCAATGGTGGGGAGGAGACGCGAATTACAATCGTGACGGCGGACCTGGCAACAAGCGAAAGACCGGCGATATTACGATCTCACATAACGCCACCTATCGGAGCGGCGGCGCGGGCATTTGGGGAAGCATGGGAGATGGAATTACGGTGACCGGAAACGTGATTCGTAATTGCGGGGATATCTGTTTGGACACGGAGGGAAGCAATCATGTCATTTTTTCCGGGAACGTGGTGCAAGACGGGCGCAATGGCGCGATCGGCACTTTTTTTTACAACAGCGACGTGACGATTACGGGGAACTCGGTTGTATCCACGTCCGCCAAGTTCCCTCTATTGAGTATCTACAATAGTTCTCAGTCTTCGGCCTATAATCAAGATCTGCTGATCACGGGCAATCACTTTGCCTGTGTTGGCCAGGGAATCTGCCGCGTGAGCACCGCCATGGGGCCTGCGCAGCGGGAAATTTTCACCGGCAACGTGCTGCGCGACGTTAAACTGGAATTTACCGGTAACAACCAGCACTATATTGAAATCTCACACAACGATTTCGTTTTTGACCGATCCTCTCCGCTTCCTTTTAATGCGATTGACGTCGAGCACACTAATTCCCTGAACGGAGAACCCGGAATGGCGAAGATCTTGGACAACATGATTGACTCGCAGGCTGTGCAGCCGCAGGGCAGTGCGGCGGTTTTTGTGGTTCAGGACGATTACAATGCTGGTGCTGTGAGTTGGATCGAACGTAACGAGCTGGAGGGGTCTCATCCTTTTCCCACCGATATTGCCGTCCGGGCCTGTAGCTCCAACCCCCATGTCATTTCTCATTTCCTGATCGAACAAAATATTCTGGGGACGGGTGTCGTAAAACGTGCCGGCGGACCACGCTGTAAACCGGCCGCCATGGTGCTGCAAGGCAACCGGCTGCGTAACAATCAGCCTTTGCAGGTCCAGACTGCAAAATGATTTTCATCGCAAATAACGGCAGGCGCGTGCGGGGGTCACGTATGCGTCGGCCGCCAACCGGAATGACATGGAGCCTAAAATTACCATTGATGCACGGATGCTAGGGCCGTCAGGCATAGGCACATGCCTTAGAAACCTGCTCGATCAATTTGCGGTTCTTGATCACGAATTTTGTTTCAGAGTCATATCGGCTCACGCCGATGAGCTGCTCCGTCTCCCTCGCGAACGGTTTCAGATCGTCAGGGCTAGTGCCCCGATCTACAGTTTCTCCGAACAGTGGGAGATTGCCAGGTTAGCGCGGGGCACAGACCTGCTTTATATCCCCCATTACAACATTCCGTATTTCTACCGGGGTAAGTTGGTAGTCACAATTCACGACCTGACTCACATAACCTGCCGTCAGTTTTTTCCCGGCTTTGCGGCCCACCACTATGCCAGGTTCATGTTAGGCGCCGCCACCGGGCACGCACAGCGGATCGTCACCGATTCCCAATTTTCCAGACGTTCAATTCAGGAACACTTCAGAGTCGGTGACGGGAAAATCCGGGTGATTTATCCGCCGCCCTCTGCATTGGTCCTGCAGCCAAGCCCCACTTCAGGTCTCGCCACGGAACTTGGCATTTCTGGGGATTACATTCTCTATGCCGGAGCGCTGAAAAAACACAAAAACCTGGAAGCTCTTGTCCGCGCGTACGC
>JBOGJT010000119.1:0-26278 GCA_050745065.1 Terriglobia bacterium
GTAATAAGCGGCGGAAACAAAAGCCGTTGGCGTAGGCACAATCGCTACCCAGTCTCCGTAAGTGCCGAGCGCAAGCACGTTGCCGGGCGCATGGCTGCGCAGGAACGCGATGTACTTTTTCAGACCAGCGTAATTTTCCTCGAGAATGCGGCGGTCGCCATATTGCCGCCACATGGTCCAGCACAGCACGGGATATGCTGTGCCCCAGGCAGGGTCGGCAGGACGGCCGCCGTACCGGTGCGGGACGGTGTCCGTCAGCGAGCCGTCCGTCCCCTGCGTGTCATGAATATCCCGGATAAAGTTAGTGTAAAAGGCGGCCATGTTGAAATTCATGGACGCTTCGCTGGCGGTCACCTGTGCGTCGCCCATCCAGCCCTGCCGCTCGTCGCGCTGGTCGCAGTCGGTGGGGATGCTGAAGAGGTTCGTAAGCTGTGACCAGTGAATCATATGTTGAATTTGGTTGAGGACCTGATTCGAGGCTACGAAGCTGCCGGTTGGCTGCACATCCGTATGCACCACTTCGCCGCGGATGGAGTCGAGTCCCGGCGTGCCAGGAAAGCCCGTGACCTCCACATAACGGAAACCGTGGTAGGTGAAGTGCGCGTGGAAGGTTTCGGGGCCCCCGCCTTTCAGAATGTAAATATCCCGCGACTTTGCGATTTCCAGGTTGGCGCGATTGATCATGCCGTCAGGATAGAGTAGCTCCGAATAGCGGAGCAGCACCCGGGCGCCGCGCGGTCCGTTAACTCGCAGCTTTGCCCAACCGCTCATGTTCTGGCCCATGTCATAAACGTAGACCCCGGGCCGGGGATTGGTGATGCGCACCGGAACCATTTCATCCACCACGCGAATCGGCGGCATCATTTCGGCTGAAAGAATTCCCGAAGAGCCGGGAGTAACCTGCGCCTCCTTCCAGGACGCGTCGTCGAAACCGGCAAGGTCCCAACCGGGCGTTTCCCGGCGGGCGTCGTAAACCTCACCGTTGTAAACACTGTCGCTCAGAATCGGACCCTGCGCCGCCTTCCACGTGCCATCCGAAGCCAGGCTGAACGATTGACCGCTGGCAAGGTTCATGTTCATTTGCAGCAGCAGCGCAGGCTGCGGATAGTAGCCTTGAAATCCTCGCGGCAGGCTGAGCGTTGCCCAGCCGCCACCCAGCCGGACGGCGACAACGTTTGCGCCCGGCTTAAGATCCGCCGTGACGTCATAGGTGCGGTAAAGAACGCGCTTGGGATAGGTAGTGAAGGCGGGGTCGAGCACGCTATCGCCTACGCGGCGCCCGTTAACACGCAACACGTAGTAGCCGAGCGCGGTGACGTATATCCGCGCTCGAAGCGGCTTGGCTGGCAACCGGAATTCCTTGCGAAGCTCACGGCCGCCGCCAATCCACTGGCCCTTCCACTCCTGGCGCGAGAGCAGCCCCATTTCGAACCGGGCCGCTTGGCTATAGGCACTCGGCCGGCCGGCCTTATCCCAAACGCGCACCTTCCAGTAGTACGTTTCGCCGCTTACCAACTTCCGGCCGGCGTAGGCAGCCTGAATCGAGTTGTCCGAAGCCGTCTTGCCGCTGTCCCAGGCGACTCCCTGGTTGCGAGCGAGCCCAGCGGCAGTCGTGGCCACTAGCACTTCGTAGGCCGACTGTGTTTCGCCGCGCCTGTCATCAGCCGATACCCAGGAAAAGCGCGGCCGGACCACGTCAATGCCAAGCGGATTCTTAAGATACTCGCACCGCAGATCAATCGGAGCGCCCGGCGCAGCCGTAGCGCCCATCGTCCCCACTGTGTCCGTTCCGCTCGCGCCGGCCTGCCCTTGTCCTCCGGCGAGCGCGAGGCTAGTGAACATCAGTACGGCGATAGCCAGTGCATGAAGGCGTGCATTTCGCAAGTACATGGCGTAACCTCAACGATCTTTTGCTGTAGCGGCGGCGTCCCCAGGGACGTCGCCGGTCTCTCTCTTCTTTCGGCGGCAGGGACGCCGCCGCTACAGCCGCTGCTACAACTCTTGTCGGCGATTAACCCAGCGGTACGCCGCAATCGAATTCTTCCAGAAAAACTTTTCGGCCGCGGCAGCGCCTTTTCCGGCGAAGTACTCGCGCACAACGCTCACCACCCGTGAATACGACCCCCATTGATCGCTATTGGGCCAGTCGCTGCCATAAATCAGCCGGTCCTCGCCGAAGATGGCCCATAGCTGATCCAACCGGTCGCGGTAGAAATCCACGTCGCAGCGCACCTGGCCGTCCACCCTCCGCAGGACCTGCGAAACCTTGACGTAGACTTGAGGCCGCTCGCCGAGTTCCCTCAGGTGCGTTTCGAGCGCTCTGCGAGACGCTGCATCCGGCGGGGGTTCAAGCTGTGGCAGGTGATCCATCACCACGCGCAGTCCGGAAACCCGGTCCGTGACGCGCACGGCGGCGAGCACGAGAGCGAGGTCAGGATTGGCTGTGTCCAGCGCCAGGCCTGCGTCCGCAAGCGCCTCAAGACCCGAAATGAACTCCGGCCGCGCCAGTTGCTTGCCGAGGTTGCGGCCCCACAGGTTGCCGTATCGGATGCCCAAAAACAGCGGATTGCGGCGAAAGCGTTCCAAATGCGCGCGAAATTCGGCGTCGCCCGGCGCCAGGTTTCCCACCATTCCAATCACGGTCGGGTCGTGCTCAGCCACCTCGAGCACCCACTGGTTATCTTCAAACCAGGGACTGCACTCAACCGCGATGGCGCGCGCAATACCCAGCCCCCGCGTCACCTCGCGATACCGTTCCGGCAGCGCAGGCCGGTATAACACAGAGTTCTCTTTCGCAGGCCAAGGCACTCCTCCGGGCCGTTCGGGGTCGAAGAGATGTATGTGCGTATCGATGGCCGGTATCAATGCGGTGTTTACGCTCATGCTCATTGCCCCTTGCAGCGACCCTCTATTTAGCGGTGTAGCCTCCATCTACCATCAAATGCGTGCCGGTGATGTACGACGCCCCATCCGAGGCCAGAAAAGCGACGGCCTCAGCTACCTCCCGCACGTGTCCGACGCGCCCCAGCAGCGTTTTTGCGCCCTCTTCGGCTTCGAACTGCTCAAACGTAATGCCCGACTGCTCCATATGCCGCTCGGACGCCTCCGTCAGAATGGTTCCCGGGCAGACCGCGTTGACGCGGATTTTAGCCGGAGCGAGGTCCATCGCCATGCAGCGCGTCATTTGCAGAATCGCCGCCTTGGTGGCGCTGTAAGCAAAAAAATGTGCTTGCGCAACCCAGCTTGAAATGGAGGCCAGATTCACGATGGCCCCGCCCGTGCCTTGGCGCGTCATGGCTTCGGAGGCGTAGCGGGTGACCATTGCCGTGCCGATCACATTCACTCCCAGCGAGCGCTGCCAATCCTCCACCGTCGCGTCAAAACCCTTCAGCACGAACGTCGCGGCGTTGTTCACCAGAATATCGACACGGCCGTAAGCCCTCAGGGCTTCGGCTGTGATCTTGCGGGCGTCTTCTTCGCGTGATATATCGGCCTCAACAAACACCGCCTGGCCGGCCTTCGCGCGGATCGCAGCTTCGGCTTCCGCGCCGGTTTTGGAGTTTATTTCGGCTAATACGACGCACGCGCCCTCTTCAGCGAATAGCTCGGCTACGCCGCGTCCGATGCCTGCGCCTGCGCCTGTCACGAGTGCAACTTTGTCTTTAAGTCTCATGCTGTAATCCGCGCTAATAGGTGGCGCGGCCTCCTGAGATGTCATAGCATTGGCCGGTGGTAAAGGACGCCTCGCGCGAAACCAGGTAATGCACTAGCGCCGCCACTTCCTCAATGGTGCCTGTGCGCCCGATGGGAATTCGGCTGACCATGTACTGCACCGTCTCCGGGGCGATGGCATCCAAAATTTTTGTGCGGATCACGGCCGGAGCGATGCTGTTGACCGTGATGTCCCCCTTGCCCGCAACCTCTTTCGCGAGTGCCTTGGTCAGCGCAATCACGCCGGCCTTGGTGCTTGAATAGGGAATCAAGGTGGGATTACCCTCCTTGCCCGCAATCGAGGCCACATTGAGGATGCGTCCGTAGCGGCGCTCCAGCATCTCGCCGATCACGGCCTTGCATGTGATAAATACGCTCTTCAAGTTGATGGCGTAGACGGAGTCCATGTCCTGCTCGCTAAGCTCCCAAAGCGGCAGCGTACGCCCCGCTACGCCGGCGTTGTTTACCAGGATGTCGATGGGGCCCAGCCGCTCCCTTACGGAGCGCACGGCGTTCTGCACCGAAGCCCGCGAGCTTACGTCGCACCCAAGCCCTAAGCCGCCCAGCTCGCGCGCAACGGCTTCCGCTTCCGCCTGCTGAAGGTCGAGGACGGCGAGCTTCGCTCCCGCCGCGTGCAGGCGCCGCGCGATGCCTTCACCAATACCTTGTGCCGCGCCCGTCACCACCGCGACTTGACCGTCCAGCCGGAAAAACGCGTTCTCGCTCACCGCAAGTCCTCAGTTCTTTTTATTCGTTTGGAAAGCAGGTATCAATTCGGCAATCACTCAGAAGCTGTGAAAAAATCGGCCACCGATGTCATTCCGAGCAAGGCGAGGAATCTCGCCCTTTTGTTTCCAACAAAAAGCAGATGCTTCGCTGCGCTCAGCATGACAGATTCAAATTTCTTCACACCTTCTCAGAGAGCACCACTACAGCGAAAACTGCCACGATAATACGTAATCCTCCCTAGCCCCGCCACGTCGCGCCTCCGGACGTTTTATTGTAGTCCCATCACGCCGAGACACACCGTGAGGACGATCACCAGAAAGACGATCCCAGTGACCACGACATACTTTGTGTCGCGTTCCGTATAGAAGGCGTAGATGGAGATCACGACGCGCGAGACGGGCGTGAGTATCAAAATAACCGTGGCTGCAAACATGAGTGCGCCGGGGTGGAGGTGAGCCAAACCGTGCAGGACTTCGCCCAGCTTGTAATTACGCATAATAAACGCGCGCGTGAGTGGAATCGTGCGTGGGTGAAGCAGCGCCAGGATCACGCCGAGGGCGTAGAGGATGGAGCTCGCCACCATGCCGACCGTCAGGACGTCGTAGACATCGGCGTAAATTTTTTGCTCTGCCTTGCTCACGTGCCGCGACGCGGGCCGTTCGTTTGCTTGCATGGGACCTCAAAAGCTAACGGTTGCGGAAAGATTCGTTCTATCTCTCATTCTGAGGGGAGCGAAGAATCTGCTGGTTACGTTCAAAACCAGGAGCAGATTCTTCGCTCCCCTCAGAATGGCAACGCGACAGAATATCGTCGGCATCCGTCTAAATCAGCTCCGGCAGATGCAGGTGGAACCGGAGGATCAACGCCTTGGCCAGCATGCCATACGCGAGGTATATGATCAGCGCGGCGAAGAGCCACTTCAGCGCGGCGCTGTGCAGCCGGTTCATGATCCACGTACCCACGGTGGCGCCCACCGTCGTTCCGAGCGCGATGGGCGCGACGACGTAAAAGTGGATCAGCCCGGCTAAAAAGAAGAGGATGGATCCCACCGCCGCCGTCACGCCGATCATAAGCTTGCTCGTGCCGACCGACACCTTCATGGGAACGTTCATCCATTGGTTCATGGCCGAGACCTTGAGCACGCCTCCACCCACGCCGAGCAGTCCCGACGATACGCCAGCAAGAAAGGCGATGCTGGTGCCGGGGGCGGTCCCGTTTACCACGTAATCCACCTGCCGCTCCGCGGCTTCGTCATGATAGCTGCCGCGAAGATTGAGGTAGGCGGAAAGCCTGTCCTGGCACGCCAGGGCGAAGTCCCCACGCGCGATTCGTTGATCGTCGAGGTTACGTGTGGCAAAGGAGACGTAGCCCATTCCGCCCAGCATGATGGCAAAAATCAGCAGCATGACCCAATCTTTCAAATAGAGTGCGAGCACGCTGCCCGAGAGCGCTCCGATCGTGGTGGCAATCTCCAGGTACATTCCCAGGCGCAAGTTGGTGATGTGCTGCTCCACGTACGAGGAGCCACCGGCGTTGGACGTCGCGATCACGGACACCAGGCTGGCAGCGATAGCAACTTTCACCGGAAGATGGAACATCAGGACCATCACCGGCACAATGAACACGCCGCCACCGACGCCGAGCAGCGCGCCGAAAAACCCGGCGACGACGGCCGCGACAAACAACAGAATGGCGAACGTCCAGGAATAGACCATAATGGATGAAGCGAGTGGCAAGCGGAGTCAGGTTTATGTTGAGTAAGAGACCGCGCCGAATTTATCAAGGTACCACAGATCGGCATCGGGCTTCCGCATCACCGGCCGCCGCGTTCGGTTGCAGCCGCCTGCTGATTCGCAGGGAGCCGCTTGTTGCATGCGAATTGAGCCGGTGCAGCAGGCACGGTCGCTGAGAAGAGGACCGCACAACGTTGCTTGGCGTTCGCGCGTGCTACAATAAAATTGCGCGTAGCGAGGGGCGCTCCGGCGGTCCGTCATGAGCCTGTTAAAGATTTTACCCCTGAAGAAGGCTATTGACCGCGTATCTGAGCTGAAGCGGCAAGGCCGCCGCGTGGTTTTTACCAACGGTTGCTTTGACTTGCTCCATCCCGGACACGCGCGGTACCTCACCCAGGCCCGGAAGATGGGGGATTGCCTCGTCGTCGCCATTAATAGCGACCGGAGCGTGCGCGAGCTGAAGGGCGCCGGACGCCCCGTTTTTCCTGAAGGGGAGCGAGCGGAAATCCTGGCTGCGTTCCAGTCCGTGGATCTCGTCACCGTTTTTGACGGCCCCACCCCCCGCGATGTCATTGCCAGCATCCTCCCGCAGGTGTTGGTGAAGGGGGCCGATTGGGGCCCGGACCAGATTGTGGGTCGCGAAGAGGTGGAAGCCGCCGGCGGGGAGGTTGTCACGGTGCCGGTGGTGAGCGGATTTTCGACGACGTCGCTCCTTCACTTGATTTTGGCCCACTGAGAATTGCATATTATCTTGACACTCTTTGCTGCCGCCGCTCTCTGAGAAGGTGTGAAACAATTTGAATCTGTCATGCTGAGCCCTTCGCCCGTCATTCTGAGCGCAGCGAAGAATCTCCGTCTTTCGCTCAGGATAAACTCCGCGAAGCATCTGCTTTTTGTTGGAAACAAAAGGGCGAGATTCCTCGCCTTGCTCGGAATGACATCGCTGGCCGATTTTTTCACAGCTTCTGAGCGCGGAAAAACCGGCGGCCGGAGGCCTCCGCTACGACATTTGGTATCGCTATAAGATGTAACCCTCATTAGCGATTTTGCCGCGGCGCCACGCATCCTGCGCCGGGGGCGTGACGGTGCGCCGCATGCTGTGCCCTACCGTGTCTGTTCAAGTTTTTCACGTGTCATTCCTCAAGATTTCATGTTAACCAGCCACGACCTACTGCAGCCAGCGCTTGACCACCCGTCGTTTCAGGCCGCAACCCATGCCCTTGCCGCTCGCTCGATCGCGCAGCCGCCCGTCACCCTGGCTGGCCTTACGCGCACGGGCAAGGCGCTGGCGCTTGCCGGCCTTGCCCACAGGCTCCAAAAGCCGTTGGTTGTGCTGACGGCCGAGCGTGAGTCAACTGAAACGCTGCGGCAGATGGTTGCGACATTTTTCGAATGGTTGGAGCCGGGAGCAAAGAAAGACATTTACGTACTGCCCGGCTATGATGTGACGCCTTATGAGGGGCGGTCACCACACGCGGAAATTGCCGAGCGCCGCGCCATTGCGCTGGCGAGCATGGCGGAAGGAAACGCACGCATCGTGTTTGCCCCGGCCCTTTCCGCATGGGGACGGTTTCGCGATGGTGTCTATTACCGGTCGCTCGCGCTCGAGATCAAACCGGGCGACGAGATGAGCCTGGAGGACCTCGTAGAACATGTCGCTGGCGCCGGATACGAACCGCACGAGCCTGTGGACGGCGTCGGCTTTTATTCGGTGCGTGGAGGAATCATTGATATTTATTCGCCGGAAGCGGAGTGGCCGGTGCGCATTGAATTTTCCGGCGATCAGGTTGAATCCATCCGCGAGTTTGACCCGGCGAGCCAACGCTCGCGCCGTGCGGTCGAGTCCGCGCGGTTGCTTCCGCTTTTGGAACACCGCAGGTCGCGCGGATTCTTTCAAGCGCTGCTAAGGGCGCTCGCGGAGCGCTCTGGCGCCGCAGCCGCGGCGGACCACCGCCCCGTGTGGGCGCCCGAGTACTCTGCGCCATTTCCGGGGTGGGAGTTCTTTGCTTCCGTGGCTGAGCCGTACGCTCACTCGCTCTTCGATCTTCTGAAAAATCCCGTCGTGGCTTGGGATGAGCCGCAGGAGATACAGCATCAGCTTGCTGCGACGCGTGAAGTCTGGGCGTCCGAGCATCTGGAAGTCCGCGACGTTACGCCGCCGCGCCCCAGTCCGGAAGACCTGCTTTTGAGTGAGCCGGAATTCCACGCCGCGGCCGGCCCGCACCCGCAAGTGTTTCTGAAAGAGCTCGAGGTATCGGGTGAACCCGCGGCCGGTGAAGTGTATGTATTACCCACCCAGCCCGCGCCGAAGTTTCACGGCGAAATCAAGGCGTGGGCCGAGGATTTGCGCGCGCGCCGCGAGCGCGGCGAGCTCGTGAGCATCGCGCTCTCGAGCGCGGGTAAAATCGAACGGTTTGAAGAGACTCTGCGCGATTACCGCATCCCTTTCGCGTCGGTTTCGGAAGCCGCGGCGCCTCACGAGGCGATCAGCTCGCGCGTCCGCGGGAATGAAGCCGCCCCCGTAACCTCGAGGCCGCTCTACGTCGCGCGCGGCAGCCTCGACGAAGGCGTGATTATTCCATGCGGCGCGGGCTTTGGACTCACGCTGCTCGCCGAGGCCGACATTTTTGGCGGGTTCGCCTGGGGTGCGCCGGGCCGCAAGGATAAATCCGCCGTCTCGCGCTTCATGTCCGATCTCAGCGATCTCAAAGTGGGCGACACGGTCGTGCACGTAGACCACGGCATCGGCCTCTACCAGGGGCTGCGCCAGATCGGCGTTAATGGTGAGCCGCGCGACTTCATGCTGCTCATGTATCAGGATGACGCCAAGCTCTATGTGCCACTCGAGCGGCTCGACCTGGTGGAGAAGTATCGTAGCGGAACGGGTGAGGACGGCCCCAAGCCCTCCCTCGACCGGCTCGGCGGCGCCACTTGGGCGCGCACCAAAACCCGCGTCAAGCGGGCGCTGCGCGATATGACGGCGGAACTCCTGAAGCTGTACGCCGAGCGCAAGATGAGCGGCGGCGTCGCTTTCAGCGCGGATACGCCGTGGCAGAAGGAGTTTGACGACGCCTTTGAGTTTAACGAAACCCCAGACCAGCTGAAGGCGCTCGAGGAAATCAAGCGTGACCTTGAAACCCCGGAGCCCATGGACCGCCTGTTGTGCGGTGACGTGGGCTATGGCAAGACGGAACTGGCCATGCGCGCTGCCTTCAAAGTGGCGCAGGATGGCAAGCAAGTGGCGGTGCTCACGCCAACCACGGTGCTCTCGTTTCAGCATTTCACCACGTTCCGCCGCCGCTGCTCGGGGTTTCCCATACGTATTGAGCTGATCAGCCGCTTTCGATCGCCGGCCGAGCAGAAAAAGATCATCGCCGATACGGCCACCGGGCAGGTGGATATCCTCATCGGGACGCATCGCCTTCTCTCGAACGACGTGCTTTTCAAAGATCTTGGATTGCTCGTGGTCGACGAAGAGCAGCGTTTTGGCGTCAAGGCCAAGGAGAAATTGAAACGGCTGCGCGCCAACGTGGACGTACTGACCATGTCCGCGACGCCCATCCCGCGCACCCTCCACATGTCCTTGGGCGGGCTGCGCGATCTTTCGGTGATTGAGACGCCGCCGCAAGGCCGTCTGGCCATTCAAACCACCGTTGCGCCTTACACGCCCAAATTGATCCAGGCGGCGATTCTGAACGAAATGGAGCGTCAGGGGCAGGTCTATTTTGTGCACAATCGCGTGGATGGAATCTTCAGCATCGCCGCCATGATCCAACAGCTTGTGCCGGCGGCGCGCATAGGCGTGGGTCACGGCCAGATGGCGAACACTGAGCTTGAACGCGTGATGATGAAGTTTGTCGAGGGCGAATATGACGTGCTGGTCTCAACGTCCATCATCGAAAACGGCCTCGATATCCCGCGCGCCAACACGATGATCATCAATCGGGCGGACCGCTTTGGCTTGTCCGAGCTTTACCAGTTGCGCGGGCGCGTCGGGCGCTCGGACCGCCGTGCCTACGCGTATCTCCTGATTCCGGACGAGGACTCGCTCACCCCCATCGCCCGCCGGCGGCTCGCGGCGCTCAAAGAGTTTTCCGACCTCGGCGCCGGGTTTCGTCTGGCGGCGCTTGACCTCGAGTTGCGCGGTGCAGGCAACATTCTGGGAGGAGAGCAGTCTGGCCATCTGAATGCCATTGGTCTCGATCTCTACCTCAAAATGCTTGAAGAGACGGCCAAGGAACTGAAGGGGCTGCCCGCGAAACCCGAAGTGCGCACCACCATGAACCTGGGCGTTGACATCCGGATTCCGGAACAATACATCACCGACGAAGGGCAGCGGCTTCGCATGTACAAGCGGATCTCCGGAATTTCCGGGCCGGAGGCCCGCGCCGAGCTTGAAGCAGAGCTTGCCGACCGGTACGGTGAGCTTCCTCCCTCGGTAACGACGCTGCTCGACTATGCGCTGCTCAAAAGCCGGGCGGAAGAGATGCTGGTCCAGTCCATGGACCGGAAACTGGATGAGGTTTGGGTCCGCTTCCACGCGGAGACGCCCGTGCGGCCGGAGAACGTCACACGCTTCGTCCGGCGGCGCCGGAATGCGATCCTCCGCCCCGACGGTTCGCTGCGCTTCCGGCTGCGCCCCGCAGCTTCGGACCCCGTGCAGGAGATCACGAGCGCCTTGCAGGAACTTCAGGCCTCGCATTAAGATGAAGGTGGGGTTTTGAAGCGTTGTCCTCTGACCGCCGGTTGGTAGGGGCGCTGCTTGCGGCGCCCAAAACCAGCGGGCCTAGCAAGCAGCGTCCGTACGAAGTAGCAAGCGGCAAGGCCGCAGGCCTCATCCACATGTCAAGGACGTAACAAGGAATTAAAATAAAGGAAATTGAACGTATGAAGAGCAAAGCCGTGGTGATTGCATTCATCCTGGCAGCGGTTGTTACGGTGTGGTCGCCGCTGCCGGCATCGGGTCGCAATGTTTTGATCGACCGCATTATTGCGCGCGTCAACGAAGAGATCATCACGCAGCGGCAGTTCGACGCCCAAAAGGAACAGCTGCGCGCGCAGCTCTCCCAGAAATACTCCGGCCAGGAGCTTGACGAGCGAGTGGACGCGGCTTCGAAAGACCTCTTGCGCGATATGATCGATCAGGATCTGCTCGTGCAGAAGGCGAAAGACCTCAATATCAGCGCGGACACTGAGGTGGTCGAGCGGCTCGATCAGATTCGCAAGCAGATGGGCTTGGCCTCGATTCAGGATCTCGAAAACGAGGTCGAGAAGCAGGGACTGGTCTGGGAGGATTTTCAGAATAACATCCGGCGCCGCCTGCTCACCCAGCAGGTGATTGAGCAGCGGGTCAGCTCGCGCATCATGGTCACGAACGCCGAAGCGCGCAAATACTTTGATGAACACAAGCAGCAGTTTTCGTCGCCGGCCGGTGTGGATCTGGCGGAGGTTCAAATCTCCACACAGAAATGGGGAGCCGCCCAGGCCGGGAAGCGTTCCAAGGCGGCTTTTGCCATGCTTCAGGCTGGCGCTAAATGGGACGACGCGGTCAAGAAGTACTCCGATGGCCCCAACGCCGATTCCGGCGGCGACGTGGGTTTCTTTCCTACGGGAACTCTTATTCCGGAAATTTCGAAAGCAATTAAGAACCTCGATCCCGGCGAGACGTCCAACCTGATTTCCACACAGAACGGCTATATGATCGTCAAGCTTTTGCAGCAGCGCAGCGCCGGTTCCCCCAAGTTTGAGGAGGTACAGGAGCAGGTGAAAAACGCGCTCTATGAACAGAAAATGCAGCCGGCCTTGCGCGCCTACCTCACCCAGCTGCGAAAGGAAAGTTACATCTATCTGGCTCCCGGATTTGTGGATTCCGGGGCCGTAAATCCCGGCGCCGTCGGCTCGGCTCAGGAGTTGGCGCAAGAGGATCGATGAAAAAGACATTCGTTCGGGACCTTAAGCCCGGCCAGGCATTCAACGCCCCGTTCCTGGTTCAGGCCAAGGAGCGGAAAACCGGGCGCAACGGCAGCGCCTATCTTGATCTCGAGTTACGCGACGCCACGGGCTGGATCCGGGGCAAGCTTTGGGACTCTGACCGCTTCAGCACTCCCTTCGAGGTGGATGATATCGTTCAGGCGGCGGGGGCCGTCGAAGCGTTCCAGGGCACGCCGCAGATGAACGTGCGCGAGATTCGCAGGCTCGCGGATGGCGAATTCAACCTGCTCGATTATTTGCCTCGCACCCGGCAGGATCCCGAGCAAATGTACGCCGCGCTCATCGAGCGGGTGACGAGTCTGCCGGAAGGTCCCGTAAAGGCCCTGCTGCTCGAAATCCTGCGCGATCCCTCGATGGCCGCGGAGTATAAGCTGGCCCCGGCCGCAACCGTGATGCACCACGCTTTCCTGGGCGGGTTGCTTGAACACGTCACGTCCCTTTGCGCGCTGGCGGACCTGGTCTGCGGCCACTATGCTTGGCTTGACCGCTCGCTGGTGCTCGCCGGCATCGTCTTGCACGATATCGGCAAGACCGCTGAATTGCATTACAAGCGCTCGTTCCGCTACTCGACGCGCGGGCAGTTGCTCGGCCATATCGTGATCGGAATCGAAATGGTGCGTGAAAGAATGCTGGCCGTTCCCGATTTTCCTCTGGCATTGATGGACCGCATCGAGCACGTAATCCTTTCGCATCACGGTAAACTCGAATTCGGATCGCCGAAGGAGCCCATGTTTCCAGAAGCGCTGGTGGTGCACGCGCTGGACGAATTGGACTCAAAACTCGAAAGCATGCGCGCGCAGTACGAAGCCGAAAAGGACCAGGAGGGTGACTGGACGAACCGAAACCTGGCGCTCGGCAGAAAACTCCTGAGGCCAGTGAATCAATGAATCGAGCGATACTTGACGTCACAAATCAGCGGCGTTCGGCTCTGTAGCGGCGGCCTCTGGCCGGCGGCATTCCGGCGCTCAGAAGCTGTGAAGAAATCGGCCAGCGATGTCATTCCGAGCAAAGCGAGGATTCCCGCCCTGTTATTTTCAACTAAAAGCAGATGCTTCGCGGAGTTTATCCTGAGCGTAGGTACGAGATTCTTCGCTTCGCTCAGAATGACGAGCGAAGGGCTCAGCATGACAGATTCGAATCTTTTCACAGCTTCTCAGAGAGTGCCGCTAAGACCGATGTCCACCGCTGACTTATGACGCTCCGTATAAAACGATGAATTCGTCCGAAATCCAGCGAATCCTGCCCCACCGCTACCCCTTTCTTTTGGTGGACCGGGTCACGGAGTTTGTCACCGCGCAGCGGATCGCGGGGGTGAAAACGTTCACCGCCAATGAGCCTTATGTGCCAGGCCACTTCGGCGGTGAGCCGATTATTCCGTGCAGCATTCTTCTTGAGATGACGACTCAGCTTGGCGCCATCCTGGTGCTCGAACGTCCCGGAATGACCGGGAAAATCGCCGTGATTTTGCAGATACCTTCCGCGCAGATGCACAAGGTGGCTGAACCCGGCGATACACTGCGCGTTGAAGCGGAAGTGCTCAAGCTACGCGAAAACTTCGGCGAGCTGCGGGGAGCCGTTTACCGGGGCAAGGAGCTCATCGCAGAGGGCCAGATGCGCTTCGCCATCGCCAACGCCGCCGCGATCAGGATCAGCCGCCAGCGTTCAGGTATCAGCGAGTAAATCCTTGATGTATCGTACGTCCAGACACCCGGCTGCGTCCTTTTTTTGCCCGTCGCCTTTTGTCATTTGTAGCGAAGCAAAGGTTCCGCTTATCCAGGCGGATATCCAACCGAAGCAGATTCTTCGCTTCGCTCAGAATGACGGTCAAGAGGCATGCTTGGCGGCTGGCGACTGCTTGTGGATACCTCTGATCGCTGACGGCTGAATGCTGATAGCTGAAAGCTAATCTATGCTTTTCCAAGAGCTCAACATCCGCAACGTCCCGATCCGCCCCGCTCACATTCTCGCGCCGATGGCGGGAATCACGGATACGGTTTTCCGCCGCTTCATCAAGCGGCTGGGCGGATGCGGCTTGATTATGACGGAGTTCGTCTCCAGCGAGGGCATGCTCCGCCACAATCTGAAGTCGCAGCGGTTTCTTTACTACACGGAGGAAGAGCGGCCCATCACAGCGCAAATCTTCGGCGCCGACCCGGACCATCTGGCCGAGGCCGCGCGTCAGATTCAGGACCTGGGTTTCGACATCATCGACCTGAATTTAGGATGTCCGGCGAAAAAGGTGGTGAAGTGCGGCGGGTCGGGGCTTTTGCGCGATCTTAATCTACTCGAAACTATTTTCCGCAAAATCCGCGCCGCCGTTACGATTCCGTTTACCGTGAAGATCCGCTCGGGCTGGAGCGACGAGGAGATTGTTGCGGTCCCGGTTGCCCGGCTTGCGGAGGATTGCGGCGTCGAGGGCATCGCCGTGCATCCCCGTACCCGCGTGCAGGGCTATAGCGGGCGCGCGCGCTGGGACGTCATCCAGCAGGTCAAGGCGAGCGTGCGAATTCCGGTGATCGGCAATGGAGACGTGATGGCGCCTTCAGATGCCGCAGCGCTCCACCGCGAGACGAATTGCGACGCAGTCATGATCGGAAGAGCCGCGCCCACCAACCCCTGGATTTTCCGGCAGATGATGGAATATTTCCGCGCGGGCGCCTACGCGGAGCCGTCCGATGCGGATCGTTACGACCTCATTCGCTCCTATTACGCCATGTTGGTGGAGGAGGATATTCCCGGCGCCATCGGCAAGATGAAGCAATTTGCGAGCTGGTTTACCCACGGAGTGCGCAACGGCACGGACCTGCGCCGCCAGGTGCAAAGCGCCGCGAGCGCCCGTGAGGTGTTAGACCGCGTGGATGCTTTCTTCGCAGCGGCTCTTGAGCCGCATCCGGTTGAGCGCTGATCGCCCTCTCGTGAAACGGAACAACGCCCGAACCAAAGCGCTCCGAATCGCACGGGGTTTGCCACCGCGCTATTTTCCCCTTTCCATTTGCCACCGCCGGTAGAGCACGCTTTTTGACACGCCTTTTGATCGAGCCAGTTGCTTCAGAGCCTCGCGCTCACTGAGCTTGCCGTCTGACATCAGCTTCTTGAGTTCTTTCGCCAGGTTTTGATCGGGATCGTCGTGATTTACTTTTGGCGCCGAAGCGTCCGGCGGACCCACGACCACCGTGATCTCTCCCTTAATCACCGGCCTCCTTCTCAGCACGGCGAGAACTTCAGACGCTTGGCCGCGCAAAAATTCCTCGTGCATTTTCGTCACTTCCCGTGCCACCACAAGCGGCCGATCCCCAAGTATTTTCACAAGGTCTTCGATCATCTCAACTACTCGATGCGGCGCCTCATAAAACACCAGTGTCTCGGAGGCTCCGGCAAACGCACGCAGGCTCTTCTGCCGCGCGGCCTTCTTGCTGGCGAGAAAGCCTGAAAAGCGGAACGGGTCGAGCGGCAGCCCGGCTACCGCCAACGAGGCTATCAGAGCAGACGGGCCAGGCACGGGAATCACGGGAATGGCGTGCCGGATGGCGAGTTTCACCAGGCGGTGGCCCGGATCTGAGACAATCGGCATTCCCGCGTCAGACACCAAGGCGATCCGGCTGCCCTCTTCCATCAGCAGGACGAGTTCCGGGGCGCGCGTCATCTCGTTGTGCTCGTGATAGCTGATGAGGTTGGTGTGAATAGCGTAGTGCTCGAGCAGGCCCCGCGTCCGGCGCGTATCTTCACAAGCGATAAGATCGGCTTCCTTAAGCGTACGGATCGAGCGCAGCGTGATGTCTTCCAGATTCCCGATAGGCGTGGCGACGACGAACAATTTACCAGGGAGACGGCTCGCGGTGACGGACGGCAAGTTTTGATCTGATGGCATGGTGATATCCTTCCGATCGGCCTACACACTCATCGGCTTGTCAAGGCGGCTGCCCCTGGCGGCATAGGCGATGACCTATACATGACGCTCAGTATAACGTTCGTAGTCTATCAATGGGTGCGGCTTGAAGCAATGCTCGGGGCAGGGATTTGGTGATGCCTCGGAAGGCGCGAAAACATTCAAGCCTGTCATGCCGAGTCCTTCGCTCGTCTGTCCTGAAACTGGGGAAGGGCAACTTTGAGAGCATCTGGCTTACGGCGTTCACCGTAGGGGCGCTGCTTGCTGCGCTCTTTGATCGGTGGGCGCGGCTTGCCACGCCCTATTTTCATGCTTCCCGGATGCCGCAAAGCGGCATGACAGACTGAGCAAATACACGGATCTCCGTGTCTCGCTCAGGATAAACGCCGCGAAGCATCTGTTTGTTGCTGAAAGAGAGGGGCGGGATTTTTCGCTTTGCTCGGAACGGCATCGCCGGCCGATTTTGTCCCAGCTTGAAAGGCATCAAGAGATATGAGTGATGGGATGCCAGCGCAATTACGCTTCGATGGCCCGGCGAATGTGCTGCACTACGACGTTTGCGCTGAAGGGCCTTGCCACTTGGTCGAAGGCGCCCAGCTCCAGAGCTGCATGGGCCGCGTGGTCCACGGAAGGCTCCGTGAACACAATCACGCGTGTCTTTTGCAGCGCACCATCGCAGGCGAGCTGCTTGAGCAGGGAGATACCATCGAGACCCGGCATGTCAATGTCCATCAAGATCACCTTGGAGCGGATGCGCGGCTCGTGACCGGCTAGAAGCTTCCGTGCCGTCTTTCCGTCGTTAAACCAGCGGGCGCGGCAGCCGCGTGACTCGAGCGCGTGGAGTAGGAGGAATGCTTCAGCTTCATCGCGCATGACGAGTGCGATGTCGATACGCTTTGCGTCTTCCAGCCGCCCGGCCGTCCAACCTGCCGGGCACGCTTTCCCGCCTCCTGCGGATTTGGCCTGTCCCAGCGCCTCAACGGCCGATTGATAGAGCTCAGCCGGATTAGTCCCATCTTCCGGAAACTGCGCAACGCCCGCACTGAGCGCGACCGTAAACTCTGTTCCCGTTGCGGATACGAATGCCTTCTTGTTAATCCGCGCGATCAATTCTCCCAAGCGCTCGACTCCGTCGTAGCGGCTCAGGCCATACATGCCCACCACGAATTCGCATCCCCCCCAACGGGCGACAACGTCCTGGCTGCGAAACGATTCCCGCAGGACTCGCCCAATGCGTTCGAGGGCACGGTCTCCGGCTCCGGGCCCGTGCTCGCGGTTAATTTGCTGAAGGTCCGATACCTGGAGTGACGCTAGCGAAAAAGGCTGGTCATGTCTTCTTGAAAGCTCGATGAAGTCCGTCATCATTTGGCAGGACTTGCGCCGGTTCAGGAGGCCCGTCAGCGGATCAGCATCCGCGATATTTCTTCGCATCCGCACGAGGTCAAGGCGGTTGAAAATGCGCGTCAGCAATTCCGGTCCTACAATGGGCTTGGCGACAAAATCGTCCGCCCCGGCGGAAAAAACACGCTGAATCGTATCGGGATCGGTGTGCCGGGTAAGAAAGACGACGGGCGTTTCGGCGCGCGCCGGATCGTTGCGCACCACGCGGCACATCTCGACGCCGCTTACGAGGGGCATGTCAACGTCCAACAGCAGTAAATCCGGAGCAAACGTTTTCATTTCGTCCCAGAATTGCAAAGGGTCACCGAGCGTCTTCACCGCAACGCCTCGCGTCGTGAGAAGGGCGTGGAGCAGTGCGAGGATTTGAGGATCGTCGTCGACGGCGAGTACCCTCGTGTCGGCGGCGTGGAACCGTCGGGCCAGCCTCGTCATGATCTCCAGCATGTGGGCCGGCGTCGATGATCTCGATAAGAAGCCGCGGCCACCTCGCCTGGCCGCCTCCACGCGGTTCAGCAATGTGTCTTTTGAGGTCAGGACGATCACGGGAACCGGTGGAGTGCGCGAGGTAAGGTCTTCGAGAAATGCCAATCCCTCTTCTTCCGCGCCTGATAGGAAAACGTCAAGTAGCGCCAGGTCGGGCGGGGCGGCGGCAATCAGGCGGGTGGCTTCGGTCAAATCACGCGCAATCTGCACCTTCCATTCGTGGGCCAGGGCTTCCATTTCCAGGCACGCGCTGAATTCACGGTCGCGGTCGGCGATCAGAAGCGTTATCGGTTTTTCGGTTTCGGCGCCGGCTTGCCGGGGCGCGGCTGAGGGCGCAGGCGCACGTTCCAGGTCAAGCCGCAGAGCCACCAACAATTCCGAATAGCGTAGCGCGGCTCCGGCGCCAGGAGCCGCGCCGCGCTGCAGAATCTCTTCCATCTCGCGGGCGAAGCGCGATCCCGCGCCAAAGCCAATCGTCCCCAGCAAACCGGCCAAGCCATGGGCCTCGCGCCGGGCCCCGTCGCACAATGCGGGCTTGAGATGCCCTTCAAGCAGATCCACACCCGCCCGGTTGAGAACGTCAAGGCGCTGCTCAACGGCCTTGAGAAACCGCTCGCGCGCTTCCACAATCGTCTGCTGAATTCGCCCGTCTGGCGCGTCCGATGGAGGAGTGAGAGCAACGTTGAGAGCGAACGCCGCCTGCCTTGCCATTTCGTCCGCGTCGAGAGGCGCAAGCAGCAATTCTCGCACCCGAAGGTCTCTCACCAGCCTGCGCGTCAGTTCGTCCAGGGGCCCGCAGCTCAGGAAGTAAAGCACGGGAAGCTCGCTCCACTGCGAATGGGTTCGAATTTCCTCCAGGACGCTAAGTCCCGAGCCCCCGTCGATCGCCTGATCCAAAATCAATAGGGAGACGCTGCCGCCTGCCAGCTCTTCCCGAAGCTCAGCGGCCGACTCGACGCGGCTGACAGGGTAGCTGCCCAACCTGCGCTTTAGTAAATCTTTAGCTTCAACGGGGAACCCCGCCATGAGGACGCGCGGCATAATCTTATTTCTCCTGATGGGTTGGGGCTGTCCGATCCCAACCCAAAATGCGCGCGATCTCAGTGCCGAGGGTCAGCGGGTCGAATGGCTTCGCAACCACGCCTTTGACGCCGAGGGAATGAAGCCTGCGGACGTCCGCCGGCCGGACGGTCGCAGTCAGGAAGAGGACGGGAATGTTCTGCGTGGCCGTGTTTGCCTGGAGCTCCCGGAAGGTTTGTGGGCCGTCTGCCCCCGGCATCATGACGTCGAGCAGGATGGCGTCGGGCGGGTCCGCCTCGGCCGCGGCGATTCCCTCCCGCGCCGAGCCGGCGCACGTGATGCTCCAGCCCTCCACGATCTCGAGCGAGGTCCGCGTCACGGCGCGTATGGATTCTTCGTCGTCGATGATGAGAATTGATCGCTGCATATCTCGCAATACATTGGCGTAGATCACGGATCCGCGGGCTGAACGTTTGCGCCGGCGCTGAGTGCGGGCTTCGTGGCGGCACCGCTTGCTGCGTCCCCGGTTTCGGGCGCGGCAAGCAGCGCCCCTGCAAAACGAACCGGCCTGCGGCCGCCGTCACGCAGGCTCCGAGCTCCCGCCGTCACACGTCTGAAAACTCACTTCATTCCCGCAAGCTTCAGAGTCGTCCGCTCTCACCGCCTGTGCCGGCAGGGAAAAGAAGAAGGTGCTGCCTACTCCAGGCGTGCTCTCCACCCAAATGCGGCCGCCGTGCTGCGCGACGATGCTTCGGCAAATCGCCAGGCCCAGTCCCGTTCCCCCTTTCTCCCTGGAGTCGCTGGCATCGACCTGCTGAAAGCGCTCAAAAATGTGTGAGAGCTTGTTCGATGGGATCCCGCGGCCGCTGTCGGCCACGCGGAACACAACCTCTTCCTGCTCTTGTTCGACGCTGACCCGTATCACTGACCCGGCGGGAGAAAACTTCACGGCGTTATTTAGAAGGTTGACCGCGACTTGAATAATACAATCTGGGTCCGCCCAGATTGACGCCGGGGACGAACTCGTCAAGAGCGTCACGCGGTGCTGCTCTGCCGGAACCCGCATCAGCGCCACCGCCTGAGTCAGCAGGGCGCCGGCTTCACATTGTTTCTTTTGCAGCGTCACCCGTCCGGATTCGATGCGCTCGAGATCAAGAATATCGTTGACCAGCCGGAGCAGGCGATCCGTGCTGGCCGCGCCCACGGCGACCATGGGATGACACTTTGCCGAGGGTGGACAGAGCCTGCCGCTGGCGAGGAGGCCGAGGGTCGCGTGAATGGCGGTTAGCGGTGTGCGAAGCTCATGGCTGACGACGGAGATAAACTCGTCCTTCATCTTCTCCACGGCAGACCGTTCCGTGATGTCGCGGATGACGACGACGGCGCCAAGGATGCTTCCTGTCTCGCTCAGAATCGGGCTGGCGACGAAGTCGACGGCCAGGCTGACGTTATCCCCACGCGTGAGGATCGTGCTATTCGCGTGGTGTGCTTTACCGACTTGCAGCGCGGCGTGAATCGGGCAGACGGAATCTGGCCGCGCGCCGTCTGTGTGCGTGAGCGGGCATATGATCGCGGCCAGGTCTTTACCCATAAGTTCCTGCGGGCTTAAACCGGCCATGCGCGCTCCGGCCGGGTTAACGAACGTGCAAACACCGGCGTCATCCAGCCCATATATTCCGTCGCTCGCCGAGTTCAGGATGAGTTGCTGCTGAAGCCGAAGTTTTTCCAGGGCTTCTCGCGTGCGCCGCTGCTCGGTGATATCCTGGGTTACTTTGGAAAATCCGCGCAGGTGTCCCGCGGGGTCGCGCAAAGCCGTCAGGATGTTACTGGACCAGAATTCGGATCCGTTTTTGCGCACGCTGCGGCGCTCCGTTTCAATCCTTCCCTCAGCGGCAGCCACTCTCAGATCATGGTCGGGGACGCCTCGCTCAACGTCTTCGCGGGTGTAGCAAAGTGACACGGGCCTTCCTATAATTTCCTCAGCCCGGTAACCTTTGATACGCTCGGCCGCTGCATTCCAGCTCACCACGCGTCCTTGAGGATCCAACATGAAAATGGCGTAGTCTCGTACCCCATCGACCAGCAGGCGAAAGCGTTCCTGGCTTTCGCGCAATATGCTCTCAGCACGCTTACGTTCCACAATCTGCTGTTCGAGACCGCGGTTAGCCTCTTCGAGCTGGGCCGTGCGCTCGGCGACCCGGCGTTCCAGGTCTTCATTCAGGCGCCGGATTTCTCTTTCATTCCGTTTACGTTCCGAGACGTCGCGATAATTGACTACAATGCCCCGAACCACCGGTTCTTGTGTCAGGTTGACGAAAATGCATTCCAGCCAAAGCCACGCGCCGTCTTTGGCTTGATAGCGTAGCTGAATGCTTTCTTGGTCCCCGGGCTTTCCGATGAGCCTGGCCCATAAGGAATCGAACGCCGGCGAGTCTTCGGGATGAATGCACTGGCGGAAATTCATGCCGGTGCGGTCTTCGGTGGAATATCCGAGTACCCGGCTTTCGGAGTGGCTGCTGAATATGATGGCGCCGTGGATGTTCAGGAGCACGATGCCATCCGCGCTATGCTCCATCAGCGAGACGAAGCGTTTTTCCTTTTCCCATGCCATCCGCTGCGCCCGGCTCCTCTCGAGCCGAAGAGCTGTTTCTTCCAGCGTCTTCTTCACGGCGATCGGCAGCCGTGCCAGCCTGTCCTTCAGCACGTAGTCGGAGATCCCCTTCTTGATCCACTCGACCGCAACTTGGTCCTCCACCGCCCCCGTGACCAGGATGAAGGGAGTTTCGCAGCCCTGGAGGCGGGAATACTCGAACGCTTCGAGGCCCGTCCAGCTTCCCAGGTTATAATCCGCCAGTATCACGTCATAATTCCGCTCCTTCAGTTTGAGGCGGAAGTGATCCGGGGTTTGAACCACCTCAGCGTGGACGATAACTCCTGCTCTGCGAAACTCAAGGCGGCATAGCTCCGCGTCCACCGGATCGTTTTCCAATATTAAGATGTCGATGGGCTTCGCTTCACCGGGTCGAGCTGGCATCGGCTTCCCCCAACGCGATTTCGCGCCTGCCGCCGGCGGTCGCTGCAGCCGGAGGCACCTCATTCACCACAAGCCAGTACAGCCCCAATTCCTTGACCGTCTCTTGGAACTGGGCGAAATCCACAGGCTTTTGAATATAACTGTTTACGCCGAGCTGGTAGCTCGCCACCAAGTCGCTCTCCTCCTTCGAGGAGGTCAACATCACGACCGGAATCAGCCGGGTGCGGCCGTCGCTCTTCACTTGGCGAAGCACCTCCAACCCGTCCACTTTCGGCAGCTTCAGATCGAGCAGGATGATTTTCGGATGCTCGCTCATCGCACGGTTGGCGTGCGGACCGCGGCAAAAAATGAAGTCCAACGCCTCTTCCCCATCGCGAGCCACATGGATGCTGTTCGCCACGCAGTTGTGCCTGAGTGCGTGAAGCGCCAGTTCCAGGTCCGACGGATTATCTTCAACCAATAGGATTTCGATTCCCTCACTTTGCATGATCTCCCTCCGATTTATAATGTACGGCGCCATGATAACTTTCGATCTTCAAACAATCTTCCCTGCGGGCCGCCCGATCTGTGCCGAAAGGGCGTTTATGCCGGGGTTGTCACCGTGGGAGCCGGAGATACAGGAAAACTCAAGTTCTCTTGCGCGGTATTCCGGCATCCTTCTCAACCGCCGGAGCGAAAGCTGGATGGGGCAACCCTGTCGAAGGCGGAACACCTCGACGTTTTGCCGCTTCGAGCGCGGAGCAGACGTCCGCTCTTGTAATCTGTTTCCTGAAGAAATTGCGTGGTTGGCCCAAAGAACGGGCCGGTTTTGAGGGATGCTGGTATTGTATGCTGGTATAACTGATAAGTCAATATAATAAACAGTAATCAACAGTCCGCTGCGGATAAGGAAGAAATTCTTTGTGGAGTTCTGCCGGTCAGCAGAGCAGGGAGTTCTTCGGGGAGAGAAGAGAAATTTCGGCAGCCGGCTGCGGCAGGCGGGCCGCCGGCGCCGGCAGGTTGACCAAGCCGTTTACCCACGAGGACATACTCTGCTCGTTACGGAGCAGGTCGCCGAGCGTAATCCGGCTCAACACGTGGTCCACCACAAGCTGCACGCTTTGCCATACCGGGCGAATGGAGCAATCGGTTAAGTTGGCGCACGTATTTCCTGTCCCCGAATGGCGTTCGCAGAAATCGGGTTCAAACAGGCGTCCCCCGAGAAGCGCCAGGAGCTCACCCACCATGACCTTGTCCACTGGCCGGGCAAGGCAGTAGCCCCCGGTTTTGCCGCGCGTGCTTTGCACAAAACCGCCGCGCCGCAACAGACGCATGATTTTGGCGACGTACGGCGTGGAGATACCCTCCGCGCGGCTGATCTCCGGGATAGTGAGACTGCCGTTTGGACCTTCGCGGCCAAGCCGCAATAGGCACCGGAGCCCGTATTCTTCGCTGGAACTGAATCGCATCGCGGTCCTGGTCTTGGAAAATCCTCCCGGCGCGCCGTTCGGCTCGGCTCTCACCACATGCCCAATTGCAGCTTCGCGGCCTCGGACATCTTGGTCATATCCCACGGCGGGTCCCATACCACTTCGACCTTGGCCGCCGTGACGCCGGGTAATTCCTTTACCTTGTTCTCCACTTCGGGTGGCAGCGAGCCAGCCACAGGACACGTGGGGGCAGTCAACGTCATTCGGATGTAGACGCTGCCGCTCCGCTCAACCTTCACTTCGTAGATCAGCCCGAGTTCGTAAATGTTCACGGGAATCTCAGGGTCGTAGCAGGTGCGCAGCACCTCAATCACGCGGTCCTGCAACTGGATGGCTTCGGAAACCGAAAGACACGGCTCTCCCGCGGCCGCGTCGCCCTGCGGATCGCCCACTAACGCCGATGGTGAAATTTCATCCATAAGTTAGCTCATTCCGTCGAGATCACGCCCTCGCCGCCACTAAGCGCCGAATTCAGTGCGTGCCAAACGAGCGTGGCGCACTTCACGCGCGCTGGATAATCGCTCACATTGGAAAAAACCGCGAGTTTTCCGAGCGGTGGACCACCGTGATTTCCGGCATTTCCCGTGGTCACAAGGTCGTGAAAGTCACGAAACAGCGCCTGGGCCTCTTCGGTGGTCTTTCCTTTCAATACTTCCGTCATGATCGAAGCCGAGGCGGTCGAGATGGCGCAACCGCTCCCTTCGAAGCTCACGTCGCTGAGCCGCCCGTCCTCAACCTTTACGTGCACGGCCACGCGATCACCGCAGAGAGGGTTATACCCCCGGGCGGTACGGTGCGACCCCTCCAGCTTGCGGAAATTGCGCGGCCTCTTGCTATGATCCACCACCACTTCCTGATAGAGCTCGCGCATGTCCGGCATCAGGCGAAAATCTCCTTCACCTTGGCAATCCCGTGAACGAGCGCGTCAATTTCATCCCGCGTGTTATAGAGGGCGAGTGACGCGCGCGTGGTGGCCGGGAGGTTAAAGCGGTCCATCACCGGCTGCGCACAATGGTGGCCGGTGCGCACCGCGATGCCTTCCTGATCCAGAATCGTTCCCGCGTCGTGCGGATGGATTGCATCGAGCACAAACGAGAGCACGCTGGCCTTTTGCCGGGCCGTCCCGATGAGACGCAATCCCGGAATCGCTGAGAGCGCGGCGGTGGCGTAGTCCAGCAGCTCGCGCTCATAGGCTTCGATGAGTTCCATTCCAAGGCCCGTGACGTAATCGATGGCCGCGCCGAGGCCGATAACGCCCGCAATGTGGGGCGTTCCGCCCTCGAACTTATAGGGCAGGGTATTGTAAGTGGTTTTCTCGAACGTCACCGAGCTGATCATGTCGCCGCCGCCGTGAAACGGCGGCATGGATTCAAGCAGCGCGGCCTTGCCGTAAAGTACCCCGATCCCGGTGGGCCCAAAAACCTTATGCCCCGAAAAGGCGTAGAAATCACAATCGAGGTCGCGCACGTCCACTCTCATGTGCGGCGCCGCCTGCGCCCCGTCGACGAGCACCGGAATACCCGCTGCATGGCTCATGCGCACAATTTCGCGCACGGGGTTTACCGTGCCAAGCGCGTTCGAGACGTGGGCGACGCAAAGCAGCTTCACGCGCGGAGTCAGAAGGGTTTTAAGCTCGTCCAACTCCAGCTCACCCGCGTCATTCATGGGCGCAACGCGCAGCCTGGACCCCTTCTCCTCGCAGAGGATCTGCCACGGCACAATGTTCGAGTGGTGCTCCATGGCGGTGACCACGATTTCATCTCCCGCCTTCACATGCTGGCGCCCATAAGTGTACGCCACGAGGTTGATAGCCTCCGTCGTGCCACGCACGTAGATAATCTCGCGGATTTCCGCCGCGTTCAAGAACGCCTTTGCTTTTTCGCGCGCGCCCTCGTAGGCGAGCGTCGCCCGCTCGCTGAGCGTATGCACGCCGCGATGGATGTTCGAGCAATCGATCGTGTAAAAGTCCCGCAGCGCGTCAAGCACCACCTCCGGTTTCTGCGCGGTGGCGGCGTTATCCAGATAGACCAAGGGTTTTCCGTGGATTTTCTGCCGAAGAATGGGGAAATCGTCCCGGACGCTCATCACATCCCAGTGAGCGCGCGCCGCTGCACCTGTTGACGTCATTGGATCAGTGGAGACACTCATGGCTCTATTCCTTCGCTATTATTCGGGCCGCTGGCCATTCCGTTCCACACTACAGCACTTCCTCCGGCCTCCAACCTTGCGAGAGCCGCCCCAGCAGCTTTGCTTCGAGGCTTTTGCGCAGCGGCAGGAAGTTGATTTTCGTGATCACGTCGTTGGCAAACGCCCGGGTAAGCAGGTGGCGCGCCGCTTCGAGGCCAATCCCGCGCGCGCGCAGGTAAAAGATGGCGTCGGCGTTCAACTGTCCAATCGTCGCACCGTGCGTGCAGCGCACGTCGTCGGCAAGGATTTGCAGCTCTGGCTTGGTGTTGATTACCGCGTCGTTCGAGAGCAGCAGGTTCTTGTTGCTCTGAATCGCGTCGGTCTTCTGCGCGTCCTTGCGGACGATGATCGCACCGTTAAAGACGCCCACCGACTTCCCGTCGAGAACGCCGCGGTAATACTCGCGGCTGCTGCAGTGCGGCATGGCGTGATCAAGGCGCGTGTGATGGTCGACGTGCTGGTGGCCTGTGACTTGGTAAAGCCCGTATAACGTGCATTCTGCGCCCTGGCCCGCAAGCACCGCGTTCACGTCGTGCCGGGCGAGCCGTCCGCCCAGCGAGATGGAATACGAGTGGAAGCGGCTGGAGCGCTCCTGGCGTGTTTGCACCGTCCCGACGTGAAACGCCAGCCCGCT
>JBOGJT010000120.1:0-5336 GCA_050745065.1 Terriglobia bacterium
GCCTGCTGCGATGCGCGGCGGAACGCTTTTATCCCCACCTCAGCGTTCGCCGTAAAGGTTGGGCCGACGCGCTGATCAACCTGCTCGCCCAAGATGGCCGCATCTCTCTCGAAGATAAAACCGCCCTGCGGCGAATCTGGACCGTGAGGAACCAGGCCGTTCACCCGGAAGGGCCTGATGAGGCGCCCGGCCTTGCTGAGGTCGAAAACATGATCGACGCCATCGAACGCATCAGCCGGCGGTGGGGTGGGAAAGGATAGCGGTAATTGATGTGGGGCAGGGTACCGTCTAAGGCTGGCGGATGCCGCGCCTACGCCCGTAGAAAGCTTCCGACCTTCTTCGTTAGCTGCTTCAAATTCTGCGTCTCACATTCCCAGACCACGAGATATTTCCATTCCAGCGTGCGGAGCCTGCGATAATTTTCAATATCTCGACGCCTATTATTTTGAAGCTTTGGCATCCAGTAGGAGCGCCGGGATTTGGGAACGTGAGAATCGGCGCACAGACCATGTTGATGCCAGAAACAGCCATGAACGAAGATTACTTTGCGCGGGGCGGAAAAAACGATGTCAGGCTTTCCGGGAAGGTCGGCACGATGCAGACGATAACGAAAACCGAGGCCATGGATCAGCCTGCGGACAAGGAGTTCGGGTTTGGTATTTTTGCTGCCGATGCGCCGCATGTTTGCGCTGCGGCGATGCCGCGAGATCGTATCCATGGGATACTTACTCAGCGCGCTTCTCTACTAGCCCGCGGGTTTGGGTGGGAAATTTTCGCGCTAGCCACTTCAGGACCTCAAGCTGATCAGCGCCGGTCGCCCGCCGAACTTGGATGAGCAGGCTTTTCAACGAAGGCCGGTCGAGAGTAAGGTTTTTTACGCCCTCGTTACACACAGAGCAGATAGCCCGCAGATTGCTTGGGTCATCCTCGCCGTCCATCGACTTGTCGATGATGAGTCCAATGTGGAGGCGGATCTTTCGGGAGGGGTCGTACGGATCAGATTCGCCAGCTTCTGCGCCGCACATCTGGCAGGTGAAATCGTTCCGATCGAGCACCATGGCGCGCAGCTTCTTCGAGACGGCTCCTTCGAAAGCCGGGCTGGGTTTCGGGTCCAGCAGAAGATACTGACCTGGTTTCAGGTCGCTACGGTCATTGTGCGTGAGAATGTGATAGCCCTCTTCTAGCCTAAGCTCGCGGATTCGGCTAGCCCACTCGCTTGTGCCTCCAGCAACCCGGCGAAGCTCCCTTCCGCTCATGACCCGGCCGAGATTCCCCGCAAAGTGTACACGCAGGTTTGATCTTGCCCATGTTCCGCGACGCCTCGGCTTGTTTCCTTTCATCACGCTGCCCTGATCATGTGCGGCGCCGTTAGACGTCAACGAGCATGCTTTCACGAACTGAGCGGAGAAACAGAATGTTCCTTGCCCTGGTGTTCTAATATAGAACATTTTCGGCACGCACACAAGATACTCTCTCCGTGTGACCAGAAAGCGTGTGTGGAAAAATATCAGTGGTAGGCGTGTGGCTCAGGCACGCCAACGTGGGAAGCCGCCGCTAACGCAGGATGCCCTTTCGGGGAAACTCGCTCGGCTCGGGTTTCAGCTCGACCGAGCCGCAATCGCCAAAATCGAAAATAATCACCGCCGCGTGCTCGACTATGAACTCAAGGCTCTCGCGGATGTATTGGGCGTTGAAGTTAATTGGCTGCTCGGGGACGAAACGACGTGAACGATCCCACCTCTCAACTGCGCTCGGCCACGCGGCGGGCCAAATCGGACGTGGCAAACAAGCTGGTCAGCATGTTTCTTCACGAATTGAGCCGAAGGGTTAGCCATGACTGGACAATTAAAATTGAGAGCGCCCAATACGAGGAGCTGGTGCGAGGAGCGTTCAACAATCAGTGCCCGTATTGCTCTTGTGACCTTGTGAATACGATATCAGTGATTGAGCACCTTGACGGCATGAATCGCTATCGCGCGGGCCTCCACGTTCCAGGCAATGTGCTGGTGGCTTGCAGAAGATGCAACGGCGAAAAGCGACGGGACGACTCGCTCAAAGTTCTTTCGCTTGCGGGATCCGGTTGGGAGTCATTCTTGTCTCATGATGGGATTCATTGCGCCATGTCCTGCCCCACCTGTCTGTATTGGAGGGGTGTATGGGATGACCCAACAGAACGAAGACGGCAATTAGCCGAAAACTTGCAGAGAGTTCGCTCGTTTCGCCATGCATTTTCGGAATTTGAAAAGGTTCTCCCCTCACTCATGGAGAGGCTGCCAACCCTGTTGACGAAACTGTACTCTGACTGCCAAACGTTTGCTGAGAGCGAGATCAAGTCCCTCCTTGAAAGGTTTGAGCGCATCTGAGGCGCGGAGTAGTGCGAATAAACTGTTTGTGTGCGGCAAGGTTTTCAAGGTGCAGTTCGATAGCCTCGCGTGCATTTTTCGTTGCCTCTTCGATATTGCTTCCATAAGAAATGCAACCGGGAAGCAGCGGCGCCAGCACGGTGTAGCCACCCTGCCGCTCAGGAATCAAGTTAATCTGATAGGAATACGCCGTTTTGGATTTTCGCATGGTTCAACTATGATCCACCCTGGAGTAGATTTCCGACTGTAGCTCACTCCTTCCCGCTGGCCCATTGCTTCCAGATTGCCGGGTTGGTAAGCATCTTCATGTAGAAGCCGCAAGTGGTGTGACGCCGAGACGAGGCCTCGCTACTTGATTTTTCTTTGAGCGCCAATTAATCTCAAAACCATAGATTACCGGGAACGCATCACGCTCGAACCCGGCAAGCTTGGGGGCAAACCATGCATCCGTGGGATGCGCATCAGTGTCTATGACGTGCTGGATTATCTTGCCTCGAGTATGACCGAGGCTGAGATTCTTCGCGACTTCCCCGACCTGACCGAGGACGATATCAAAGCGTCTCTTGCTTTTGCCGCCGACCGCGAGCGAAAACTGGATACCATCTCCTCGTGAAACTGCTCTTCGATCAGAAGCTTTCTCCAAGAACACTGAGCAGTCCTTCCTGATCCTTTCTCGCGAGCGAGATTGACCGCCGGCATGATCACTCGATGCCGAGTCATGGCATGGATTTTTGGCGGCCAGAAATCTGCTCACTCCTTCCCGCTGGCCCAGCGTTTCCAGATTGCCGGGTTAGTAAGCATCTTCATGTAAATCCCGCCGACGACGGGGCGGGCTTGAAATCCGGTCTGGGAGCCGTCCACGGTCCAGTACCAGTCGCTCAAGGGCACTCGGGTTGGAGTCTGATTGGCGACGTTGTAGACGCCGGAGAAGAGCGCGCGAAACTCCGCGTTTGACCCGGCCATCGCTGCGCACCAGGACTCCCAATCGAGCTTGGTGAACGCCGAGCGGCTATCGAGCGGAAAGCCGAAGTGCGTCGCGTGCGCCTTGTAATAGGCGAGCTCTTCGCGCGCAAGGGACGGCGGAAAGAGGTCGAGGCCGAGCACGCTGTCCCACACCAGATTGTATTTCTGGCTCCAGGTATGAGGCCGGTCGTAGGCGAGGCGCGTATGATCGCCATCGTTGGCGAGCTTCATCCATTTCGCAGCGTATTCGTGCGCGGTCGAATGAAAAGCTGCCGCTTCGTTCTTCTTACCAAGCATATCGGCGAGCATCGCGTAGCCGCCCAGCGCCTCAACCGCTTTCAACGAAAGATTGGCGTTGTGCGCGAGCAAGCCGGTGAAGTCGTCGGTGCAGAGCTGGTCGCCAGGGTCGAGGCCATTCGCCTTGAGATACTCCGCCCAGTGCGAAAGCAGCGGCCAATACTTTGCCGCAAACGAAGCGCTGCCTTCCGCCCTGGCGATTCCGGCGATCATCAGCAGCATGTTGCCGGTTTCTTCCACCGGCATGCTCTCCATTTGCGAGGGCACGCGCGCGTTGTCAATGGGATAGGTACCAAGATCGTGCGGTGCGTAAGGATAAGGCCATTTGCCGGACTGCGCATAGTCGAGCAACGGGACTAGAGAATCCTCCAGCAACTTCGGATTCAATAGAAGCAGGATGGGCGATTCAGGATAGATCACGTCCGCCGTTTGGGCGCAGCCGCAGCTCGAAATTTCCTTGAGAAACATGAGCGGCTCGCCGTGCGGGCCGATGGCCAGTTTGTTCGCCGCGAATGCCTGACGATAGGCGAGAGCCGCAACCTGCGCGTACTCCGGGCCTCCCGCCCTCGTGAGCTCCGCCGTAAGCTTTCGATCGAACGCCCGGGATCGCGCGGCAAGCTGCGGGTAATCGTGGTCGGCGTTTTCGAGAAGCTCATCAACGTCCATGCCGGAGTGCTGCCACCACGGCTTCAACCGCTGATGGAAATATTCAATGGGGTAAATCTCATCGTAAGCCAGAATGAGATGACGCGAGACGGGCTTTGCCCCCACGTTGCCTAGCCTGAAGGCGAAAGCCATTACCGGCGCGCGCCGGGCGGGCCGCGGAGGATTGACGTCCGCTGCGCCGCCGGGAAGTCCGCCGTTCGACGCGAACCCGCGAATCGCCGCCCCTCGCGGCACCACGGCCGCGAGCGGAGATTCGCTCTGCGGCGCCGCCGCGTAGAGATACCCCCAGTCGATTCGGATGCGATCCCCTGCCTTGCCGAGGATGGGTTGGGCCGACGTTCCCATGCGGAGAATACTTAATCCGGGGGCCCGCGCCGATGACCAAGTGACGTTCTCATCCGGTGAGTTCACCACCAGCCCGGCTGTATTGCTGTAGTAAATCTCAACCGCGTGCGCATTGCCGTCGAGGGATTTGGCCGTCCAGGTAAGGTAAGTGACGGGGCGCGCGAGCACGTCAAGATCGTGCGGGAGATCGGGGGTGAGAAACGTAAGGCTGATGCGCGCGCCGCCCGCTTCGAATTGATAAATCGTCCGCGTGGGGAAGACTCGCAAGCTCACCTGCCGCGCCGGCTGCATGTTCTCCGGGTCTTTGCCCATGATGCGATAGGCCTGTCCATCCACGCGCACGATGCTTTGCATGGCCATGGGCGTGCCCGTCCAATGCCGTGTCGTATCGTATGTAAGATGATTGGCGAACAACCAGACGCTGAAATACGGATCGACGGCAACCAGCGGCACGGCGGGCGGGCGGAAGGCCGGCGGCGCCGCGCGCTGCGCGGGCGCCCGAGCAGGCAATAGGGCGGCGAGAAAAAGAATCAGCGTCAGACCGCGACAACGCATAATAGTACACTCCGTGTATAAATATACATGACCTCGTTTAGGTGGACGCCGGAAAAAGCCCAAAAGCGTGTGATACTGATGAGCCGGTCATGGCGCTTTGCGACACCTGCAAGGCATGAGAATAGGGTGTAGGGGCGCTGCTTGCCG
>JBOGJT010000121.1:0-4022 GCA_050745065.1 Terriglobia bacterium
GCCTCTGGCCGCCGGTTTTTAATAGCGAAGAACCGGCGGCCAGAGGCCGCCGCTACATTAACTGGGATAATAGCTCAAACTCTCAGCAGTATTGGTATTTCGTACCTGGGTCGAACAACTATGTGTACGAGGTCTGCAACGCGCCGAGCTACTGAGTCGCTCGCGCGTTCGATGTTATGCTTGCTGGCTGCGGTTCTTTGTGTGGCGCAGTCGTCGCCAACGACGCAAGGCGCCGCTGGCCCGGCTGGCCCCGTCGGCCCGTATCTCTACCTGCTGTCTGGCACGCCCACGCAGAATGCGATTAATGGCTTTCCTATGCGGCTCTATGCCGCCTCGGGAGCCCGTCTAGCGTTGGTGCGGCAGGTGTCCACCAGCTTATTCGCCGTGGCCAACGACCTCAGCGGGCATCTTTATGTTCTCGACATAGGCCTGCGCTCGCTGAACGTTATTCACGAAAACGCACCCAGGGAAATCGATGTGGTTTCGCCACTGGCGGGGAGCGGGAGCGCGTCGGGTTTTAGCTTCTACGATCAAACCTGGGGCGCGGTCGCCGGGGCCGGCGTGGCCCCGGGAGTAGTTTACGCTGATTGGACAAACCACTGGACCGTCACCAGGATCTTTGGAAACGCAATTCCGGGACAACCGCGCATAGTGCCGGGTACTTGGCGTTTGTACCGTTACTTTCAGTACCTGGGATCGGGAGGGGGACCTTACTCCTCAACCTCCACGCAGCCCGGAGGAACCATCGACGACGCGGAAATCATGGCACCGTACACCCTTGGCCCGGGCGCCGGCTATCTGGGGCCGAAGCCTCCCTTCCTGCCGTCCCAAGCGGGCGTCATCGCGGGATACCCGGATAGGCCGCGGGGCGCAAGCGTTGTCGCCGACACCGCACACTTTTTCGCCATTTACGCGCCACTTCCTACTGCCCCGCCGCAGTCGCCCAGAACGGTCTACGTGCTGAACAAGGCCGCAGGGCGCTGGTCCGTGATCAAGCTTCCCTTCTATTATTCAACTCCCCGGCTTTTCGGCGCATGGCTAGCCGCTATCGTCGCTGAGCCGAATCCCCAAAGCATCGAGAGCCCAGGTTTGGAAAACGAGAGAGCGAATGAGGTAGACGCGAATACCCCAACTGGCGTGGTGCGCGAACTACCGCGCGTCAGAGGGATGTATCCCCAGGATGTCTACATGCCGGGCAAGCTCTTTCTCCAGAACCTGGTTGATGAGCGCAAGATAACCATTGAAATAGGCCAGCAGGACAGCGAGGTGCTTGCGATTCGCAGTGACGGGTTGGTGCTCTATCGCGTGAACGATTCGATATTTGAAGCGCACATCGAGGGCGACAAATTGTCCGCACCGACACTTGTGGTGAAAGGCGACGACGTGCCGGAAATTCATTGGGCGTTCTGGTCGAATGCCTCGCCGAAGCCTCCGCCGCCCGCGAACCCGCCGACGGCGCAGTGAGGGATTCAGCGTCTTGGGTCCGGCGAGACCGTGTTCTATCAATAATCGCGAGGTGAGAAATGGCGAGAGTCTTGAAGTGGAAAGAAAAGATTGCGATCGCCGTTGTGACGGCATTCATTTCGGTGGCGGGCGTGCGAAGGCTCACGGACGCCTGCTGGATGGTCTGGGGGCAATCGAAATATTGCGTACGCTGAAAACTATTGAACACCGGGGCTGACTCAAAGGCTTCTAGCTCCACGGAGTTGAGGATGTTCATTCGCGGCACGGCAAGCTTCCCGATAAGGTTGCGCTGGAACCGGAATAGCCCGAACGAGCGCGAATCCAGCACCAAAGGGTCAACAAAGAGTCTTGGTATGTTAGCCCAAGTGCGACGGGGCAGGTTGTCGACGGAGGGAGTGAGGAGGCCTTGCGTTACCGAAAAACCATCATCAAGGACGAGTTTCGATGGGCCTGGGGGAGGCCGTAAGCCCATTAAATCGCTGGGCGACGGCTTGGCATTGGAGGGGCTTTTCTGTGGGACTTTACGTACCTTTGTGCAAGTTTAACCAGAATCAAAGGCTTCGCAGGTTTCCACATGCGAAGAGGCTGCCATGTTTCGCGTTAATTGTATAATTATTTATGTGGCATTCGACTTGCTGTGTCCCGGAGGTTTAGGTTTTCACCCGCGGCGTAGTGTGCGTCAAGGCTGCGGGTCAGGCGGCGTTCTCCTGCGCTTTCTTGAAAATGTTGACCGCGTTATCGTGGTAGATATTTTTGAGCAGGTCGTTGGGCAGGTCGAAGCCATTGAGCGTCCAATGATAATTGAAATTGAAATTGGCGGTGTCAACCATCCCTCGCTCGTAAAAATGTTCATCGTCGGTTTCGAGGAGACGGAACGTGGTTCTGAAAAATGGCTGGCTGTACCAGACATCGGTTCCGTAGACGACGCGGTCGGGATACTTCATCAGGAACTGGCGGGTGAAGCGCGGGATAGTGGCCGTCTCCGCAAAGCGCGCCGCAATGTCGGCGTAGAGGTTCGGATGGCGGTCCAACATCTTGCCCAGGCGTCCGAGGTCGTAACCGAGATTGCAAAGATGGCAGGCGATGAAAGTGGTTTTGGGATGGCGGCCGGCCGTGACATCCAGGCTGTTGACAAGCTGGTTGTGATCGTACATGCCGGGCTCGAGAACGATGCGCCAGGTCCAGCCGTTCATGAGGCCGTCGTTGGTGTAGTCCATGGGTTGGTAGGCCCAGATGGGATCGGAGACGTGGATGCTGATGGGCATGCCGAGCTGGCCGGCGCGGTCCCAAAGCGCGTCGAGGCGCGGATCGTCCGGGTGAGGCCCATGGGGAGCTTTACGATTGGGCGGTATGGGACCGCGCGTGTACATGGGACCGCCGTTCAGAGCCTCGGCAGCAATGCCGGAGCGGGGACGCTTGCCGGCATATTGCCAGATGAAACCCCTGCCCTTGTCATGAATCTCGCCCACGCCGCGGGCGCCCGCGCGATGGCACTCTTCCAATGACTTCAGCGCCGTCTTTTCAAAATCCTGCTGGCCAAACTGGTTCATGTTAAACAGGCACCACATGTCAAAACGGTCGGGGAACTCGGCGTATTGCCGGCTGATCGCTTTGAAGTGCTCTACCGTGCTGGCGCCGCTGAAAGCCAGGGATCTTTCCACTCCGACCTCGTCCATAATCTCTACCATCTTGCGGGCGCTTAAGGGTCCGCGCCCGTGACAGTGGGCGTCGTAGATGGGGTATTTCGCTTTCTTGACGATCGTGACAGGAATGTGATAGATGGATTGCGGGGCATAACCATTTAAAAGGATGGTGGGCGGCGAGCCCGAAGCTGGCTTCGGCGCCGGATCAGCGCTCCCGGCCGAGTGCTTTGTCTGGCCGCGATTGATGCCGGGCTTTACGCCAAGCGCCACGCCGGCCATGATGAGTTCTCTTCGATTCATGTTTTGTACTCCTTGTGCGCCGACTAATCCGGCGAGGTGTAGTGAATGAAAGAGTTACACGGTGAAAGATTAGCGATCCACACCGGCCCCGAGTCATGCGAAGCCGCTCGCGAGGGCGGCGTCGAAGCGTTGACAGGGGAGCGCGGGTGGCGCACACGTCGGTAGTGCCAGGAAAAGCCTGGTGTGATCTTGCAAGCTGAAAGGAGCTTGCCCTGTAATTGCCCGTTCAACAGGTAGCCAATCGAGCGTGAGTGGGAGTAATCCCACCGGCGAAGCCTCGAGCGGCGAATTCGTGAGCCATAACGCAAGTGAACCCGTTTCGGCCTCGTTAGCGCAAAGGGGAAGTGGTCAGTCTTCCGATGTAGATGAAACCTGACTCTCGCCGTGAAGCAATGGGCGCACGCAGCGGCGGGACTTCTCGGGGTGGTAGGGGATGGCGCGCGGAGACAGATCAGCCGAGGAACCCGGGAGACCCGGCGGGGTGGCCGCAGAGACGGCCAACGCTCTGGGGGAATACATAACCCCAGGGACGGCCCCGGTCGGGAGTCGGACGGGCCCATAGTAGCGAGGAAGCGGGTAATGACCGTGGAGCGAAGGGGCCGGAGCAGGAGCACG
>JBOGJT010000122.1:0-8277 GCA_050745065.1 Terriglobia bacterium
CGCCCGGTCTTTCGCCCAAGGCGTCCGGCGGCCACCATTTTCTCAAGCAGCGGGCAGGGACGGTACTTCGAGTCGCGGAAGCCCTCGTAGAGCACCTTCATGATATCGAGGCAAACGTCGAGACCGATAAAATCGGCGAGCTCGAGCGGGCCCATCGGATGATTCATCCCCAGCTTCATCACGCCGTCCACGGCTTCCGGCGTGGCAACGCCTTCCATCACCGCAAAGACGGCCTCGTTGATCATCGGCATCAGGACGCGGTTGGAAACGAAGCCGGGAGAATCATTCACGCGAATCGGGGTTTTGCCTAGCGCAACAGCAAGGGAGGCGGCGCGATCGAGAGTTTCGGGGAGCGTTTCGACACCCGCTACTACCTCTACCAGCTTCATCACCGGCACGGGGTTAAAAAAGTGCAGGCCGGCAAAAAGCCCGGGCCGTCCGCTGGCCGCGGCAAGGCGCGTAATGGAGATGGAGGAGGTGTTGCTGGCGAAAATCACCTCCGGGCGGCAGATAGACGCAAGCTCGCGGAAGACGGCGGCTTTGACGCCAAAATCCTCCGGCACGGCTTCAATAACGAAATCCGCCGCTTCCAGGCGCGCGACTTCCGTTGTGACTGTGAGGCGCGCGAGCGACTCACGCACCACCTCAGCGCTCAGGCGGCCCTTTTCAACATCGCGCGCGAGGCCGCGCGAAATGTTTTCCTGGGCGGAAGCGAGGGGCTTTTCGTGGGCGTCGATAAGAATCGCCGAAAATCCCGAACGCAGGAGCGTGTGAGCGATGCCGCGCCCCATCGTTCCCGCGCCGATGACGCCAACGGAATGAATTGAATCATTGTGGGATTGACTCATTTAGTCATCGGTTCATTGAATCATCGACACAATGAAGCAATGATTCAATCACTCAATCTCTTTTGGATTGATTCATTGAGTCATCGGGTCATTGAGTCATTGACACAATGAAGCCATGATTCAATCACTCAATCTCTCCACGGCCAGCGCCACGGCATTTCCGCCGCCTAAACACAGCGCCGCGACGCCGCGCCGGGCGCTGCGCTGCCTCATGGCGTAGAGAAGGGTTACGAGAATGCGGGCGCCAGAAGCGCCGATCGGATGGCCGAGCGCCACCGCGCCGCCGTTTACGTTGGTCTTGGCGGGGTCAAGTCCAAGCTGCTCGATCACGGCGAGCGCCTGAACGGCAAACGCTTCGTTCAGCTCGACGAGGTCAACGTCTTCGAGTTTCCAGCCGGCTTTTTTTAGCAGCGACTGCACGGCCGTCACCGGCGCCATCATCACCCACTTGGGTTCCACGCCGCTCACCGCTTGGGCCACGATGCGCGCCATGATTTTGCCGCTCAATTCCTTGGCTTTGCTTTCTGAGGTCACGACGAGCGCCGCCGCGCCGTCATTGGTGCCCGGAGCGTTTCCGGCGGTCACGGTGCCGTCCTTCTTGAAGGCGGGCTTCAGCCGCCCGAGAGCTTCGAGTGAAGTGTCAGCGCGCGGCGACTCGTCGATCGAAATCAGGACGGGCTCGCCCTTCTTTTGCGGAATGGGTACGGGAACAATCTGGTCCTTAAAGCGGCAGCTTTGGATTGCGTCCACGGCGCGCCGGTGGCTTTCCAGCGCGTACTCATCCTGCCGCTGGCGCGAAATGTGGTATTTCTCCGCCACCAGCTCGGCGGTCATCCCCATATGAAAATCTTCGTAAACGTCCCACAGCCCGTCGTGCACCATGGAATCGACCACTTTAGAGTCGCCGATGCGGCGGCCGCGGCGCAGGTCTGGCAGGAGGAAAGGCGCGTTGGACATCGACTCCATCCCGCCCGCCACGACCACCGTCGAATTTCCCGTTTCGACCGCCTGCGCCGCCAGCGCGACGGCCTTTAGCCCGCTGCCGCAGACTTTGTTGATCGTCAGCGCTGCCACGCGGTTGTCAAGGCCGCCCTTCAGCCCCGCCTGGCGCGCGGGATTTTGACCCAGCCCGGCCGGAAGAACGTTTCCCATGATGATTTCGTCGACCTGCCCAGGGTCCATCCCCGACGGCGCGGCGCGGCGCACGGCCTCGCGCACGACGCACGCACCCAGCTCAACCGCCGATTGCGGCGACAACCCTCCTTGGAATTTTCCAACTGCCGTGCGGACGGCGCTGATGATGACTGCATTTTGCATCGCTCTGCCCCTTTATTCTAAGGCGATTATAGGCAGGCGCTTTCGAGCGAGTCAAATGAGCGGAACGAGGCAAAGAGGGGATGGATCGAACCGGGGACAAATTTATTCTTCGACGCCGAGCAGAATGGACGCCGTGAGGACCGTGGTCCAAAGGGCGCGCTTGTCACCCACGGCGGATTGCGTGATGTGCATGGTGCGGACGATCTTGTTCGAAATGCGGTAAATCTCTTTCTTCTCGTCCCAGCTCCGGTCGGAATCAAATTCAACCCCAAGCGTAGTGGCGAGCATCTCTGCGGCCAACTCTTCGGCGTAATCGCCGGCCACCTCTTCGGTTTCTCCAAAGGAGTGGTGTTCCGAGAGATACCCGAACATGTTGCGGTCGGTTGGGATCGCCACCCCCACCGACGCGGCGATCAGGCGGTGCGGCTCGCGCGTCGAATTCTCGCTCATGACGACGAACGTCACCTGGCCGGGCTTCAGTTCCTTCACTCCTTCGCTGCGAGGGATCAGCTTGCAGCGCGGGGGAAAGATACTAGAAACCCGCACCAAATTGCACGCGGCGATCCCGGCTGAGCGCAGCGCCAGCTCAAAGCTCGTGAGTTTTTCGCGATGCTTTCCCACCCCTTTAGTCAGGAACATCCGCCTGGGCACAAACATGGTTGCGTTCTATCCATTTCTGAGATTCTCGCGCCGCCGGAATGCTTGCGGAGTCGCCCCAGCCCTGGGATCAGGGCCGCTTTTAAGGACAAGATGTAAAAGTACAAAAGTCACGGCGGGGTGTCAATGAAAATTGCAGCCACGCGGAGGGACCGCTTATGCTGCGCTTTCTGCTTTCTGCTTACTGCCTTCTGCCCACTGGCAATTGCTTTCTGCTGTATCTCCCGCTCTGGCCGCCGGACTTTTCTAGGAGACGGAGCCGAGTGATTTCAATCCCGTGGTCCAGGGCCTTACACATGTCGTAGACCGTGAGAGCGGCGACGGCTGCAGCGGTGAGCGCCTCCATCTCAACACCGGTAGGGCCGGTCGAACGGACAGTGGACGTAATTCTGACGCCGCGCCGTCCAGCGCTCGCTTCCAAATTCACGTAACTGAGGGCGAGCGGATGGCATAAGGGAATCAGGTTCGACGTTTGCTTGGCCGCGGCAATGCCCGCGATGCGAGCGATTTCGAGCGGGTTTCCCTTGGGGTTGCGCGGAAGAGCCTTAAGCGTTTTCTCACTCATCCGGACCTCCACCTCCGCCACCGCCTGCCGCGCGGTATGGGGCTTCGCCGAGACGTCCACCATCCGCACGCGACCGGCGGGATCGAAATGGGACAGAGTCTTTTTCATTTTGTCCTTCCGCGCTCTAAAAAAACGCATTGGTAGCTTGCCATGCCGGGTCCAGCGGGTTCACGGCATCTCGACGAAAAGCCGCGGGTCCGCATCCCGCCCAGGCCGGAACGCCATGCGAACGCGTACCAACACCGGTAAAGGAGAAAATACCACGAAATCCAATTCTTCAGCCGTTTTGAAACCTTGGCCGCTCCCGGTTCGTCATAAATAAGATTGTGTGAGATTATAACTGTCGCAACGGATTGGGGGCGGCGCGGGAGTATGTGAACGATGGAGAAGCACGAGGTTCTGTCGCGAATTCCACAGAGTGAAATGAAATCGCCGCGTCCGGCGCATCACCGCTGGATTCCGTGGGTCCTGGTCCTCATTTTTGCGGTCGTCGCCGTGCTGGCGTGGAAAGCCGCGGTGCGGCGCCAGCGCGACCAGCAGCTTGCCCAAGCGGCGCAGGCGCGCGCCGCCGCGCTGCGGCCGGTGCCGGTCCAGGTAGCGCCAGTGCAGCAGCAGAACCTTCCGATCTACCTCACCGGACTCGGCACGGTGACGGCCTATAACACGGATACAATCCAGACGCGGGTGGACGGCCAGGTGATGCAGGTCTTTTTCCGCGAGGGCCAGCACGTGAGGGCGGGGCAGCTTTTGGTGCAGATTGACCCGCGTCCCTACCAGGTGCAGTTGCAGCAGGCGCAGGGCCAGCTTGCCCGCGACCAAGCTCAGCTTCGTGATGACCAGCTTGATCTCGCGCGTGACAAGGCGCTATTCGGAAGCGGCATTATTCCGCGTCAGCAGTACGATTCGCAGCAATCCCTGGTTGGCCAACTGCAAGGCGCGATTGAAGCGGACACGGCACAGATTGCCAACGCGCAGTTGAATTTAGCCTATTGCCGGATTACGGCGCCGATTTCCGGTAAGGTTGGCTTGCGGCTGGTTGATCCGGGCAATATTGTGCACGCGGCAAGCGCCACTGGGCTGCTGGTCATCACGCAGATGCGTCCGATTGCGGTCATTTTCACCCTTCCCGAAGAGCAACTGACTCCCATTTTACAAGGGCTCCGCCGCGGCCAGCGGTTTCGCGTGGACGCCTATGACCGCGCCGATCAACACGCGATTGCCAGCGGAGCGCTCGTTGCCACGGATAACCTTATCGATCAGGCCACCGGAACCCTGCGGCTGAAGGCGGTGTTTCCCAACCAGGACGAGCTGCTCTTCCCCAACGAGTTCGTGAACGTGCACATTCAGACCGAAATCCTGCGCAACGCCGTGATTATTCCTACCGCGGCTCTCCAAACGGGAAGCCACGGCAATTACGTCTTCGTGGCGCATACCAACGGCACGGTGGAGCTGCGCAACGTCCAGCTTGCCCGTACGCAAGGCAACTCCGCCGTGATCAGCTCGGGCCTCGCTCCCGGCGAAAGCGTGGTGACGGATGGGCAGGACAAGCTGCGCAACGGCAGCCACATCACGACCCGGCCGCAGCCCCGGTCTGGAGCGCCCACGGCATGAATCCGTCCCGGATTTTCATTCTCCGGCCTGTCGCAACCTCACTGCTGATGGCCGCCATCCTGCTTGCGGGGATCGTGGCGTACACCCAGTTATCCGTTTCGGCGCTTCCGGAAGTACAATACCCCACCATCCGCGTGCTCACGTTCTATCCGGGCGCCAGCCCGGACGTGATGACCGCCCTCGTCACGGCGCCGCTCGAGCGGCAATTTGGCGAGGTGCCGGGGCTGAAGGAGATGACCTCCACGAGCTCGTTCGGGGCGTCGGAGATTACCCTTGAATTCACCCTGGATCAGGATATTAACGTCGCCGAGCAGGAAGTGCAGGCGGCGATCAACGCGGCGAGCACCTACCTCCCGCCGGACCTACCCAATCCGCCCGTCTACAGCAAGGTGAACCCCGCCGACGCGCCGGTGCTCACGCTGGGTCTCTCCTCAAACGCAGTGCCGCTTTACCAGGTTGAGGACCTCGCGGACACCAACCTGGCGCAAAAAATCTCGCAGGTGCTGGGCGTGGGACTGGTCAGCATCAGCGGCGGCCATCGGCCGGCGGTGCGCATTCAAGTCAATCCGAACGCGCTCGCCAGCTATGGCCTGAGTCTTGAACAGGTGCGGACCGCGCTGGCTGCGGCCAACGTCGATCAGGCGAAAGGAACGCTCGAAGGACCGCGCCTTTCTTACACGATCAATGACAACGATCAACTGCTTTCGGCGCCGGATTACCGTCCGATCGTTCTGGCGTACCGGAACGGCTCTCCCGTGCGGCTCTCAGACGTGGCGACGGTGGTCAACGGCGCGGAGAACACCGGCGAGGCGGCATGGATGAACCGGACGCCTGCGGTCATCATGAACATCCAGCGGCAGCCCGGTTTCAATATCATCCGGGTGGTCGATCACGTGAAGGCGCTGCTGCCGCGCCTCGAAGCCGCGCTGCCCTCCTCCGTTTCCGTCGGCGTTTTGACCGACCGCACCACCACCATCCGCGCCTCAGTGAAGGACGTGCAGTTTGAGTTGACGCTGACGGTGTGCCTGGTGATTCTGGTCATCTTTCTCTTCCTGCGCACGCTCGCCGGCACGATCATCCCGAGCATCACCGTGCCGCTGTCCCTCGTCGGTACGTTTGGCGTGATGTACCTTCTCGGGTTCAGCCTGGATAACCTTTCGCTCATGGCGTTGACGATCTCGACGGGGTTCGTGGTGGATGACGCTATTGTGATGATCGAAAACATTTCGCGCTTCATCGAGCAGGGAGATTCGCCGCTCGAGGCGGCGCTCAAGGGGTCGCACCAGATCGGCTTTACCATCCTCTCGCTTACCGTATCCTTGATTGCCGTCCTGATTCCGCTTCTTTTCATGGGTGATATCGTGGGCCGCCTCTTCCGCGAGTTCGCCATCACCCTTGCCGTGACCATTATTCTTTCGGCCATCGTTTCGCTCACGCTTACGCCGATGATGTGCGCCAAACTTCTGCGCCACCGCCCGGCAGCAGAGCAAGGGAGCTTCTACCGGTGGTCGGAGGGGGTTTTTGAGCGAACCATCGCTTTCTACGGACTCACGCTTCGCTGGGTCTTACGCCATCAGACCGCGGTGCTGCTGATTACCGTGGGCACCCTCGCGGCCACACTCTATCTCTACGTGATCGTGCCGAAAGGATTCTTCCCGGTGGAAGATACGGGCGTGATCCAGGGAACGTCCGAAGCCTCGGAGACCATTTCGTTCCCGGCTATGGCCAACAAGCAGCAGCAATTAGTGGACGTTATCCTGAAGGACCCGGCGGTGGAAAACGTGGCCTCGTTCATCGGCGTGGACGGCACCAACATGACGATGAACAGCGGGCGCATCCAGATTACGTTAAAGCCGGTTGAGGACCGCCGCGCTACCGCATCTGAAATCATCCGGCGCCTGGCGACGCAGCTCACGCAAGTTCACGGAATCACGCTGTATATGCAGCCGGTGCAGGACATCTCGATTAATGACCGCGTCAGCCGGACCCAGTTTCAATACAGCCTGGCCAGCGCGGACGCCGCCGAGCTGAATACCTGGGCGCCGCGGCTGGCGGCGAAACTCGGAACGCTGCCCCAATTGCGCGACGTGGCCACGGATCAGCAGAACCACGGCCTTGAAGAGTCGCTGGTGATCGACCGCGATACAGCCAGCCGCCTCGGCGTAACGCCAGGCGCCATCGACGCTGCCCTCTATGATGCCTTTGGCCAGCGGCAGGTATCCACGATTTTCACCCAGCTTAATCAGTACCATGTGGTGCTCGAGGTCGCGCCGGCCTTCCGCCAAAATCCGGACGACCTCCGAGATATCTACGTGCCATCGAGCAGCGGCGCCGAGGTGCCGTTGAGTGCCTTCGCGCGCTTCGACCCTTCCACCACCACCCTCGCAGTGAACCATCAGGGACAATTTCCCGCCGTGACGCTCTCCTTTAACCTGGCGCCGGGAGGCTCTCTCAGCCAAGCCGTCGATGCCATCAACCGCGCTGAGAAGGACATCGGCATGCCCGCCTCAATCATTGCGAGCTATCAGGGCACTGCGGCGGCCTTTCTCGCTTCGCTCAAGAACGAGCCGCTGCTGATCCTGGCCGCGCTCGTCACGGTGTACATCGTGCTGGGCGTTCTGTACGAGAGCTACATTCATCCCCTCACGATCCTTTCCACGCTGCCTTCGGCGGGCGTTGGAGCGCTCCTGGCGCTGCTCTTCTTTCACACCGAGTTTAGCGTGATCGCGCTGATCGGGGTGATTCTTCTCATTGGCATCGTGCAGAAAAACGCCATTATGATGATTGATTTTGCACTGGCGGCGGAGCGCCTCGAAGGCAAGACTGCGCTCGACGCCATCTATGAGGCTTGTCTGCTTCGCTTCCGGCCGATCCTGATGACGACAATGGCTGCGATGCTGGGCGGTCTGCCGCTCGCGCTTGCATCGGGCACGGGCGCCGAACTGCGCCGGCCGCTCGGCATCACCATCGTGGGTGGGCTGATTCTCAGCCAGATGCTCACCCTCTATACCACCCCGGTGGTGTACCTCTTTTTTGACCGTGTGGCCTCGTCTTTGCGGCGGTCCCGGGCGAGCGAGACGCTGAGTTCCTCTTCCGTCGCCGGAGAGCCGGTGTAGCAAATAATCTGCATTTGGGTTGGATCAAAAGCTGGCGAGATTCTTCGTTCGCTTCATTCGGGACCGTTTTCGGCTGCAATGAAAATAGCCAGGCCCGGTGTTGAAAATAAATGGGATGTGGCGTTCTGCGTAGGGGCGCTGCTTGCTGCGCCCGCCAATGCGG
>JBOGJT010000123.1:0-16710 GCA_050745065.1 Terriglobia bacterium
GGAAGATCCAGGCGCTTCTGGGCATCGCCGAAAAGCGGACCGGCGACTTCAAAGACGCTCGTGATGACCTGGAGACGGCCTTTCCCAAAGTCCAGGACGAGAAGATTCGCGTTGAAACCGGCATGGAGCTGGTGGACCTATACTCAAAAACCGGCGACCTGGATAAAGCATCGGTGACGGTCGGCGTCCTGCGGAGGATGGAACCCACGAATGATGCGATTCTTTACAGCGCCTACCGCATCTATTCGGAGCTCACGGAGCAATCCATACTCAGCTTAATGGTGGTCGCACCGAAATCCGCCTACATGCACGAGTTGATGGGACTCGAGCTGGCGAAGCACGGACATCCGGCGGAGGCGATGGAGAATTTCCGCGTAGCGATCAAGATTGACCCTAACCTTCCGGGACCCCATTATGAGCTTGCCGAGGTGCTCAACGCATCCGCCGTCACCCGCGACGAGGCTGAGAGCGAGTATAAAAAGGCCCTGGCCCTCAATCCCTTTGACGAAGCGTCGGAATGCAGGCTAGGCGATATCGCGGTTCAGAAAAATGATCTCCAGCAGGCCTACAAGCTTTACACGCGTGCGCTTCAACTGCGCCCCGATGACGCGCAAGCCAATCTCGGTCTGGCGGAGGTTTTGATGTCCATGGGCGAGATGAAAAAAGCCGAGCCGCTTCTCAAGCGCGCCATCCAGCTTGATCCTACCAGCGAGGTGGCGCATTTCCGCCTGAGCACGCTCTATCGGCAAACGGGGCGCCGGGCCGATGCACGGCTTGAACTCCAGCAATACCAGAAGTATAAAACCATGAAAGCGAAACTCAGAGATCTCTACCACGGGCTGCGTGTGGCGCCCGCCAAGGAAGAATCCGGCAACGCCGAAAGCATTCATTAAGTGCGTGGGCTGCCCAGAGTGGCTGTCGCAAGCAGGGTAGCGCCGGCCGGCCTTGCGGCCACAACCAAATGGCATTTCCAGTCATTCCCGCGAAAGCGGGAATCCAGTGAATGAATGGACCCCCCGCTTCCGCGGGGGTGACACCGGCGGCGGCCGCAGATTTCGAAAAGCACGAAGTATGCGCTACCCATCTACCCACAGTGCAGTTGTTTTGTGACGCCGTCATGATCATGGTTAGCAATGCATGAAACGTGCGAGCCGCCGTGAATTCCTGAAGCTGGCCGCATCCTTTAACGCATCCGCAGGACTTGCGCACTGGTTGCGTGGCGGCTCGGCGGCTCGCTCACCGGGAGCTTTTCCCCGCCTGATCGATATCACGAGTTCTACAGGTATTCGCTTTGATCACTTATCCAGTCCGGGGCAGAAGTACATTGTGGAGTCCATGGGCGGAGGAGTTGCGCTCATCGATTACGATCGTGACGGCTGGCTGGATATTTACTTCACCAACGCGCCCAGCGTGGCCATGGCGCTGGCGGGCGAGCGGGCTCGGAGCGCGCTATACCACAACAATCGCGACGGCACGTTTACCGACGTGACCGCCAGAGCGGGTGTCGGGTATCCCGGTTGGGCGATGGGCGCCGCGGTGGGGGATTACAACAACGACGGCTGGCCCGATCTTCTGGTAACGTGCTTTGGCGGCGCGGTCCTCTACCGGAACAATGGAGACGGCACTTTTACGGATGTCACAAAGCAGGCGGGCCTGGGAGGCGATTCCGGCTGGGCCACCGGCGCAGCCTTCGGAGATTACGACCGCGATGGCTGGGCCGATCTCTTCGTCTCGCATTACGTGGACTTCCACCTGAACGATCTGCCAAAATTTGGGTCCCAGATCAACTGCCAGTATCACGGTATCCCCGTGCAGTGCGGCCCAAGAGGATTGAAAGGATCACCCGACAATCTTTATCACAACAATGGAGACGGGACGTTCACCGACGTCTCGACCCAGGCGGGCGTGAGCGATCCGGCGGGGCGCTTCGGGTTGACCGCCCTTTGGTGTGATTTCAACAACGATGGCCGACTTGATCTCTTCGTGGCGAACGACGGCGAGCCGAACTATCTTTACCGGAATGACGGCAACGGGCGATTTACTGACGTGGCATACGAGGCCGGAGTGGCCGTCAACCAGGATGGCAACGATCAGGCCAACATGGGCGTTGCACCCGGCGACTATCTGCATACCGGGCGATTCTCCATCGCCATCACCCATTTCAGCGACGAGTACGCGGCGCTGTTCCGCAACGATGGAAGCTTGAACTTTACGGACGTTTCGTATGCCTCGGGTATCGCCCGAAGCACCACCCAGTACGTCGGATGGGGCGACGCGTTTTTTGACTTCGATAACGATGGCTGGCTTGATTTTTTCATGGTCAATGGGCACGTCTACCCGCAAGTGGATTCCGGCGACGTTGGAACAAAATATCACGAGCCGAAGCTGCTGTTTCTTAACCAGCGCGATGGAACGTTCCGGAATATCAGTACGCTCGCGGGCGAGGCGATCCAGGTTCTTCAGGTGAGCCGGGGGCTAGCCGTGGGGGACCTCTTCAATGACGGGCGCCTTGTGCTTGTGGTTGAAAACCTGCAGGGCCAGCCTACGATCCTCCGCCCCGAGGGCAGCCCACAAAATCACTGGATCAGCGTTGAATTACAGGGAACCAAGAGCAATCGTCTCGCGCTCAACGCGCGCGTCAAAGCCATCGCGGGCGATCTCAACCAAACCGGCGCGGTCTTCAGCGGCGGGAGCTATTTGTCGCAGAACGATCTGCGGATTCACTTTGGCCTGGGCGGCCGCGACCGTGTGGACCGGCTGGAGATCTCCTGGCCGAGCGGAGGTACGGAAACGTTGACCAGTCTTAACGCAGACCGGTTTTATTGCGTTCAGGAAGGAAGCGGGATTGTCGCTTCAGAGAAGATTCGTCCGCCTGTGCCCGCACCTTCACGCCCCTGATCCGTCAGGGCGCAGCAAGCAGCGCCCCTACGCCTCATTTTCATGCGTTGCAAGTGTCGCAAAGCAACGTGCCCGGCCGCTTTTGTTTTGGATCGATAGGTTGCGAGATTCTTCGCTTCGCTCAGAATGACGACCACGGCGAGTATCTCAGGAACCCATCAAACCCGTTCAGCCGCTTTCCGGAGGGACATGACTCGATGAAACGCGTTGGATTGATTGCGACCGCTTTGCTGGCGGCCATTGCGCCCCTGTTTGGCACGTCCTCCTACTACCCGCTGAAACTGGACGATCCAACCGCCGTCTATTTAACGCCCGATCAGTTCCCGGTTCATGCAGATGGTAAGGCGGATGACAGCGCGGCCCTCCAACAGGCGATCAACCGCGTTCAGGAGAGAACCGGCCGGGGAATCGTGTTTATTCCCCAAGGCCGCTACCGGCTCACCCGCACCATTTTTGTGTGGCCTGGAATCCGGCTCATCGGGTACGGCGACAAGCGCCCGGTCTTTGTTCTGGCAGACAAGACTCCCGGCTTTCAGACCGGAATCGCCTACATCATCTTTTTTGCCGGAGGCGTTTCCCGAGATCGTTCAAGCCGCTACTTTGGCGGACACGCTCCTCCTCCCACCGCCGGTACGGTTCCCGCCACCTACGTTCCGGACGGAAACCCCGGGACGTTCTACTCCGCGATGAGCAACATTAATTTCGAGATTGGCACGGGGAATCCCGGCGCCGTTGCGATTCGCTTCCATGTGGCCCAACATTGTTTTTTGACGCACATGGATTTCCATATCGGTTCCGGCCTGGCCGCCCTCAAAGATATCGGCAATGAGGCTGAGGATTTGCGCTTTTACGGCGGGCAATACGGAATCATCACGGGGCGGCCGGCGCCGGGCTGGCAATTTACGCTGATCGACTCAACGTTTGACGGCCAGCGCAAGGCGGCAATCAAGGAGCACGAAGCCGGTCTCACGCTGGTTCACGATACGTTCCAGAACGTCCCGGCGGCCATATCTATGGAGCCCGGATACGGCGACGAGCTCTGGATGGAAGACCCGCGCTTTGAGCATATCAACGGTCCGGCGATTACGATCGGGAACGTCTACAACGCGACCACCGAGATCAATGTGGAGAACGCCGTTTGCCACGATGTCCCGGTCTTCGCCCGGCTGCGTGAGAGCGGCAAGAAAGAGCTTGCTCGCGGTAAGACCTATCGGGTGAAAAGCTTTTCGCACGGACTTACGATGCCGAGCCTCGGAGCCACGCCGGAGATTACGACCCGCTACGACGCTGCGGCGTTGCAGGCCATGCCGCCGCCTGGTCCCGCCGTCATTCGCCGGCCGCCCGCTGAGAGCGCCTGGGTCAATCTCAAGTCACTCGGTGCGCATGGAGACGGAAAAACCGATGACACCGCAGCGATCCAAAGGGCGATTGACCAGCATCGCGTCCTCTACATTCCATCCGGCCATTACATCATCACAAATACGATTACGCTTCGGCCGGACACTGTTCTAATCGGTCTTCATCCCAGCACGACGCAGTTCGATATTCTAGATTCCACCCCGGCGTTTCAGGGTCCGGGCGCTCCTAAGCCGCTGCTCGAAGTGCCTCGAGGTGGAACCAACATCGTCACGGGGATCGGTCTGTATACGGGAGGCATCGACAGCCGGGCGGTGGGCGCGATGTGGATGGCCGGCGAGAATTCGCTGATGGACGACGTGCGCTTCCTCGGAGGGCACGGAACGTACTTCCCCGACGACAAGCTGGTAAATCCGTATAACAACACCCACACCGCTGATCCCGACATCTATCGCCGGTGGGACGCGCAATATCCCAGCCTGTGGGTCACGGATGGGGGCGGGGGGACGTTCGCGGATATCTGGACGCCGGATACCTTCGCGCAGGCCGGTCTTTATATCTCGGACACCTCGACGCCAGGGCACGTCTATCAACTCTCCTCCGAACATCATGTTCGCAATGAGATTAAGCTCGATCGCGTTGCCAACTGGGAATTGGCCGCGCTGCAAACCGAGGAGGAGCGCGGCGAGAGCCCCTTCGCGCTGCCCATCGAAATTGACCGGTCGCAAAACATCACGCTGGCGAACTACTTCGGATACCGCGTCGTCAGCAGCTATCAGCCTTCCCCCTACGCGATCCGCGTTTCAGACTCTCACGGCATTCGGTTTCGCAACGTTCATGTTTATAGCAATAGCAAGGTTTCGTTCGGGAATTCCGTCTTCGATCAAACGTTTCATTTCGACGTGCGGAATCGTGAGTTTGCATGGCTCGATATCTCCGGCAATCCGCCCCCGCGGAAACCTCCCGTTGCCCCTCCGGTGCTGCAGCCGGGGGCGAAGCTCAAGAGATTGGCCACCGGCTTCTTCAATATCTCCGGCGCCGCAGCGGACGGCGCCGGGCGGCTCTACTTTGTCGATGCGCACTGGCAGCGCATTTACCGCTGGTCCCCGGAGACGAAGACTCTCAGTGTGGTGCGGGATAACCCGCTCGAGCCTGTGAATCTCGCCTTCGACAAAGCGGGCGATCTGATGGTGGTTTCCTACGAAGGCAAAGGGACGGTGTACTGGTTTCGTCCGGGATCGCCCGAATATGAGGTTGCGCTGCTCAAGCCTGAGCAGGCCACACAGAGGCCAGGGATGACGGCGGTCCTTCCGGTGGAGTACTGGAGAATCCGCAACGGCTTCACCCGCGCCATCCCGAAAGAAATGCCCTACCAATATATTTCTCCCGACCACACCACCTTCATCCCTGCCGGCGAAGACTTTGTGGCTGGGCAATTGCGCTGGGGCACCAAGCTGGCCGATGTCCTGCAAAGTTTTGGTCTAGCGAAGGCCGTTTCGGGAAGAGCGTTCTACATCACCGATGAATCCGAAGAGAAAACTTATAGCGCGGTGGTCAACCCTGATGGCACACTCTCCGAACTCAAGCTGTTCGCGCAGCAGGGTGGCGAGAGCGTCGCCCAGGACGGTGAAGGAAATGTTTACGTGGCGGCAGGACAGGTTTTTGTCTACAGCCCTTCCGGAAAAAAGATCGGCACAATCGACGTGCCAGAGCGGCCACTGGATCTGGTATTCGGTGGTAGGGATGGGCGGACCCTGTTCATCTTGACCCACTGTTCGCTCTATGCCGTCCGCACGATTGCGGGAGTCAGGTAGCGCGAACTTCGAGCTTCTCAGGTCTGCGACGTCCGACTTTTTAGCGGCGGCCGCTGGCCACCGGTCTTTGTTATTTGGAAAACGGCAGCCTGAGGCCGCCGCTACCGCAAATGACCGTCACTGACTTATGGCGCTACGTATGTTTATACCCGTTCCCCTATTCCAACATTCAGGAGGGTGATCGTGAATAGCACAAATCGCCGTGAATTTCTGAAGCTAGCCGCATCCGCTGGCGCAACTGCCGCCGTTGCCGGCGCCGTCCCGTCGCGCGCCGATTCCCAGCCCATCCCTGGGCGCGTCCGCGCTTGGAGAACAACAAAGTATCAAAAGTTCCAGCCGGTCGGCTCGCCGCCGCAATGGGAGACCTGGACGGCAGTATCTCCGGTGGGCATTCAGCTCGATCCGGGCGAGCGCTACCAGGAAGTGTTAGGGTTCGGAGGCGCATTCACCGACGCCTCATGCTATCTCTTTCACCAGATGCCGGCGGAGAGCCGCCACTCGCTGCTCTCGGAGCTTTACGGACCTGCGGGACTGCGGCTCTCCCTGGGACGAACCTGCATCGGGTCAAGCGATTACTCGACCAAGATGTATAACTACGACGAGGGCCCCGTCCCAGACCCCGAGTTAAAGCGGTTCAGCGTTGAGCATGACCAGAAATGGATTCTGCCAACGCTGCGAGAGGCAAGGGAGATCAATCCCGAGCTTTTCCTTTTTTCGTGCGTATGGAGTCCACCCGGATGGATGAAAGCGGGCGGCTCGATGCTGGGCGGCTCGATGCGCGAGCACTGGTTCGCCCCTCACGCGCAATATTTCGTCAAGTTTCTCCAAGCTTATGCTGCCGCAGGCGTAAAAGTTCAAGCCGTCACTGTGAATAACGAGGTGGATACCGACCAGGACGGCCGCTTTCCCGCCACGCTCTGGGGGCAGCAATACGAAATGGGCTTTGTGAGGGATCACCTGGGGCCCGCCTTGGAGCAAGCTTCGCCAGAAACTAAGATATGGATTCTCGATCACAACTACAACCTTTGGGGACGCGCCGTGGATGAACTGAGCAACCCCGACGTTTACAAGTACGTGGATGGCGTTGCTTGGCACTCCTATGTGGGGACGCCGGATGCGATGAGCCGGGCGCACGACGTGTTCCCAGCAAAACACATGTATTTTACGGAGGGTGGACCTCCCGAACACCTGTTTTCCGCACAACACCACCACAGCTTTACTCGTCACCCTTACGGGACGGACTGGGCCAGATGGTCCGGTGCGTTCACAGACATGCTTCGCAACTGGGCCCGATGCATCTGCGTCTGGAATCTTCTGCTGAATGAAAACGGCCGGCCAGATATTGCGAACCCGCCCCGCCCGCTCAGGCCCGGCGGTCTCGTCTGTGTTAATTCCAAGTCTCAGCAGCTCACATACAGCGGGTCGTATTACGCCTTCCCTCATTACTCAAAACTGATTCAGAGAGGGGCACGCATTTTCGCGTCTTCCGGAGACTTGCCTGGGATCGATCATGTTGCGGCTGAAAATGCGGATGGCGGCCGGGTGCTGGTGATCACCAACAGCGATAGCGGCCGTGAACAGCACGTGCAGTGTACGCTCGGGCCTCGCGCGTTGAACGTTACGCTTGACCCGAACTCCATCATTTCGCTCGTCTGGTGAAGGGGCTTGGGGCAGAGTCATCTGACAGGTTAGCCCCAACACTGTTCACTTAGCGGATTTTTCACCGCGCGCGAAGATTTTAGCCACTTGTCATTCTGAGCCCTTCGCTCGTCATTCTGAGCGCAGCGAAGAATCTCAGTATCTCCGCTCAGGATAAACTCCGCGAAGAATCTGCTTCTCCCGTTTGATTTACCTGATGAAAATAGGGTGTAGGGGTGCTGCTTGCCGCGCCTACCGTCTAAAGGGCGCAGCAAGCAGCGCCCCTACGAAGAACCCCACAACCCATTTATTTTCAACACCGGGTCTGGCTATTTTCAGGACAGACCCCATGCGCCTGCGGACATAAGTCTTGTGTTTTCAGTGTACACATGGGCTATTTTCATAGCAGAATAGGGGTATTTATTTGACGCCACCAACCACAACGGGCCCGGCTCACGTAATTGGTCAAACCACAACCTATTGGGGTTAGTGGCGTGAAGTAAATACCCTTATAGCAGAATGCCAGGCACTTACCTCTTTCGCACAATCGCAGGACGTTGCCTAAGTGAACACTTTTGAGGTTAGCCCAAAAATTCCTGAAAAACCTCGTTCGAAAGCAAGTAAGCCCGCTTTGTGAGGCGCAGGCGCCCACCGCGTTCCTGCAGCAAGCCGTCGCGCTCGAGCCGCCGGGCCGCGGTCATCCATCCATTCAGCGGAGGAGCAGGCCAGCGCCGCCGGGCGTAATCCAGGCTCACGCCCCGCCGCTCGCGCAATCCCAGGAAAAAATACTCTTCCATCTCGGCTTGCGAATCAACGCTGTGCTTTTCGACAATAGGCAAGTCGTCCTTGGCCAGCTTCGCCTGGTAATCCGCCGGCGCCGTTTCGTTGGCCCATCGCTGCGCCCCGTCAAACGAATGCGCGCCCGCGCCCAGGCCGAGATACGGCTGGCGCTGCCAGTACCTGCGGTTGTGAATGGATTCAAAGCCGGGCTGAGCGAAGTTGGAGATTTCGTAGTGTTTGTAGCCTTCGTTTTCCAGAAACTCACACGCCGCTTCATAGGCACGGGCCATGAAGTCTTCATCCGGCACAAACTTTGCTCCGTTGTGGTCTCCGTGCCGCAGAATTTCCCGTCCCAGCCGACTCTTTTCGTCGGCCTCGAACAAGTAAACGGAAACGTGCTCAGGCTCAAGCCGCGCGAGCGCGTCGAGGCTACGCTGCCAGCTCGCGAGCGTCTGGTGAGGCAGCCCGGCCAGAAGATCAAGGTTGATGTTATGAAAGCCTGCCGCGCGCGCCGCGCTCACTTGCGCTACGGTGTCCGCCGCGGAGTGCAGCCGGCCCGTGGAGCGCAGCTCGCGATCGTCGAATGACTGAGCTCCGACGCTCAACCGGCTCACGCGCAGGCGCGACAAGCGCTCAAGCAATTCGGCAGACGCAGACCCGGGAGTCATTTCAAGCGTGGTCTCGACCACGCGTGTCAGGTCGTAATGTCGGCAGAGCGCGCCAAATATCCGCCCGAGGCGTTCTGCGCCGAGGAGCGTAGGCGTGCCGCCGCCGAAATAGACGGTATTGACCGGGAGCCGTGCGAGGTTCGCGCGCAGCCCCTCGTGCGAAGCGCGTGCCGGAAAGAGCGCCGCCTCACGCTCAATCGACCGAACGTAATCTTCGAAGACGTTGGTGGGTGCAACTTGCGAGCTGAAGTTACAGAAGCTGCATTTCGAGGCGCAGAAGGGGATTTGGACGTATAGGCCGAGCGTTTCCATTAAACTATTGGAGGATTGATTCATCGGGTCATTGAATCATCGCGACTTTGCGCGACCTAAATTGCCGGAAGCCAGCGGGGTTGGTCCGAACATGTCAATGACTCAACGGTTCAATGGCTCAATCGGTCAATCTGGGATAATCTTCACCCGCAGCTCTCTGCGGCGCGGGCCGTCGAATTCGCAGAAGAAGACGCCCTGCCAGCGGCCGAGAACCAGCCGCCCGTTTTCAATCAGCAGCGTCTTCGAGCATCCGATCAGCGCCGCTTTCAGGTGCGCATCGCAGTTGCCGTCGTTATGGTGATAGCCCTTGCCGGCGGGCGCCAGCCGCTTGAGGAAATCGTCGAGATCGGTTGCGAGGGAGCGATCGTCGTTTTCGTTAACCAGAAGACCCGCCGTGGTGTGGGGGACAAAGAGGTGGCAAACACCTTCTCCGGCGCCCGATTGCTCAACCCATTGCTGAAGCGTCGAGGTGACGTCGTTAAATTCCACGCGCGAACGCGTTTCAACCTGAATTACGCGCGACAGCCTCTGCTCAGTAGCTCGCTTGGGGATTTCTACGCCCATGTTTCCCGGACTCCGGATGGTGTGCCTAATCGCCCGCAAGTCGCTGGGGCAAAAGGCGACTCAACTCACAAAATATTGATGGTCCAGGCAGCACGCCTGAACCTGTTCGAGCAGATCGTCCAGCAAACCGTACCCGGCACGGCCGAGAAAATTGATTCCACTCAGTTCACGCTCCTGGAGGTTACCGCCGGGCATCAGGTGGGCCATCAAAGTCTTCTCATGCCGGGTAAGAAGCTCGGAGCGCCCAAGCGCGGCGCGGCTGATCTTCCCTCGCAGGCGTTCCACCTGATAGTTCATCTTTTCCTGCGCGTTGCGAAGCGCATCAATCAGGGTCGGGTCGATGCGTTCCACGTCCCCTGCAAGCTGATCAAAGAAGCGCTTCAGGTCATCTTCACCGCGATCCATCCGCCCGGACCATCCACCCGCCTGGCCTCCCGCCGCGCCCTCATCAACCCCCACGGCGGCAATGCGGCGGCGTAAATGCTCCTCACCCCGCCAGAGATCCTCGAGCGTCAAACGATATTTTTCCATGAGCCGCTGCGTATGCCGGTCCGCCACTGTGAACCCAGCGCGCGGATAAAGGACGGGCATGGGCCGGCCAAACTCCGCGTAAATCGCCTGCGACTGCGCGAAATAGGCGAGCTCGGATGGTCCCGGAATGTAAGCCACCGTGGGCAGGAGGGCGTCTTGGACGATCGGTCGCAGAAGCGCGCTGGGCGTAAAATCCAAGGGATGGCTGTTAACCCACGCCGCCATCTCCGGCACGGATAGGGAATCCCGGCCGTCCAGATTAAAACTCTCACCGGGGAGGCGCACCGCGGTGCGGTTGCCGCCGACTGCCGCAAACATCAGGGTCGAATCGGCTCCCACGTGCACTTGCGCGTGATAGCCCGCGCCGGTCAATTCGCTCGACCGCTTCCCCAGCAAACCGCGCAAACGAGGTGCTTCCTCGAGCGCTCGGGAATAGACCCCTCGCGCGAGGCCATGAAACTCGGCGCACAAGGGATTGAGCAGGATCACGCCGAAACGGCCGAACAGGCGGGCGATGAACCGGGCAAAGGACTCTCCCCACCCCGCACCGGGCGCGTAGCACTCCCGGAGATCTCGCATAATTTGGTCACGCGCATCGCCCTCTGGAAGTGCGCCCTCCACCGCCGCCAGCGCGTCGCGCACCTGCGCGGACAGCTTTACGTAACCCACCGAACACGCAGGCGCGGGCCTGTCGCCGCGAACCTCGACCTCAATGCGCTCCCCGCCTTCGTTCAAAACGGCCGTCTTCGCCACTTCTTCAAGGTCGTGGTCCTCGGTCGCAAGCCAGAAGACGGGCACGCATGATAACCCCTTCTCGGTTAACGTTCGCGCCACCCGAACCACGGTGAGCGCCTTATAGAGCGTGAACGCCGGGCCGGAAAACAAGCCCACTTGCTGTCCGCTGACCGCGGCAAAGACGCCGGGGTCGCTCAGGCGCCGAATATTGGCCAGTGTCGCATCGCCACACCCAAACGCGCGGTTCTGGCGCTCTAAGATCTCGACCAGGGGAGCCCGATGCGGATAATGACCGCTGATGGCGGCCGCCGTCTTCTCGAAGCTCGAAAGCTCCTGCGGTGGACCGCTATAAAACGCCGCTACGCGGTCATAGTGATAGAGATAGTCAAGAAAGAGGGGGGTGGCTTTGGGGGCGTGCGACAGGGGAATACAACACGATTGCGCCATGTTTCTTTGATGATACACTGGCCCGCAAGTTACGGCAATTGCAGGCGCGCATGTTCCGCTTTCGTCGCGGGCTTAGACCGCGGCCCTGAGTGGTAACGTATCCGGGCTACAACTATGAATTCAAATGGGTCAGCAGGTGCACCAGCGTCCGGACCGCGTGGCCACTCGGACCTTTGGCAAGATAGGGTTTCTCATCGTAGTTCCACACAGTCCCTGCGATATCGAGATGCGCCCACGGCGTATCGCCGGCGAATTCGCCCACGAACATGGCGGCGGTAATGGCGCCGCCATACCGGCCGCCGGTATTGGCAATATCGGCGATCGAGCTCTTGTAGAGGTCGCGGTAATCGTCATCAACCGGCAGTTCCCACATGCGTTCGCCTGTCGCTGCGGCGCTTGCGAGCACGCGGTTCACCCAGGGTTTGTTGTAGCCGAACACACCCGTCGTAATCTTGCCCAGCGCGATGGTGACGGCGCCGGTAAGCGTCGCGGCGTCAATCAGCGCCGTGGCGCCCTGCTGCCGGACGTAATGCAAGGCGTCGGCCAGCACCAGGCGGCCTTCCGCGTCGGTGTTGAGAATCTCGATTGTTTTCCCGGACATGGCAGTGATCACGTCACCCGGCTTGTACGCCCCGCCGCCCGGCATATTTTCCGTGGCCGGAACTACGGCGATCACGCGCACCTGCGGCTTCAACTGCGCGATGGCGCGCATCACGCCGAGCATGGTGGCTCCGCCGCCCATATCCATCTTCATTTCCTCCATGCTGGCGGCGGGCTTGATGGAGATACCACCCGTGTCAAACGTAATGCCTTTGCCGACTAGGCCGATCACCGGCGCATTCGGGGCGCCATCAGGCGCGTAGCGCAGCACGATCAGGCGCGGCGGTTCGCTGCTGCCCTGAGCCACGGCCCAGAAAGCATTCATTTTGAGCGCGCGGATTTCCGCCGGTTCGAGCACCTGGGGTTCGAGCCCAAATTCCTTCGCCATCTCGACGGCGCGATCCGCTAGAATAATGGGCGTCATCAGGTTGGATGGCTCGTTCACCAGGTCGCGGGTGAAGTTGGAGGACTCGGCGATGATCCGGCCTCTCTCGACGGCGGCGTGCTCCTCTTTGCCCGGCTTCTCCTTGCCCACGCAAAGGTGGAATTGATCAACACGGCGCTCCGCGCTTCGGTCTGTGCGATACTTGTCCGCGTCGTAGTCCGCGAAGATCGCGCCCTCTGCCAAGAGCTGAAGTGTTTCAGGCGAGGTCATTTTGTTCTCGCTGCACGGGTAGAGCCAGAATACTTCGTGGATGCCTTTCGCCCTCGCGAAGCGCACCGCCGCGCCTGCCCAGCGCGCGATGTGCGGCCGCGCGAACTTTTCCTTCTTCCCCGCGCCAAGCACGAGCAAGCGCGCCGCTTCCAGGCCCGGCGGATGGTGAATCAAAGTAGGCTCCAACGACTTGCCCGTCAGTTCGCCGCTCGCCTGCAAGCTTTCAAGCACCTTGCGCGTGGCTGCGGGCAGGTTTTCCACCGCCCCGCTTCCGGCGGGCGCGCCTTCAAAGCACCACGCAACCAGAAGCGGCGTATGGAGATGCTCAATGGGCCCTTCATGGAAGTCGATTTTCAAGGGTCGCTCCTTAAATAGGTGTCAGGTTCCAGTTGCGAGAGGTGTCAGCGATCACCACTATGTTTTAGGCGGATGCCGGGCGCTCTCCTGACACCTGAAACCTGCTCTTACGAATGCTTCCGCTGATGGTCACGAATGTCCTGGGCGGTCTCGCGATCAATCGTCCGCTGCCGCAGGGTTTCACGGCGGTCGAATACCGTTTTGCCTTTGGCCACGGCGATCTCGCACTTGATCAGATTCTTCTTGAGGTAAAACCGCAGTGGAATCAGGGTAAGGCCCTTTTCCTGCGTCTTGCCGACGAGCTTGTTGATTTCCCGGCGGTGCAGGAGCAGCCGGCGGTCGCGCAACGCATCCTTATTCATGTAGCTCCCGGCCGCATATGCGCCGATGTGGCAATCAATGAGCCACGCCTCGCCATTGCGCACCAGCGCGTAGCCATCTTTGATCGTCGCCCGGCCTTGGCGGATGGACTTCACTTCCGGCCCGGTCAGCTCAATTCCGGTTTCAAACTTCTCGAGGAAGTGATAATAGTGCGTTGCCTGCCGGTTCACCGCCAGGTTTTTCTGCTCCTTGTCTTTGGTTTGGGTCGACATAAGCAAGAAGGACGGCGCAAACCCTCATTCTAGCAGGAACTCTCAACACCCGGCGCGGGGATCGCCTTGATGCGTGAGAAGGTGCGTTACACACCACGCTCCCGTTTGGACGCTCATCGCGCGTTCGTGATCGCTCTCATCAAAAGCCTACGGGGCGTTTCACGTACTCCATCCAGAATCGATCGAAGCCTACGCCAGCTCGGACGGATGGAATACACCGCATTTCGGCTGCTAGCCCAAGTTCGTCACGATGGGCACATTTTTGATTAATTTTGAGCATCGCGGTCCGCCAAGGTCTGTGCTTTCAGCACCGGCCTTCCGGAAAGTCGATGTAGTGCAGACCCACCCTCTTGTGGAGGCGTTAATTTCTGTGTCAGTATCCTCCCGATGTTCCTCCGCCAACACACGCGAAGCAAGGACGGGAAGGATCACACCTACTGGTCGTTGGTGGAAACGGTCCGCACCCCCGACGGCCCTCGGCAGCGGACCGTCTGTTATCTGGGCGAGTTGAATCACTCGGCGCAGACGCGCTGGCTGAAGGCGATCGAAGTCTTCAACGAGCAGGGCGAGCGCCGGCAGTTGAAGTTGTTTCCTTCCGACCTCGAGCCACCCCAGAACGACCCCGAAGTGGCTCGGGTGCGGGTGAAGGAGGTTCGGTTCGAGCGCGTGAGGCAGTTTGGGACTTGTATCCTGGGTCTGGAACTGTGGAAGCGGCTGGAGCTGGATCGATTCTTTGAAGGCTTGCTGGATCAGGAAGCCACCGACGTGCCGTGGTCAAGGGTTGCGCCATCGTGGTTGATCACGTAATGCTGCCCGAAACGTATCGGGCGTAAGGAGAAGCCCACGGCACAGAAATCGTGCCGTGGGTACCCGCTACCTGGCTCCAAACGTCTTACCGTCCGACGCTGTCCAAGCCGTATGAAGTTCTCAACGCGCTCATGTCCTTCGAATACCGAAAGATGCGGTAAAGATCACTGTCAGGGCGGCGCAGGAAAGCATCGGCCTGCGTGCTGCAGCCCTCATTGCGAAGGAAGGTCTCATACTCGTTGGAGTGTTCGGTCACAAAGGCGTCAAAAGCTGTCCGGTGTTCGTGCGCCCAGTCCGAGAAGCGTCGATTATTAAGGGTCGCGTAATGCAATACCCAGGGTATCTGCACCCCGGCATCAATTCCATACCTGTCGTGAAAGCGCTCCAGATACCGTTTTGGACCTCGCCCAATCGACACAAGGCGTGTGGTCCGAGCGTACCGAATTTCAGACGCCAGGAAGCTGGCGCACTGTTCGTAACGGAAACCTTCTGTTCTGCGAGCCGTGTCGACCGGCAACGAACACTTCGCCATATTCGTGATGAGGAAGCTCCGCGGCTCAGAATCCATGAATAGGAACCGGTCAATGGCGAATCGAAGTGGTTCATTGAACCATCCCGGCTCAGGGTCAGCCGGGCAGTTTGCTGCAAATGGCTCCATGGCCACGAAGACGAACGAAAACGGTCCACGGGGCGCCGCGCGCACTCTCAAGGGCTCCCAGCAGAATCTGAAGCGCTTGGGAACGAGTGGGCGGATCAGTTCGTGGTTGTGGCAGTTCTTGCATGCCCTAACGTCCGAATAGAGTCGGTCGTACTCGTCGAGTCTGTCCATTGTTGGTACCTTTTCGTGGGAATTCAGGCGCTGAGGTCTCGCTTGCTGCGCGCCGCTACATGCCGCCATGCAACGGCGGTTTGCGGTTCGCACACGGTCATCCTTCTTTTCCCGCAGGCCAGTAAAACCGAAGTGTTAAGCAGGAAGCGCAGAGTTTCGCATTTCAGAAACTCTGCGGCCTTTATCTTGGCATGACCGGACCAGGCACCGCGGAGCGAGTAGCGCGGACCTCTGCTGTTGATGTCCGCGGTGTGTCCACGGTTTCTCAATAAAAAGCCGCAGGCCCGAACGGCGCGGGGAGCGGCTGCACGAACGCGCTGGAGACTTATGTTTACAAGAACCGCCTGCAGCCGGTGATGGTCGAGTTAGGAAACACCTCCAACCCCTCAGCCGATTATTGCCTGCTATACAATGCCTACGCGAACGTGGTCAATCCAACGAGCTTAGCAGTTCCCTCACAAGGCGCAGGCGATGATGGCAACGTGATGGCCGTGTTCAACCAGGACAATGTGAATCCGGGCATGTCTCATACGGCGGCGTACCAGTATGACTCGCTCAATCGGCAGAAGCGCCTGCCCGTTCTTGACCAGAAACCTCGCCAACTCCCCCGTGTTCTCTTTCCCAACGATGTGAAATGGTTTCTTCACGACGGTTCTCCATTTTTCAAATATTCCCAACCCGATTCTATCCTAACCGGGCTGGAGAACCGCCGCTCAACCTCCAACGGAAAACAGGACACCTTCGTCCAACCAACCGAAACTACCCAATAATATGGCAGGCGTGGAGGGACTCGAACCCCCGACCCTCGGATTAGAAAACCCATCCCGCACCGTCCCCCCTGTTTGGAATCATCTGTTTTCAACGGCTTCCCACGGGATCCCTGCCCCTAAATCGGGCAAAACCTCCCTATTCGGGCAGGATTATGCACCCCAATATGCACCCCGCCCCGCCCTTGGTCCTTCTAGCCTCATACCAATCCGGGCCGTCTTGCCATCCGTCGGCATTAGCAAGCGTCGGCTCAAACAACTGGAAACTATCCAGCTTATCCGTGAGGAGCGAGAATATGGCAGGCAGCAGCTCGCTTACAACGCACGGCCTTTCGTACTCTGCGGCTTACCGTTGCGTC
>JBOGJT010000124.1:0-6710 GCA_050745065.1 Terriglobia bacterium
GCCTCTGGCCGCCGGTGTTTACTTCCAACTACCGGCGGCCAGAGGCCGCCGCTACAGCGCACAAACCGCGATCGTCATGCAGTCGCACTGGCCCTCCTTGTGACACTAGCCATACCTGCGGCGGGACTCTATGGATCGCCGGGAGCCGATAAGCAGGCGGCGTCATCGCAGATCAAATGCACCGGCACGGCCGCAGTGCAGAATCCTACCGCCAACACTCCCATGACCGCGGCGCAAGGGGCGGAAATTATTCGGGAGCTCCGCGCGATTCGGGAACTGCTTGCAAGCGGCGCGGCATCGCGAACCGGAGCTCGCCGCCCCGCTGCTCCCCGGACGGTCAGAATGAGGGTTAAGCCCGGATGGTATGGTCTGGGAAATTCGCGTGCGCGGGTGACGCTTGTCGAGTTCACCGATCTGGAGTGCCCTTTCTGCCGCCGGTTTCAGACATCCACATTTGCGAAGATCAAGAAGAACTATATTGACACGGGAAAAGTCAGCTTCATCGCCCGCGCTCTGCCGCTCCCGATGCATCCCTATGCGCTCACCGCGGCAGAGGCGGCGCGCTGCGCAGGCGATCAGGGCGCGTTCTGGCAATTTCGCGATGCCATTCTCGCCGACCAGGCGCCGCCGGCGCCGGATGTCGTGCGGAAGCACGCAAGCGAGCTCCGGCTTAATTTGGACAAGTTCCAAGCGTGCCTGAGCAGCGGCAAATATAAATCGCTGGTTCAGTCCGATCATGAGAATGCAACCGCGCTCGGCATCCACGGCACGCCCGGCTTTGTGATTGGCCGCACCGAAGGGGGTTGGATCGATGGTATCTCTTTCGTTGGCGCGCGGCCGTCAGGCCGTTTGAATACCGCAAGTCAGACCGCGCCGAGGCACGAACGGAACTTGGCCTGCCACTCGATGCCGTCGTGATCTCGTTCATGCCGGGCAGTTGGCGGGAGGCCCAGGCTCCCGTGGCAGAGCTGCTGGCAGGCGCGTTCGAGATGCTCCCGTTTACGAGGAAACGCTTGCTGTGGCTAACGGGCGCCGATGATGAGCCGCTTCGCCGTCGATTCGGCGATCACCCCAATATCATACTTAACAAAGAGGACTGGCAGATCGACCGGCTGATGGTAGCGAGCAACCTAGTGATCACCAAGGGGACGCGAGGGACGCTCAGAGAACTCGCTGCGCTGGGCATCCCTTCGCTTTCGATTTCTCACGGCCTGAATTGGCCAGACGATGTGGTCGCCAGCCATATTTCATCGAACACTTTTCTGGATGCCAGAGAAATGGATTGCGACGCCTTATCTAAGTGCATTCCGCAAAGACTCGTTGAAGGCGAACCGGAGCCGTCAGATTGGCCGAAGGGAATTCAGGCAGCGGCGTCCAGGATCGCCTACCACATCGATATGCTTCCAAAGCAAGTGACCCAAGGACAGCCTTTCGCTTTACCCAACTCATAGAAGGTGTGAAAAAATTGACCAGCCATGTCATTCCGAGCGAAGCGAGAAATCTCGTCCCTTTGTTTTCAATAAAAAGCGAGATGCTTCGCTGCGCTCAGCATGACAGATTCGATTTTTTCACACCTTCATAGCCTGGATATGGTCAGCAATGCGTTCCGCATCGCGCAACCTAACGTCCCTTATGTGGCGTCAAGGGGCGTTTCCGCAGATTGTGCCGTAGCCTTGACTTCACAAGCTCGACTCTGCATACTTCATACTTTCGTTGGAAATCAGAGATGACGCCGCTTAACCAACGTCCTCCGCGCACAACAATACAGGAGGCCAGAACACCACATGGCGACACATGCCCAACCCATCGTGCAAATCTCGCTTGACCTCACGTCAATTGACGAAGCTCTCGACCACGCGCGCAAGGCGGTCCGGGCGGGCGTTGACTGGCTGGAGGCGGGGACACCGCTGATCCTGGCGGAAGGCTTACGCTGCGTTGAGGCGCTGCGCAGAGAATTTCCGCAGCATCCCATCGTGGCGGACCTCAAGGCGATGGACGGCGGATATCTTGAGGCGGAGATGATGGCCAAGGCCGGGGCGACGCACGTGGTGGTGATGGCGCGCGCTCACCCGGCGACCATTAAAGCCGTGGTTGCGGCGGGACGCCACTACGGCGTTAAAGTGATGGGTGACAACCTCGGCTGCCGCGACAAAGCGGGTGCATCACTCGCCCTGCAGGAGCTAGGGGTCGATTTTATCGTGCATCACATCGGATACGATGAGCGTCGCGACCCGGAGGTGCTGGCCGCGCACAAAGGACGCACGCCGAGCCCTCTGGATGATCTCCGGGCGGTGGTCGGCTCCGTGCGGATTCCGGTGCAAGCCGTCGGAGGACTCACCCTGTCAGACGTCATGCGGCTTCCCGAATTCGGCGTAAACCACCTCGTGCTCGGCGCCCCGCTGACGGTGGATGCGGACGCCTTCAAGTCGCCCGCGCACGATCTCGAGGGCCTGCTTCGCGAGATCATGGAGAAGCTGCATCAACGCAAGTCCGGCGCCGGCCAGAAGCAGTAAATCCGGGAGGATAGATTGGCCTATCAGCGCATGTCCGCTGTAGTGCACTACGCCCTCAAGGAGGGCGCCGTAGAGCTGCGGGACGTGCCGCGGCCCTCGCCGCCTGGCGAGGGTGAAGTGTTGCTCGCGAGCCGCGCCGTAGGCGTGTGCGGGAGCGACGTCCACCAGTTCCACAACACTCAGAGCTGGGCAGTGAACGTGCCCGTCGTGCTCGGACACGAATTCTGCGGAAGCGTGGCGGCGGTCGGAAAGGGCGTCAGCGGCTTCCGCGAAGGCGACCGCGTCGCATCGGAGACGGCGGCGCGTATCTGCGGGCACTGCGCGTATTGCCGGAGCGGTGAATACAACCTGTGTCCTGAGCGCCTCGGGTTCGGCTACGGCCTCGACGGAGCCATGGCGGATTTCGTTACGGTTCCCGCTCGCTGCCTGCACCACCTGCCGGACGCTGTGAGCTTCGAGAAGGCTGCGCTCACTGAGCCGTGCTGCGTGGCTTACAACGCCGCTTGCGTGAAGACGCAGATTCGTCCGGGAGACGCCGTGCTGATTGTGGGTCCGGGAACCATCGGACTGCTTTGCCTGCTCTTCGCCAAGCTGGGTGGTGCGCGGTGGCTCGGTCTCGCGGGTCTCGAAAAGGACGCCGGCCGGCTGGTGATGGGGAAGACGCTCGGCGCCGATTGCATTCTGGACGGATCGATTCAAGAGAACCTCGAAGCCATCAAGGCGCAAGGCGACGGGCTCGGCGTGGACACGGTGATCGACGCCTCGGGGCACTCGGCCGCGCTTCAATTGGCCCTGCAGGCGGTGCGTCCGGGCGGCCAGATCACCAAAGTCGGATGGGGACCGCAGCCGCTCGATTTTTCCCTCGACTTACTGGTGAAGAAGGCGGCTCGCATTCAAGGAAGCTTTAGCCACAATTACGCCATGTGGGAAAAGGTCATCGCGCTGTTCGCCTCCGGGCGCTTGGACCCCACACCGCTGATCGGCCGCGTGGCGCCGCTGGTAGAGTGGAGGACGTGCTTCGAAGAGATGGCTTCGGGCCATGCCGCGAAGAACGTGCTCATGCCCATTGGCGCGTAAGCAAACCTTATGCCAGATCAAGAACTCAAAGAGCAGGTCGCGCTGGTGACGGGGTCGTCACAGGGCATCGGAGCGGGTGTCGCCAAAACGCTTGCCGCACACGGCGCAGGCGTGATGATTCACGGCTTGAAAGAAGGAAGCGGCGCCGCGGTTGCGAAGTTCGTGCGCGAGGCGGGCGGCGAGGCCTACGCGCTTGAAGGCGATATGCAGGATGTGGACTTCTGCCGCGGCCTCGTGAAGCAGACGATCGCGCATTTTGGCCGCATCGACATCCTGGTGAACAACGCTGCGGTGGTACACCGGTCCGATATCGAGCACAACACGCGCGAGCTTTGGGACGAGGTTCAGGCGATCAACCTTCGAGCGCCGTTTATTCTGTGCCAGGAAGCCGTCACTGACATGAAGCGGCGCAGCGCCGGGTGCATCATTAACATCGGCTCGGTGAACGCCTACATGGGCCTGCCGAAACTTCTCGCCTACTCCGCCTCCAAGGGCGGACTGATGACGTTTACCAAAAACCTGGCAAATTATCTGACGCGCTACCGCATCCGCGTGAACCAGATTAATCCGGGCTGGGTGCTGACGGAAGGCGAGCATTACGTCGAGTCGGTGGTCGAGGGCCGAGGCGAAAATTGGCTGGAGGATGCGCTGAAGAGCCGCCCGTTCGGCCGAATGGTGATGCCCGCAGATATCGCCCACGCCGCGCTTTTCTTCGCCACGGCGGGGCTCGTCACCGGGGCGGTGCTCGACTACGAGCAGATACCGGTGGGTGCACCCGCCGAAGCGTAAGCGCCAGGGTTCGCTACCCAACGAAAAGCAATTCACCACAAAGACACTGAGACGCCCAGGACGGATTTACGAAATCATCTCCTTAATGTTCCTGTGTCTTTGTGGTTCATCCTTTTGCCGCGATTTCAAACACGTTTGGTCTGGATTCGCATGAAGCTCGCCGCCTTCCCGAAATGTTTTATGGACCAGCTCGTGGTCGACCGCACCATGAGCGTGTTCGACTGGATTGACATCGCCGCCGGTCTGCCGGTGGATGGCCTCGAGATGTACGATGGCTTCCTCGAGAGCTTTCAGCCAGCGCATCTCGAAAGCGTTCGCCGCGCCATCGAGCAGCGCGGCTTCGAAATGCCCATGCTCTGTTGCTCCCCTGATTTCACGGCTCCCGATGCCGGGGAGCGCCGGCGGCAGGTCGAGGGTGAGAAGAAACGCATTGACGTCACCGCCGCGCTGGGCGGACGCTTTTGCCGCGTGCTTTCCGGGCAGCGACGCCCCGAAGTTTCGAGAGCGCAAGGCGTTCAGTGGGTGGCGGAGTGCCTGCGCGAGCTCACCCAATACGCGGCGGAAAAGGGCGTGGTGCTCGCCCTGGAAAACCACTACAAGGATAATTATTGGCAGCATCCGGAGTTCGCGCAGCAGAGCGACGTGTTTATTGAAATACTCAGCTTGATTGATTCGCCTTGGCTCGGCGCCCAATTCGACCCCTCGAACACGCTTCTCGCCGGCGAGAACCCGATCGAGCTCCTGGAGAAAATCAAACACCGGGTGGTGACGATGCACGCGAGTGACCGGCGGTTGAAGCCCGGACACACTCTGGAGGAGCTGCACCGCGCGGAGGACTCCGTGGGGTATGCCGCCATTCTTTCCCACGGCGTCATCGGAAGCGGCCTGAACGATTTCCCCAAGATTTTTTCCATTCTGAAGGGCGTGGGATTTGACGGCTGGGTTTCCATTGAAGACGGCGTGAACGGGCTGGACGAGATTCGCCAGTCGGCAGAGTACTTGCTGCCCTTCATCCGCGGCTCGTGACTCGCTGGCGGCGCGTGCCAAAGTGCGGGCGTAGAACCGGTTGCCTGCGCGCGCTTTCGTACGGGCGCCGATGGCCGGGGAGCGCTGGGCGTCGCCGGCCAGAATAACCCAGACATCTCACCACCCAGGGCCGCGGCAGGGTGGAAACCACTGCCCTCCTATTCCACGCGCTGCGCTGTTGACACGTCCCGGACTAACGCGGCGTACCCTTGAGGCCAGTTTGCGCAAATGGGTCCAGTCCCTGGGTCAAGAGCTTCCACGGGCGCGCCTCGCGCGCGCAGCCTCGATTTGCTTCAGTCTCTCTATTCTCACCTATCTCATTTCTATCGCGGCGGCGCAGGGCTTCTTTGCGCTGGCGGGGGTGCTTTATTTTGCTCACCTGCTCCATGCTCGCCCCAAACCGCGCATCGGGTTTCCGCCCGTCAAGCTTCCCCTCGCGTTCTTCTGCGTCTGGACAGTGGTCTCGGTGGTATTCTCGGCGGATCCAGCCGTGGGAGGCTTCGCCGTACGAAAGCTCACCCTGTTTTTGATTCTGCTATTCACGGTGAACCTCGTGATCGCGACGCGCCACCTGGTTTTTCTCTTCAAAGCGCTGTTTGTTGAGGCGGCGGTAGCCGGAATCGCCGGCGCCGCGCAATTTGTGCGCCAATACCGGATGGCCCGCGCGGCGCATCCCCACCAGATTTACCTACACATGACGCTGACGCGCATCACCGGATTTCAAGGCCACTGGATGAACTTCGGCGGCCAGCAAATGCTCGTCTTCTGCGCGCTTCTCGCGTTCCTGCTGCTGGCAGGAAACCGGCCGCTTGGCGGGCCGGATGCAACCCGGCGCTCCGGCGTTCGATCCGCCGCCTGGTGGATCGTCATGGTCATCGTCGCGGCGTCGATTCTTCTCAACTTGACGCGAGGCGTTTGGCTGGGATGCTTTGTGGGCGCCATCTACGTCATCGCGCGATGGAGGGCAAAGTGGCTGTGGGCGCTGCCGGTGCTCGTGGCGCTCTCGATCGTCGCCGGGCCTCGGATGCTGCGGAAGCGGGAAGCGTCCGTGCTGCACCCAAGCCGTGATAACTCGCTGGCCGAGCGGTTTGAGATGTGGCGCGTGGGATGGAAAATGATCCTGAAGCATCCGCTGGTGGGTGTGGGACCGGATAACATTCCCGCGGTGTATGATCTCTATCTTCCCCCCGGAAAAACACCCATGATTGGCTACCACGCGCATCTGCACAACAACTTTGTGCAGTACGCGGCCGAGCGTGGACTTCCCTGCCTCGCCGCCTGGATTTGGCTCGTGCTGGCCTTGCT
>JBOGJT010000125.1:0-19021 GCA_050745065.1 Terriglobia bacterium
TAAGCGCGCAGTGTAAGCTCGCGTCCCGCAAACGCGCACACCAGCATCAGCAGCGTGGAGCGGGGAAGATGGAAGTTGGTGAGCAGTGCTCGCGCCGCCTGGAATTTGAATCCCGGGGTGATAAATAGTTCTGTTTCGCCGCTGCCCGGCGCAATGCGACCGCCGTTCTGCCGCGCCACGTGTTCCAGGGTTCGAGTGCAAGTTGTCCCGACGGCGATCACGCGCCGTCCATTGTCAAGCGCCCGCTGGATGTCGTGCGCGGCGCCCGCAGAAATATCAAACCATTCCGCGTCCATCTTGTGGTCCTCAACGGTATCTGTTTTGACGGGACGAAACGTTCCGGGCCCCACGTGCAGCGTAATTTCACAGCTCTCAATTCCGCTCTGCCGGAGCGCTCTGAGCACGCTTTCTGAGAAGTGAAGGCCTGCGGTGGGCGCGGCAACGGCGCCCGGCACCTTGGCGTAGACGGTCTGATAGGCGCGGCGGTCGTCTTGATCATCGGGTCGCTTGAGATAGGGCGGAAGCGGAACGTGACCGAGCCTTTCAATCTGCGCATCGACCGAGTTCGTGGCCGCCCGCAGCCGCACGCGGCGAATGCCATCCTTTCCCCGGCCCAACACTTCCGCCTGAAGCTTCCCGTCGCCAAACATCAGCATTTCGCCCACGCGGATTTTGCGGCCGGGGTGCACGAGCCCCTGCCACACACCGCCTCCCTCGTTCCGGGTGAGCAGGAGCTCGACCTCACCGGTGAGAAATTCTCCGGCCTTCGGGTTGTTCTTGCCGACGGGCTGCGCTGTGTTCCCGCGGCGGCGTCCAAGAAGCCGCGCCGGAAATACGCGAGTGTTGTTAAACACCAGCAGATCGCCGGGCTGAAGAAGGCCGGGAAGCTCGATGAAGTTGTGGTCTGTGAACGAATGCTCAGCCCGATGGAGCAACATCAGGCGCGAGGAATCCCGGTCAGAAACGGGACGTTGGGCGATCAGGCCGGAAGGAAGACGATAGTCAAATTCGGAAACGAGCATCGTCTGTAAAGTTTACCAACTTCGGCTTCCGCGGAGTAGCGGCCGCGTCCCTCCGCAGTCTTTCACCCGCCTCAGATTGCATCGGGGCCGGCGCAGGGTGAGGTCTGGCAGCCGCGCTGTAAGGGCGGCCTCTGGCCGCCGGGCTTCACTATTTAAAGGCCGGCGGCAGGGACGCCGCCGCTACAGAAGCGAATCTCTGCCCTACATCTCCTGCTATCGCAGAACCTAGCCCTCGCGGCCTATGCTAAAGTCAGGTCATGAGCCAGCCGAAGGTGAAAATTACCAGCCGCGCGATCGATCGTATTGCGGCGGGCCATCCCTGGATCTACCGGAGCGACCTCAAGCCCACGGAGGGCATCGATCCCGGCGCGGTGGTCCGGCTCATCGACCGCCGCAACCATTTCTGGGGCCAGGCGCTTTATAGTAGCCGTTCACAAATCGCCCTCAGACTGCTCACTCGCGAGGAGCGGCCGTTTGACCGCGATTTCCTCGAGGAGCGCATACTCGAAGCGGACGCTTACCGCGAGCGCGTTGCGTCGGGGGCCGAGGCGTATCGGGTGGTTTCTTCCGAAGGGGATCAGCTTCCTTCGCTGGTGATCGATCGTTACGGCGATTGCTTCGCCCTGCAGACGCTTAGCCAGGGAATGGACGGGTTCAAGCGAGACGTGGTGGAAATCATCGCCCGGTGCTTTCGGGCCCGCGCCATCATCGAGCGGAATGACGTTTCCGTGCGCGCGCTCGAAGGGTTGCCTGAAACCAAGGGTTTGCTGCAAGGCGAGGACTCACAGCCGGTTGCGGCCGAAAATGGGGTGAAATTTCGCTTCGACTTGCTCAACGGGCAGAAGACGGGCGGCTTTCTTGACCAGCGAGAGAACCGTGCCGCAGCACGTGAGTATGCTCACGGACGCGGGCTCGATTGCTTTTGCTACGCCGGCGGGTTCGCGTTGCAGATGGCCGGTAAGTGTGAATCGGTCCTCGCCGTGGATAGCTCTGCTGAGGCGCTGACTGCCGCTCGCCGCAACCAGGAGTTGAATGGCTTCTCGAACGTCGAGTGGCGCGAGGCGAATTGTTTTGACTTTTTTAAGGCCGCAGATCGCGCGGGTGAACGGTTTGACACCGTGGTGGTTGACCCTCCCGCGTTTGCCCGCTCTCGGACGCACCTGGAGGCGGCGCTCAGGGCGTATAAAGAGCTGAACCTTCGGGCGCTGAAAATCCTGAGTGCGGGAGGGTTTCTCATCACTTGCTCGTGCTCCCACCACGTCAGCGAGATGGATTTTCTGAGCGTGCTGGCCAGCGCGGCGGTCGACGCGCATCGGCGCGTCAGCGTGGTTGAGCGGCGCACGCAATCGCGCGACCATCCCATTCTTCTTACCGTTCCTGAGACGCACTATTTGAAATGCCTAATTTTGCGGGTCGCGTGAGGCGCACGAAGCTGATTTTCCGGTTCCCTGTTTCGGGTTTCATCACTATTGTAAGCGCGCTGCGAAGTGACTACACTAGACGGTGAAAGCGGGCCCTGGAGTATTGAAGATGAATTTACACGGCAAGAAGATCGCGGTCCTGGTGGCCGATCAGTACCAGGAAATGGAAGTTTGGTATCCGCTGCTTCGCTTTCAGGAAGACGGAGCGCAGACGGAGGCCGTTGGCGCTGAGACCGGTAAGACGTATACCAGCAAGAAAGGGTATCCGGTGGTGGCGGACCGGTCAATCCGTGACGCTCATGCGAGCGATTACGACGCCGTGGTGATTCCCGGCGGGTGGGCGCCGGACGCGCTGCGCCAGGACCCTCGGGTGCTCCAGTTTGTGCGGGAGATGAACGAATCGGGCAGAGTGGTCGCGGCGATCTGCCATGCCGGATGGGTGCTCGCTTCTGCCGGCATCGTCGGCGGCCGGAAGGCAACGTGCTTCAAGGCGATCAAGGATGACATGATCCACGCCGGCGCAAGCTATTTGGATAGCGAAGTGGTCGTGGACGGAAACCTGATTACATCGCGCACCCCCGGCGATCTTCCTGCCTTTTGCCGCGAGATCGGCAAGGCGTTGGCTGCGCAACCCGCGGTCTATACCGCGGGAAGGGGGTAGAAGGTCGACATTATTCCGCCGCCGAGTACCGGCGGCTACATATTGTCGTCACCGTTTTCGCTGTAGTGGGATCTCTGAGCGCCGGAAATCCGGCCGCCGGAGACCGCTGCTACAACTTTTGGTATCACGATAATATCTAATCCCTATTAGGTTTGGCCGTTCGCTGACGCCTGATTACGACCAACGTTTTTGCTCGTTCATCATCACGCGTCACTTTCACTCGAGGATCTGCTCATGCGGAAATTCGGGACGCTTTATGGGTCCATTATCGTGTTCGTTTTGGTTGTTGCAGGGTTGATGCTCGTTCCGCCCACCACCGCGGCCCGGCCGCAAGGGAAGCGCCATCTGCTCTTTTTCACGCTCTCCAGCGGTTTCCATCACGCCAGTGTTCCAACCGCGGTCCAGGTGATCAAGGAAATTGGGGAAAAGTCCGGCGCGTTCGATACCACCGCTTCGCAGGACGTCTCGGTGTTTACTGCGGAGAATCTGAAGCACTACGACGCGATCATGTTTTATACAACAGGCGAGCTGCCGATGACGGATGCGGAAAAATCGGCCTTTCTCAATTTTGTGCGCTCCGGCCACGGGTTTGTGGGCGTGCACAGCGCCACGGACACTTTTTACATGTGGCAGCCTTACCTGGAAATGATCGGCGGCTATTTTAACGACCATCCGTGGCACCAGAAAGTGACCATTGACGTGGTCGATCCATCCAGCCCTATCGCCGGCTTTCTCGGCAAATCATTCCAGGTCTACGACGAAATCTACCAGATCAGCGATTTTCAATATAAAACGTCTCATGTTTTGCTAAGGCTCGATCCGTCTTCGGTCGATCTGAATAAGCCGGGCGTTCACCGGAGGTTTTACGGGTGGCCTACGGCGTGGACCCGGCGCGACGGCAAAGGCCGCGTCTTTTACTGCGCTCTCGGCCACGAGGATTCGACGTGGCATTCTGCCTGGTTCCAGAAGTTGATGCTGAACGGCATCGAGTGGAGCATGGGAACGCTGAAGAAGTAGCAATGATGATCGACCTTCGCATCAACGGTAGACGGCACGCGGTTAACGCCGGCGCAGAGACCAGCCTGCTCCACGCGCTTCGCGAGCAGATCAAACTCACGGGGACGAAATACGGTTGTGGCGAGGGGCAATGCGGCGCGTGCACGGTGTTGATCGATGGCAAGCCGCGGCGCTCCTGCCTCACCCCGGTGTCCGCCGTTGCGGGAAGGGAAGTCACGACCATCGAAGGCCTCGAAGACGAAGGCCGCCTCCACCCCGTCCAACAGGCTTTTCTTGACGTCCAGGCGCTGCAGTGCGGCTATTGCACGCCCGGCATGATCCTCAGCTCCGTAGCGCTCCTGCGCGCGAACCCTGATCCATCGAATGCGGAAATCCTCCGTTTCATGCAGGGGAATATCTGCCGCTGCGGCGTTTACCCGCGCATCGTTGAGGCAATCCATCGCGCCGCCGGGCTGATGAAGAAAGGCTGATCCATGCCGAGAGAACTCCAGCCAACGGTTGCGGTCGAGGCGGAACGCTACGAGTTCAGCGGCCCCCCAGCGTATCATTTTGAACCCAGCTTAAACTTTGAAATGGACCGGCGGCGCTTCTTCAAGACGTTTGGCGGAGGAGTGGCGGTCTTTCTGCTGCTGGATGGCGCGCCGGTCTGGGCCGGGCGGAAAGAAGGGCGCGGCCGCCGGTTCGAAGGCGAGCGACTTCCGCAGAATATCGGCGCGTGGCTGCATATCGGCGAGAACGGCGGCGTGACGGTCTATACCGGAAAAGCGGAGATGGGGCAGAACATCCGTACCTCGCTGAGCCAGGCAGTGGCAGGGGAGCTGCGCGTGCCGCTTTCGTCGGTTCAACTTGTCATGGCGGACACCTGGCGAACTCCCTTCGACATGGGCACGTTCGGCAGCCGCACAACACCGCAGATGGGCACGCAGCTTCGCCGGGTGGCTTCCGTCGCGCGCGACGTGCTGATCGAGATGGCCGCGAAGCAATGGAAAGTTGGCCCTGTCGGCTTGCGGGCGGCGGACGGCGCCGTCCGCGATCCCTCGACCGGACGCGAGGTGGAATACGCGGTGTTGGCGAAGGGCCAGGCGCTCGCCAAGGCCGTTATCGAAAATGATCCGTTGACTCCGGCAAGCGAATGGACGGTGGGTGGAAAGCCGGTTCCAAAAATCGGCGGAATCGAATTCGTGACGGGGCGCCACGAATTCAGCCCCGACATCAAGCGGCCCGGAATGGTCTACGGAAAGGTCCTTCGACCGCCGTCGTTTGGCGCCACACTTTCTTCGCTGGACGCGAGCGCCGCGCGAGCCATGCCGGGTGTGACCGCGGTTCGCGACGGCGATTTTGCCGGCGTGACGGCGCCCAGCGAACAGCTCGCGCAAAAGGCTCTCGGCTCCCTCAAGGCGCAATGGAAACCGCTCGGCGCGCACCCGGTCTCGGACAGTAATTTGTTCGCCTACCTGACGCAGAATGCCGGAACACGGACCGTGGATCACGCAGGCCCGGTTCATGAGGAAGGCTCCATGGACGCCACGCTGGCTCGCTCGCCGCACCAGCTTAAACAAACCTATACCATCGCTTACATCGCTCATGCGCCGCTTGAAACGCGCGCGGCCGTGGCCGAATGGAGCGGCGGAAAGGTCACCGTTTGGACAGGGACGCAAAGGCCCTTCGCCGTGCGCGATGAAGTGGCGGACGCCTTTCGGCTTCCGGCCAGCGACGTCCGCGTCATCGTGCCGGATACCGGCGGCGCTTACGGAGGTAAGCACACCGGCGAGGCGGCAGTTGAGGCGGCGCGGCTCGCCAAAGCGGCGGGTAAGCCGGTGCATCTTCAGTGGACACGCGAAGAAGAATTCACCTGGGCGTACTTCCGTCCTGCCGGGGTGGTTGAGATTTTGAGTGGCGCCAGTCGCGGTGGAAAGCTGACGGCGTGGGAGTTCCACAATTACAATTCGGGCGAGGCAGGAATCAATACCCCTTATGACGTCCCACACCAGCGCGTTGAGTTCCATCCCTGCACGCCTCCGCTGCGCCAGGGGTCTTACCGCTGCCTCGCTGCCACGGGCAACCAGTTTGCCCGCGAATCGCACATGGACGATCTCGCGCGCATGGTGGGCATGGATCCCCTGGGTTTCCGCCGGAAGAATTTGACGGATGCGCGGCTGCTGGCGGTTCTTGAGTCGGCCGCGCAGGCTTTTGGCTGGGCTACTCGGAAAGCCTCTGCACGGCGCGGCTTTGGCCTGGCTTGCGGCACAGAAAAAGGGGGATATCTCGCAACATGCGTCGAAATTGCCGTCGCTAACAAGAACAGCAGTGTGAAGGTGGTCCGCGTCGTGAGCGCCTTCGAGTGTGGGGCGATCGTGAACCCCGGCGGGTTGCGGAACCAGATCGAGGGCGCAGCGCTGATGGGCCTCGGCGGCGCGATTTTTGAAGCCATCCACTTCGAGGGCGGGCGCGTCTTGAACGATCGCTTTTCGCGCTATCGCGTCCCTCGCTTCCGCGACATGCCTGAAGTCAAGGTTGTCCTCATTGACCGCAAGGACCTTCCATCGGCGGGCGCCGGCGAAGCCCCGATCATGTGCGTGGCGCCCGCTATCCGAAATGCCATCCTGGACGCCACCGGTGTGCGCCTGTTTTCCATGCCCATGGCGCCCGAAGGGCTTCGAGCGTCTTGACGGACGGGAATCCACCGCCAGAACCGAAAGCACCGCGGAAAATCTTATTGAAAACCGCCCGGGTGGCAAACCGTCGCCATGCGTGCGCCACCCGAGTTATTGCTCTACCAGTTCGTGGACGCAGCGCGGGTCAGCGGTTATTTCCCGAAGTACACCGCGTTTACGAGGTAGCCGATGCCGAGGAGCACCAGCAGGATGTTCGCAGCCAGCATCAGCCGCGCCTTGAATTGTTTATGCAAGCTCGCTCCCCAGGAAATGAGCCATACCGAGAAAATGGATGCGCCATAGTAGCCCACGAGGCCGCCGATGAAAAAGGGCGCGATGTGCTCGTAGCCGGTCCGCTTACCCTCGGCGAGGATCGGCCCGGCTATCGTAAGCCAGTAGATCCAGGTGCCCGGCGACGAAAGTTCCGTCAGCGACGCCGCGATCACGCTGGCGTAGGTGAGGCTGCCGGATTCCGCCATCTCCTCCTGGCTTTTGACGCGCATCTGATACAGCGAAAATCCACCCAGCAATAACAGGATTACGCCGCCGGCGTAAGCCACATAATGCGCGACGTTGTGTGGCACGTAGCGGAAGAAAAAAAGCATGACGATCAGCAGCGCGCCGTCGATGGCGATGGGAGGCCCGACAAGGATCGTGATCGCCCGCCGCCACCGGTTCACCGCCACCTGGGTGAGTGCAATCAGGTGCAGGGGACTCGGAACCAGCCCGCCTACGATTCCCATGCCTGCGCCGAGGATCAGGAGCTTCATGAATCTCCGGGTGCGGGCGGGATGCTAAGATGATGAGGATGGTCCACGGCCCGTTGAGCGAAAATATAAGAATAACAGAGCCGGATGCCATGCTCCCAAACATTGCGGGGAGCTCGTACGATATCGCGCTTCCGGCCGCAAAGAGAATGCGGCCGTCTATCTTGAAAACGAGGGTGAGAAGAGAATGAACCGCGAAGAGGTATTGCAGAAACACAAAGAATACTTGTTTCCCTGCGTCGTCAATTATTACACCAAGCCGTTGGTCGCGGACCGGGCCCAAGGGCAATATCTTTGGGACATCGAGGGAAAGCGCTATCTTGATTTCTTTGGCGGCGTGCTAACCGTAGGCGTGGGGCATTGCAACCCCAAGATTACCGGCAAAATCAAGGCGCAGGTGGACCGCATGCAGCACACGACCACGGTCTATCCTAACGAGGCCATCGTGGGGCTGGCGGAGAAATTGGCGGAGATCACGCCAGGCCGGCTGCAGAAGAGCTTCTTCACCAATAGCGGCACGGAGGCCGACGAAACGGCTGTGTTGCTGGCCCGCATGGCCACGGGCAGCTTTGAGGTTGTCGCGCTTCGGCACGGCTACAGCGGCCACTCCCTGCTCACAAAATCACTCACCGGGCAGTCTCCGTGGCGAAAAGGCGGTGTGATCAGCGTGGGCATCACACACGCCTTGAGTCCGTACTGCTACCGATGCCCGCTCGGCCTCACGTATCCCGGTTGCGGCGTGGCCTGCGCGGAGGACATCGAAGACGTGATCCGCACCACCACCTCCGGGCAGATCGCTGCGTTCCTTGCCGAGCCCATCCAGGGAGTGGGCGGCTTCATCACCCCGCCTAAGGAATATTTCAAGATCGCCTTTAATATCGTCAAAAAATATGGCGGCCTATTTATCTCGGATGAAGTGCAAACGGGTTTTGGCCGCACCGGTAAGAAGTGGTTTGGCATTGAGCACTGGGAAGTTGAGCCGGATATTTTGACCTCCGCCAAAGGCATGGCGAACGGAGTTCCCGTGGGCGTGACGGTGGCCACGCCGGAAGTGGCGGACGCGTTCCAGGGCATGACCATTTCCACCTTCGGGGGAAATCCCGTGACCTGTGTCGCGGCGCGCGCCACCATTCAGGTGATCGAGGAAGAGAATCTTCTGCAAAACGTCGATCAGATGGGCGCGGTCTTTCGTAAAGGGCTTGACGGGTTAATGGAAAAACACCCGCTGATTGGCGACGTGCGCGGCATGGGCTTGATGCTGGGCGTTGAGTTGGTCAAGGATCGCAAAACGAAGGAGCCGGCGCCCCAGGAAACCAACCGGCTGATGGATCGCGCCCGCGAGAACGGCTTGCTTCTTGGCAAGGGCGGCCTTTATGGCAACGTGCTGCGCATTGCGCCTCCTCTGAACGCCACCCGCGCCGATATTGACGAGGGAATCCGAATTTTGGACAAGTCGTTTGAGGGAATACGAAATTATGCATGACGTCATAGGTTAGCGACGTTCGACTCTGTAGCGGCGGACTCTGGCCGCCGTCATTTCGGCGCTCCGAGAGCGCCGCTACAGCGAAAACCGTCACTATAAAATGTAATCCTCAGTAATACAAAATCAGATTCCGCGCAGCGCTGCGGGGCCTTCGACCCGCGAAAGGTTATGAAAATCACTCCGAACCCGCCGCTTTGTGTCAGGGCATGGCTTCAGCCATGCCGTAGAGCGGAAGAAAGGGACGGGCTTTGGCCCCTGATGAAGCAGCACGGGAGCAGCAGCGGCTGGAACCGGGCTTATGTTGCGCGCTGAATCGTTACGACTAAAGTCGTGCCCTGACACACGGCCCTCACGCACCGCGCTTTAGAGCATTTTCGAGGCTGCGCCCGGTACGAAAGTCAAAAGAAGAATTTCGGTATTCGGCTGGCAACCCGGAAAAGGAAAATGGAAAAGGGTAAGGGGCTGACGGACTTGGCAAAGTTATCCCGCCGGGATTTTTTCTCTCGCGCCGCGGCAGCGGGGGCGGGCCTATATGGGTTGGGAGCGGGTGTTGCGCGTGCGGCGCCGGCCATTACGGTGCGCTACACGGACGTTGCCCGGGCAAGCAGGATCAATTTTTTGCAAGACTCGACGGCCTCCTCGCAAAAACTGTATCTGGAGACGATGGGCACGGGCGCGGGTTGGATCGATTATAACCAGGACGGACTCTACGATCTGTTCCTGGTGCAGTCGTCCCGGACTCCTGCCTATACACCGCCGCATCCACTACGGTGCGCCTTGTACCGCAATAACGGCGACGGCACGTTTACCGATGTCACGGAGCAGGCCGGCGTGGGCGGGACGGGCCACTACGGCCAGGGCTGTGCGGTTGGAGATTACGATAACGACGGGTTTCCTGATCTCTACGTTACCGGCTACGGTCGCGCCATCCTTTATCACAACGATGGCGGTGGAACGTTCACGGACGTTACCGCGAAGGCGGGCGTGGCGGATGAGGGCGGCTGGTCCACAAGCGCGGCGTGGTTCGATTACGACCGCGACGGGTATCTCGATCTGGTTGTTTGTAATTACATCGAGTGGACGCCCGCCAATAACCTTTATTGCGGCGAGCACCGGCCAGGCTACCGCTCGTACTGCCATCCTGACAACTATCGCGGCCAGAGGATCAAGCTGTACCACAACAATCACGACGGCACATTCACCGACGTTTCGTTGAAATCCGGCGTGGGCGTTCCCGAAGCCAAGGGCATGGGCGTGGTTTGCGCCGACTTCAACAACGACGGCTGGATCGACATCGCCATCGCCAACGATACCTGGCCTAACTTCCTATTCATCAACAAGCACAACGGCACGTTCGAGGACGATTCCTTTATCTCGGGCATCGCCGCGAGCGCGGACGGAAAATACGAGGCTGGCATGGGTATCGACGCGGAAGACGTGGACGGCGACGGCTGGGCAGATATTTACATCACGCACCTCGATTTTGAGCTCAATCGCCTTTACCACAACAACCACGACGGCACGTTTGATGATGCGACGTTTTCTTCGGACATCGGAAACAAAGCTATTTTCCTGAGCGGCGTCACCATGAAATTCATGGATTACGATAACGACGGCTGGATCGATATCTGCCAGGTGAACAGCGCGATGCTTGATAACATCCGGCTCTACCACTCTGAGGTGAGCTACAAAGAGCCGAAGCTCATGTTTCGTAACCTTGGGGGAGGGAAGTTCGCCAAGGTTTCCGATCAGTTGGGGCCTGATTTCATGAGGCCCACCGCCGGGCGCGGCATGGCGGCGGCTGACTACGACAACGATGGCGACATGGATTTTGCCGTCAACAACCGCGGCGATTATCCCCAACTCCTCCGCAATGACGGCGGTAACGCCAACAACTGGCTTAAAGTTTTTCTGATCGGCACCAAGTCCAACCGCGACGGCGTTGGCGCGCGCCTCACGCTCACCGCGGAAGACTTCGCACAGGTACGGCAGGCTGTGGGCGGAGCGGGTTACATGAGCGCGAGCGACCCGCGCGTCCATTTCGGTCTCGGACAGCGCAGCACCATCGAGTCGCTGGAAATCCGCTGGCCCAGCGGCGCCGCCGAGAAGTATTCCGGCATTCCCATCAATCAGATTGTTGCGATAAAGGAAGGCGAGGGCATTGTTCCGCGAAAGTTCCCTCGCGTACCCGCGCTGCCCCGGCAGAAGTAGACGAACCCGGCAATGCTGCGGCGGGTGCGATGCCAGGCCCGGATGCCAAAAACTTCAGACATGTGGGCGCGAGCCCTGTTTTATGCGACGCTCGGCTGCATGATCCCGGCGAGCGCGGTGGCCGGATATTTTATAGGTCATTTTCTAGACGGATTTCTTCATACCGGGCTGGCGCTCTCGCTCCTGGGGATTTTTGCCGGAACGGCGGCGGGCATCGTGGAAATTCTGATGCTGATTACGAGGCAGGAAAAGAATGCCGGACGCAGGCGAGACGACGGCGCAAATTGAGCGCCGGATCCTGGGATGGATGATTGGGGTGGGCGCCGTCGCGTCCGTGGGCACGGCGGCGTTTGGCCACCCCGTCTTCGCCGCTGGAGTGGCGGCGGGCTCGGTCATTTCCGTGTTGGGGTATTTCTGGCTCATGGGGGCGGTTTCCCGCGCGCTCAGCGGTGGCCAGGCGGCGGTCACAAAAGGGCTGGTCATAAAACTCATCCTACGCTATCCTATTTTGCTAGGCACTCTCTACCTTTTCTACCGGACAAAATGGCTGCCGATGGGAGCCGTGCTCGTGGGACTTTTCGTTCCGTTGGCAGGCGGCGTAGTTGAGTGCCTGTATCAAGTGCGTGGCATGATGTTTCCGGGGGGTTCGCGCCGGTGGTGACCGGCCCTGCGCTCACGACGGTTTTTCATTAAAGGCAATGGGATATTTCGCAGCGTTATTAGACAAACTGTTCGGCGGCGTGGTCACGGCGCTCCTGGTGAAGCTCGGCTTCCCTCCCAGCGATCCCGCCCATCCGATTCCGAATTACGTGGCGGGAGAGATCCTGATCATTCTCATCATCATCGTGGGGGCGATCATCCTTCGTTCCAGGCTCTCGGTCGAGCGGCCCGGCAAGTTCCAGATGCTGATGGAATGGGTTGTTGAATTTACGCGGAACATGGCGGACGAGGTCGTCGGTGAACACGGGCGCCCGTATGTCGCGCTCGTGGGCACGCTCGGCATCTTCATCATCCTCTGCAATCTAATGGGTCTTATCCCTGGTCTCGAAAGTCCCACGGCGCACGGTGCGGTGCCGCTTGGCTGTGCCGTGGTCGTTTTCCTGCATTACAACTATCAGGGAATTCGCCACCACGGCGTGCTCGGCTACCTGAAGCATCTTTGCGGGCCCATGATGATACTGGCCTTCCTCATGTTTCCGGTCGAAATATTCAGCAACGTCCTTCGCCTGCTTTCGTTGAGCGTCCGGCTTTGGGCCAATATGCTGGTGAGTAGCATGCTTGAAACCATTTTCACGAACATGATTCCCATCGCCGTACCGGCGATTTTCATGGGCTTGCACGTCTTCGAATCGCTGCTTCAGGCATATATTTTTATGATTTTGCCGTTGCTCTATATCAGCCTGGCCTTGATGGAAGAGCACTAACGCAGGGCCCCGGCGTGAGCCGTTACCTCTATCATCCCTAGTGGGCGCCGCGTAGCGCAGACTTCGCGCTTTCCGAAGCCTGCGGCTTTGAACCCGGCGGCGAAGAATCGGCTTTTTTGCCGCGACATCATTTCAATACAGGCTTCTTGCCCTTGCGGTATGGGAAGCCAAAGGAGAATTAACAGTGCGACAGAAGATTGCTCTATTGTTCACCGGACTTGCGGGCCTTTTCCTGGCCGTTCCGGCTCTTGCGCAAGGCACGGCGCCGGCCGCGGCGGGAGGCGGGACGAACCTCGGCCCTCTCGCGGCGTGCATCGGCATGGGTATTGCCGCCGGGCTTTGCGGCATCGGGCAGGGACGAGCCGCAGGCGGCGCCTGCGAAGGCGTTGCGCGAAATCCCGGCGCTCGCCCTGCCATCTTCCTCTTCATGATTCTGGGCTTGATCTTCATTGAATCGCTGGCGCTTTACACGTTTGCGATCGTCATCATCAAAGTGCATTAGCGTTCTGCGCCGCCGCGGCGGCTCTCGGTCGAGGCCGGAGAAAAAAGTTGCTTTGTCGCGGCCAGATCCTGTCGGGACCGCATTACAGGACGAAAACGATGCCGACCTTGCCGGGGTTCGCTCGAGGGTGACCCTTCCTTTTTCCGCGGCAGCGCTGCGCGCCAGACTACAGCGCCCGTTCAAGCGGGTTAGCAGACCCGGCCACCTTTCAAAGGCGCCGTCCATCCGGGGAGAGTAACACCTTCGGTCTTGCGTCGGTGCAGGGCGATCCCGCTATCCAGCCGCCCCGCAGTGGTTAATTGACGCCCGCTTCGCGCCGCACCACCCTTGCCTTCCTCTTGAATCATCTCCCTCCCATGACTCATCAGATTTGTAGCGGCGGCGCCCGATGACGACTAATCAATACCTATTTCTGTTGGCGGTCTTCCGGGTCTCGCGCAGCCTCGCGGCAGGCATGATCACCATCGCCTTCCCGTACCTTATCCTCACCACGCTGCACCAATCGCCGCTGGTTCTGGGCCTGCTCTACACCTCCGCTGCGCTGGCCACCGCCGCGCTGGGACTTTTTTTTGGGTTTCTCGCCGACGTTTGGGGGCAAAAGAAAACGCTCATCGCGGTGGGCCTTACGCTGCCCCTCAGCTCCGCGCTGATCTTCGCCTCAGGGCATTTGCTGATGCTCTTTATCGCCTGCATGTTGGGCGGATATTCCGCCACCGGATCGCTCATGGGCGGCGGCGTGGGCGGCGCGGCGCAGCCGATTCAAATCGTTTCCCTCGCGCAATTGACGACCACCAGGAATCGCACCTCGGTGTTTTCTCTTTTCACGTTCATCAGCGGCATCTTCGCCGCGCTCGGCGCGCTCATGGCTCGCCTCTTCAGCGTCCACAACGTCTTTCTCGCGGCCACGATCATTTCCTTGCTCGGCATCGCCACGCTGGCCCCGGTCAAGTTCCGCGAATACCGCGGAAACATCCGCACGCTAAGCAGCAAATCCGTGATCGGAAAATTCAGCCTGACGGGCGCGCTTAACGGTTTTGCGTCAGGGTTGGTGATTCCATTTCTCATTCCGTTTTTTGTAATCGTCTATCACTTACCCAAATCGCAGATGTCGGTCTACGGCTTCATCGCTGGCTCGCTGGGCTCTTGCGCCATATTGGTCGCGCCGCGGCTCGAGCGCTTTTGGGGCTTTGTACGCACGGTCGCTTTCACGCGGGGTTTCGGGACGGTACTTCTCCTCGCCATGCCGCTGTTCCATCTCTTCCCGCTCGCCCTCGCCATCTATCTTGTGACACCGGCGTTCCGTGTTATTTCCGTGCCGGTGCAACAGACCGCTCTCACCGAACTGGTGAACGTTGACGAGATCGGCCGCGCGTTGGGATTGAACCAGGTGGCGCGCCTCACGTCGTCCTCCGGCGCCATCGCCTTTACCGGATATATGTTTGACATCGCCGATTTTGGACTGCCGTTCTACGCGTACGCTCTGGTGATGAGTTTGAATATTTACCTGTATTTCCGTTTCTTCAAGTCGATGGAAGACCAACTTGATCCTGAAAGGGTCGCGTGACTATATTCTTCCCCGGTTCTCGGGGTTGGGGTCAGATCGACAGCATCCGCTTTCCGGCGCCGGTGTGGTACGCGTGCTTGTTGCGATTTATGGTAAGCGTCAAGTGGGGTACATAACGTTTATTTTTTCTGGGCGCGGTGCTCCGTTTTAGCTCAGATGCGGCAGTTCCTCGGGCTGGATCAGCAGACGAATAGAGCGTGCCTGCGCGGCGCAGGAACGCATGGCAGACCAAATGGCTTTTTGAGCAACCTGCTACGTTTCCTGCGCAGGTTTTTGGTTGAACTGCGGATCGAGTACTTTGCGAGCCGTCTCGCTTCCGAAAACCGGCAGCGCAGGGCCCGTGAGGAGCCCGATTTGCTTGAGCACAGAAGCCTGGTCCCAATAGATGTGTTCGCTTGCGAGTTTGCCGTCCCGGAATTGGACGATGGCGACGACCGGCACATCAACATGGCGGTTGGTGGGAGAGACGCCGGGCAACATCCAAGGCATCTCTTGCGTGTGCGTGAAGGAAAAGATCATCTCATCAACAATCTGGTTTTCGCCGACGGTCAGTGAGACAGGCGTGAGCTTGGTGTCGGGCGGTATACACGGGATAAAGCGCCGCGAATAGAAGTCACGCAAAGCGACCTTTCCGAATCCGCCGGTCATCACGGGCACGCGGTTGACGTCGGCATCCTCCACCATGGTGGCGAGAGTCGCTTCGGTGTCGCGAGTCACAAATTCGTGCTTGGTGTGTTCTTTCCATACCTCGGCGAGATCAGGTGTTGGCATGGAAGCGATTCTAGCACAGATGGATCTCCAGGAACGTTCCTCATCCTTTGTGATGCGCTTCGCGTTGAAACACTGTAAGCGTCAAGCGGGGCGCATAGAGCGAAGGTCCGGTGATTTTGGTGTCCAGGGAAAGCCCGAGGCATCGCGGCGACCATGAGATTTCACAAGATTTGGGTACAGCAGTGCCGGGCAACGCGGACGATCAAGCGGCATTTTGGCGTGAAGAACGCGCTCGACTGTCTTCTGGGAGAGAAGTGTCGGCGCGCATGTAAAAACGCAGAAATTTGGTCAGAGGCCGGTTTAGAGCAGGTAGCGCAGAGTTTCGCGTTTTGAAACTCTGCGGCTTTTTTCTTCGCATGGCACGACTAAAAGCCGCGGGTGGCGCGTACATTGTTTTTGTGCATGTCATGTAGGGCCTACGGTCCGCGAAAGCTTATGAAAATACTTCCGAGTTATGATAGCAATGGGTGGAAGCGGCGAGGTCGATGGCGCATTGGAGATGTCGAGGCCGTATGTATACCTATTTTGTGGACACTCAACTACCGTTTTCATTCTCGGGCGGCGGTCCAAAGGAGCGCGGACGCCTCCATTATATAGACGCGGCTTCATTTCGCACCTTACTGTGTCAAGAAAAGGAGAATTCCGATGGCAAGCATTGAAATCACGAATTGGTTTGGGGATCTCGTTTCTCACCCGCAGATATTGGTGGAGGCCAACTCGAAGGAAGACATCATCGCCATTCTGAAAGACCCGGTGAAGTATCCGTCGCCGGTGAGGGCGGTCGGTTCCAACCACTCGACGACGCCCTGCGGCGTCGCGGACGGTGGAACCCTCGTGAGTATGGGCAACATGAACCGCATCCTGAGCATTACCGGCGATACGGTGACCGCGCAGGCGGGGGCACACTACATTGACATCGCGCACGAGCTTGAAAATCACGGCTTGCAACTTTACGTGAACACGGAGATTGGCAGTCTCTCGGTGGGCGCGGCGGCGTGCGCGGGAACAAAGGACGGCTCGATGCCCGGCGAGTTCGGTCAGGTGGGCTCTTACGTGACGAACGTCAAGATGGTGCTGCCGTCGGGCGAGCTCCTGGAAGTTACGGGGGATCAGCGCGAGCTGATGCAAAAGGTTCGCTCGAGCTATGGCTTGTTCGGCATCGTATACGAGGCAACATTTCGCGTGCGCCCCATCCTGCCCATGGCGGTCTACCACGAGACGTTCACTTTAGAGGACTTCGTGACGAAGCTGCCCGATCTCTGGGCCCGCAACGAGTCGATGATGTTTTACACGTTTCCGTTTGATAACCTGATCACCGTGGAGTTCCGGAAATACAATCCCGGCGCCACAGGCAGCCCAGCACGGCACGTATGGCAATTGCGCAATTTCATGTGGGGAACGGCCGGGCCTCTGTTCTGCCATGAACTCGAAACGACCATCGCGAGCCCAGCCGTTCGCTACAAAGCCGTGGACGAGTTCAATGCCCTCTGGCGCTTCAAGCTCACCCATCTCATCAAGAGCGATTACACGGTTGCCACCGATCAAATCATCCATTACCCTCCGGTTTCGACAAACAGCCGTTATACCTTCAGCCTGTGGGCGTTCCCCGAGGAGCGCTACGCGAGCGTGCTGCCCGCGTATTTCAAATTCTCCAGGGATTACTATCAGCAGAAAGGGTATCGCTCCAACATGCTGAGCGTGGGTTATCGGATTGCCAAAGACCAGGAGTCGCTGCTTTCGTATTCCTACGACGGCACCGTCATGACCGTGGACCCCGTTTCCACCGGCAACCAGGGATGGAAGCCGTTTCTCGAAGCTTACAACGAATTTTGTTCCAACCTTGGTGGGTCTGCGCTCCTCAACCAGACTTACGGTGTAACGCGGGCCTATGCACAGAAGTCCATGGGAGACCGGCTGAAAGTCTTCGCCGCCGCCCGGAAGCAGTACGACCCCGGCAACCGGCTCCTGAACGCGTACTTCCAGGATTTGCTCACGGAGTAATAAATAGATTCCATCGCTTGTGGGAGTGTCAATCCGGTTGTGGAAAGCGCCGGTCGCGGAAATACTTAACGAGGGTATGCCGGTAGAACGGCCCCGTGCGGAGAATCCTGCGCAGCAACGAATAGGGATAATAGGCGTAGGCGAGTTCCGGCTTCAGGTTCGTGGCCTTTGTGAACGCCGCGATCATCGATTTGAGCGCGGGCGCGGTGGACGGCTTGCCGGTCCTTCTGGACAGTTCCCTCCATGTCTCCCAATGGATCTGCGAAAGCATGGAAAAATCAAAAAGCGGCTCGCCAGCCTCGCGGCTGTGGGACCAGTCGATGAGATAGGCTCGCCCTTCAGCATCCCAAAGAATGTTATTCCGGACGTAATCCCCATGCTCGGTAACAACGCGAACTGTGGATGCGGCGACGGCGTCACACAGCGTCCGGCAATCGCGCTCCGCCAGTTGGCGCAGACCGACGTCGCGGGTCAGGTCACAAAATCTTTGCAAGTTGCGGGCAATTTCTTCGGCCAAGTCCCGCGCATCCCACAGGCCTGAGTGAGTCCCAGCCTGTAACGCCAGAAGAACCGAGATCGCCGCGAGGTTTTCCTTCTCACTCAGAGCATCCATCGAACGAGCCCGGAGCAGCGGCTCACGGAACAGCGTCCACTGACCATGGGTCTCTTTTGTGATTGGCGTATGGTTGTATCTGGCGGTTTGGTTTTCATCCACCTCCACATCCTTCTCGTCGTTGGGGAATCGCGCCATTTTAACGACTTGACTTCTGCCGGGAGCGTCCACGTCCCACCAGATAATCTTGTTCGATCCGCTGCAGCGGATGGTGTACTGTCCCACCACGCTGTCCAAGGTGCTTTCACCGCCAGGATTCCGTGCCGGGCGGGCGAAGAAGACCAGATCAGGTGAAAGCCGTAAGAACCACCGTGACAAGATTGAATGGCCGGTCAGAAATCGCAGCCGAAGCGCGCTGCGGGAGATCGCGGATCCACGAATCCGTATGTCGAGGGTTTGCCGGCTGTAATCCAGCAAGGCCCGGAGCGACTTCCCGTTTTCGATTCGGCCCATGATTTTCGGCTGATTATTCGAGGGATACGCCCAGTAACTTTGGACGTCCTCAAACCCGCAACCCTTGAGCAGCGTCTTATAGCCTCGAATGCTGTGGGTGTGTGTGCGATAGTCGCGCCAGTCATTATCCATCCGGAACCGCCGGCTGAACCTGCCTCCCGTCCTGCGAAAGTGTCTGACCGTGATGTCCGCCAGCTTCCGGGGTATCACGCTGGTATAGCGCAAGCCGCTGTGGTCCCTCGCCCCTAACAGTTGCGTCGCACCGTAGCGGTTCTCCACGCCTAAAAACAACACGCCGTCAGGTTTCAAAACCCTCCGGCATTCTTTCAGAAACCCCTGCTGGAGGTCTCCGACGGAGCGTGAGTGATCCGCGAGGCCGACCCATTGGATAATCCCGTTGGCAGCGACAAGATCAAAGCTCCCGTCGGCGAAGGGAAGCCGGTGCGCGGCGCCGCGC
>JBOGJT010000126.1:0-20117 GCA_050745065.1 Terriglobia bacterium
CGGCGGCCTCTGGCCGCCGGTTTTTATTCTTATTCAATCCCGGCGGCCGGAGGCCGCCGCTACACCGAGTCGAACGTCGCTGACTTATGACATCATGTATTGATTCAAAACCATCGCTTGACACCCAGTAAGGAGCTTCTTAAACTAGAAGTTTTGAATCTGGAAGCAGGCGCCGGCATAGGTACCCCATGGATAAGAAGAAGGTCGATCTCTATCGCAAGAGGTTGCTTGAAAAGCAAGACGAGCTCCTGCGCATGGTTTCTAAATCTGATCAGGACGGGCGTGAAGCGGACGAGGAAGGGACTCAGGATATCGCTGACAAAGCCGCCAACGCTTACACCAAAGAGTTTCTATTCCACCAGAGCAACGACAACCGGCAGATTCTTACGTTGGTCAATGAGGCCCTCGAGCGAATCCGAACCAGCTCATATGGCAAATGCATCGAGTGCCAGGAAGAAGTGCAAGTGAAGCGCCTGGATGCCGTTCCCTGGGCGCGCCACTGCATCGAATGCCAGGCCAAGCAGGACGCGGGCCTGCTTTAACCGCCGTTCGAGCGCCTATTCGTGAAGGGCTGGCAAGTTGCTGAATAAATCACTTTGGCTGTCATTCTGAGCGAAGCGAAGAATCTGCTGTTGTCTTGAACCAACGACCCGCGAGATTCTTCCTTCGCTTCCCTCAGGACCGCCTTCGGCTCCTCAGAATGACGCGGCTCGGAAGTTTTTCAGGGACTCGCCCGGCGTGATTTAATGTCGCGCGAGTGGGATATCCGCAAAGCGCGGCCGGCGGCGCCCCGCTGCCTCGCAATCGGCTGGAGGTAGCCCTCCTCACGTGCGCCTTCTTCCTCACACATCCCGCCAGACTGACGTTTTCTCCCTCCTCCATCAATCCACCAGCGGGATCGTTTCCGTTCTTTTCCCCACCGCGTGCCCCATCTGCAATCGGGAAGTAATGTGGTCTACCGGGATAGGAATCTGCGCTGTTTGCCGCGACGCGATCAAGCCCTGGGATGGACCCATTTGCTCACGCTGCGGCATCCCGCTTGCCTCGGTGGCGCCGGCCGATGAGGGCAGCACGATTCGCTGCGGTGTGTGCCGCCGCGATGGATACGAGTTTGACTGCGCGCGCAGTTACGGCATCTATGCTTATCCGCTGCGGGACCTGATCCTGCAACTGAAATTCCGCCGCCGCGAGCGCTGGGGCAGCCATCTCGGAGAGCTCCTTGCGCCCGCGGCGCACAGCCTCGCGATGATGCGCGCCGGAGCGCCTGTTTTGATCGTCCCCGTTCCACTGCACCCCGCCCGCGAGCGCGAACGAGGTTACAACCAGTCCACCCTTCTGGCCGCGGGATTACACCGGGCGCTCAAGAGAGATGCACCGCGCGTCGTGCAGCTCGAAGCCCGTCTGCTCGTGCGCTCGCGGCCGACCCCGCCGCAGAGCGGTCTTCATCACGGCGCCCGTCAGGAGAACGTCCGGGGCGTATTCCAGATGGAACGCACCGGCAGGGCATCGGGGCGAAGCATCATCCTGGTCGACGACGTGATGACGACCGGCGCCACCGTCTCTGCCTGCGCGCATGCGTTGAAGCGCGCGGGTGCGAAAGAGGTCGCCGTATTGACGTTGGCCCGGGCCACGCCGCAGTTCCCCGATTCCCACCCTTTTCCACCGCCGGTTGACGATTTACCCGATGGCCGAAGATAATGAATTTTGATGGTCTTTATGGTGCTGGCCAAGGAAGGCAGCGCTCGTGGAGTTCCTGGTTTTGCCGCGGGCCCGGCGCGTGTTTCCGTGCGCACGCTGGGTTGCGTTTAGGCTTCGCTGGTGAAGGAACGTGCCCGAATCCGATCAACACGTGCTGCAAGCGCCGGTGCTTGTGCTCAACGCATCGTATGAGCCGATTAACGTCACCCCCGTGCGGCGCGCGGTGGTCCTGGTTTTCAAGGGTGTCGCCACGACGGAGGAGGAAGACGGGAACTTCGTGCACGCGCCGCGCCTGACGATGCGCGTTCCATCGGTAATCCGGCTCCGCGAGTTCCGCCGTATTCCGCACCAGACCCGGGCGCTCTCAAGGAAAAACATCCTGCTGCGCGACCGCTACACCTGCCAATTCTGCAGCCGAATCTTTCCCGCTGGCGAGTTGACCCTGGACCATATCGTCCCCCGCTCGAGGGGGGGGCGAACCGACTGGGATAACCTGGTAGCCTGCTGCCACGCCTGCAACAATCGGAAAGGTGACCGCCTTCCAGAAGAGGCCGGTTTGAAGCTGTTGCGTCCGCCTCGTCCATTTACGCTCCACACCAGCCGCCAGTTGATGCGCATGATGGGCAAGTCTGACGTGCGCTGGAGAAAATATTTGTTTTATTGATGGCACAGCGCCGCCGCACCCGTTACATTTGGGGGCGGCTGCTCGGGGCTAATTCGTGCTAACATCCATAGAGCCGTGCCGGGAGAGGTGGCCGAGTGGCTTAAGGCGGCGGTTTGCTAAACCGTTGTACGGCTGAATGGCTGTACCCAGGGTTCGAATCCCTGCCTCTCCGCCAAGACTGCGAAGAAGATTACAAATGGCCCCGAGACTCAGTTCGCCGTTGTAGCCACGCTTAGCGCAGCTCTGATCAACAGCGAGCACCGGCGGTCAAGGAACATCGATCCGGAGCAGGCACAGCGGCGGCTACCAGTTGAACCGCCTCCCCAGGATTAATTTCAGGATCATGTGGTCTTGCGCGTCGCCTATCTTGGTCAGGCCCCAACCGGGGCCAAATTCAACTTCCCACTTCGGCCCCACGTTCAGATCGATCACCGCAAAAATCTGGTGTCCCTGCTCCGTGAGCGGGTCGAATCCCGTTACATCGCCGAGTGACGTGTAATATTCGACTCCCAAAGCAACGAGTTTGGTGGCGTTGTAGCTGATCTTGCCCTGGGGTTCGAATTCATACCCTTTACTCTTACTGGGACCATAGAAGGAGCGGTCGAAATCGGGATTGATGGACCAGTAAAGCCTGCCCATCTGCTTATCGATGATCGGGCGGATTTCCCACGTCCACGTGTCGGGCGCCCACGGCCGCCGCGCGTAGCCGATTTCGTTCGAAATGCTCAGCCCCACCGGCCAGTGCCAGCTTTCGGGAATGGCGAACCGAGGGCGGATGTGATCGCCCACCCAGCTATAGCCGTGGCCGGGCGTATACGCGGTGAAAATATAGAAGCCCGTCTCAAAGTAATCGGTGAAGCCGTGTGTGATTTCCAGCGTCTCGTGATCCTGGTGCTCCGTGGGTAGAAAGCCATCCTCCGTCTGTTTGGTACCCACAAACGTAAAATTATTGTGGAGCTCAAACAGCGTGTGCTGAGGAGCAACCAATTCGGAGCCGTAGATCTGGATTTCGTAATTGTCTTGCGCGCGCGCCGCCGAAGGGACCCAGATCGCCGCGGCCAGGATCGCAGCGAAAGCAAGCGCTCGAATCTTGAAGTGCGCGCCCGCGGGATGCCGGGCAGCACGTCCAACCGGCCGATGGTGCGCTCCTTCGCCAGAATTACAGGTCAACATCATTGTCCTCCAACCAAGCTTTTTAGAATAACTCAATAAGCGACCCCACGGGAATTGATTAAAATCGAGCGAGACTTGCATTCACCCAATCAATCGGGAAATAATGACTCAGTTTCATGCCGGAGTTAAACCCAGAACAAACGCAGGCGGCGGAGCACGGCGAAGGGCCATTGCTGGTGGTCGCGGGGCCAGGCACGGGTAAGACACGCGTCATCACGCAGCGGATTGTGAGGCTTCTGCAGAACGCCTCCTTAACGTCAGAGCATCCGCGCCTCCAACCGGAAAACATCCTGGCCTTGACGTTTACGGAAAAGGCCGCCGGGGAGATGAAGCACCGCGTTTCTCAGGCGCTTCCGCATCTCGAGACTTTGCCCGCCGTCTCAACGTTCCACGCCTTTTGCTACCAGACGCTGCGAAAGCATCATGAGGACCGGCTGTTGCTCGATAAGATCGACGTATGGATTTTCCTGCGTCGCCGCATGGCTCATCTCGGACTTGAGTTTTACCAGAAGCTCGCCGAGCCGGGCGCGTTTCTGCATGACCTCAATGACTTCTTTTCCCGCTGCCAGGACGAGCTGATCGAGCCACGTGATTTTGAGCTTTACGTGCGGAAGTGCGAGCAAAGATTTCTCTCCGTCGTGCCGGCCCCGGCCGCGGACCCTGGCGCAAAAGTCCGCGAGGCGGAGGAGATCGCCAAGAAGAAGGAATTGGCCCGTGTCTTCAGGACCAGCCGCCGGATGATTGAGGAGAGCGGCGCCTCCAGCCTTGGGAGTCTGGTGAGCGAAACCGTCGATCTTTGGCGGCAAAATCCCGCCGCACTCGAAGAAGCTCGCGCCCAGTTTCGCGCCGTGCTCGTGGACGAGTTTCAGGACACCAATTACGCCCAAGTGGAGCTACTCAAGCTCCTCGTGCCGCCGCCGTACGCGATCACGGCGGTTGGCGATGACGACCAAGCGATCTACCGCTTTCGCGGCGCTTCGCACGGCGCCTTTGAAATGTTCGGAGAAGCCTTCCCGGGCCACAAGATTGTCTACCTCACGCAAAACTATCGCTCCACAAAACACATTCTTCGCGCGGCCGGAGCGGTCATTGCGCACAACGACCGCTACGCCGGGAAGCCTGCGCTCATCTCATCGGGTCAAGATGGCCTTCCTGTGTACGTCTTGAAGGCAACGAATCTCGAGAGTGAAGCGGCGTGGATGGCGGGCGAGATAGAGCGGCTGGCGCGAAAGGGTACATCTTACGGCAGCATCGCCGTTCTCTACCGCGCGCACAATTACCGCGACCTTCTGGCGCAGGAGCTACGCCGGCGGGGCGCACCGCTGTCGATTCGCGGCCTCTCCATTCTCTCCGCCACAGCCCTCCGCGACCTGTGCGCGTATCTCCGCGTAATCCATTCTCCGCACGATAACATAAGCCTCACGCGCATCCTGCTGGCGCCGCGATGGCGGTTTCCGGAAACGCTTGCGCGATGCTTGCGCCAACGCGCCTCCACAAACCGGTGTTCGCTCTATGATGCGATCAGGAACGTCCCATCGCAAGAGATCCTCGACGGGCTCGCCGCGACTGCGTGGGGTGAATTTGACGATTTGCTGAAGGCGTTCCAGCGGCTCGCCCGCTCGATGCCGGTGACGGTGTTGACAGACCGGCTTGTCAAACGGTTAGACTGGAGGGCCATACCGCATGATCCGGATCGCGCCGTCCTTGAAGCGTTTTCCACGTTCTTGAACGCGTGGGAAGAAAAAAGCGAAACCAGGCGGCTTGCCGAATTCGTCGAGTACTTCAACTACTTCATCGAAGCTGGAGGCAAGGTTGAAGCGCCGCAGCCCGCTTCAAACGCCGTCCAGATGATGACGGTTCACGCCGCAAAAGGACTCGAGTTTCCCGTGGTCTTCATGATTGGCGTCTCACCAAGACGGTTTCCGGCGACCGAGCGCAAGCCCGTCATTGAGTTTCCTCTCGAATTGCGCAAGGGACCGCAGCCTCCGCCGGACATCCATTTACAGGAGGAGCGCCGCCTGTTCTTTGTGGCCTTGACGCGCGCCCAGAAGCGGCTTTATGTTTCAAGCGTCTCAAAATCGGGCCGCCAGCAATCCGCGCTGATTCAAGACCTGCTATCGGACCCGGTGGTGCGCGCGCACAATCTCGAAATCATTGACCTCCCTGAGATTGAGGGACCCGCGGATTCCGAGGCTCCGCAACCTGCGGCAACGAGCCGGGTAAACGCTCCGTCTTCTGAAAATCTCGCCGGCGCGCAGGGCTTGCTCTTCGGCCGCATGGCGTCAACACCGGCAGGCCTGCACGCTGAGCTTGGCGCGTGGGCAGAGGACGCTCCGTTGAACGAAACCGGAGGGGCCCTCCGCCTCAGTGCCACGGCCGTGGAGGATTACCTGGCGTGCCCGCTCAAATACAAGTTTCAGCATCTGCTCAAGATCCCCACCGCACCGCAGGCCGTTTTGACCTTTGGCCATTTGATGCACGCAAGCGTGCGCCATTATTTTGAGCTGCGCCGGCAAAGTCAAGCGGAGGATGCGATGCCGGCGGCCGTGCTCCCTCAGGTGGAACAGATTCAGCGGTTTTATTTGGACCATTGGAAGAGTCTGGGATTCGACGACGACTATCACGAAGAAACTTATCGCAAGGCCGGCCTCGATCAACTTCGCAGCTTTGTCGAGAAACAAAACGAGATTGTGATGGACCCAGGAGCGATTGAACTGGAGCGAGGCTTCCAACTTTCTCTGGGGGACATTATACTCGAAGGGCGAATCGACCAGATAAACCACACCGGCTCAAGCGGGATCCACGGGCAGGGGACTTCCGCGGTGGAGCTCGTGGATTACAAAACCGGCCGTCCGCGCACAGAAAAGGACGCAGAAAAGAGTCTTCAACTCTCTGTGTATGCGCTCGCGGCGAAGCAGGTCTTTGGCTTAAACGCCGCCCGCTTGACTCTCTATAACCTCACCAGCAATGAGCAGGTCTCCTCGGTGCGGACCGCTGACCATCTGAACCGCGCCGTTGAGGATATCCGCCGCGTCGCCGCTAACATCCGGAGCGGCCGGTTTGATGCGGCGCCAGGTTTCATCTGCCGCTGGTGCAACTACGTTCCGGTCTGCCCTGCGCACGAGGATGAAGCGCTTTAGCCCGAACCATTGACAGCGGCCGGTTTGAAGCTGTGGGTGGGATTTACCCCACTCTGCGGACAGGTTACTGAAAAACTCGGAAGGGGTGTCATTCTGAGGAGCCGAAGGCGGTCCTGAGTGAAGCGAAGGAAGAATCTAGCAATTCATTGAATTGAAACAACAGCAGATTCTTCGCTCCGCTCAGAATGACGGCTAAAAGGAGTTTTTCATCAACCTTCTTAACAACGGCGTCCTGCGCGCAAATGATCAGGGATGACGTGCCGGAACGCCTAAGCGGCGGCGTCTGCGCAGCGTCATCGCTGAACGAGGTTTTTCATGAGTTCTTGGCTCACCTTAATCGCCGGATTAATCATAGGCGGTGTGGCAACGTGGATCTGGTCGAAGGCGCGCGCCGAATCTCGCTTGGCGGCCTCGCGCATCGATGCGGAGGGGCGAATCAGAAGCGCTGAGGGCGCCATCACCGAGCTTCGAGCGCAGGCGCAGGAGATTCCGCTGCTGCGGGAAAAAATCCACGCCGAAGAAAGATCACGCGTGGCTGCCGAAACGAGGTTGCAGCAAGCGGAAGCCAATCTGGCGGAGCAGCATCGGCTGCTTAACGAGGCCGAGACCAAATTGGCGGACACGTTTCGCGCCCTCGCCGCAGAAGCGCTGAAGAGCAACGATCAACACTTTATCGCGCTTGCCAGGAGCACCTTTGAAACCATTCAAGCGCAGGCCAAGGGCGATCTTGAAACCCGGCAGAAGGAAATCGGTGCCCTCGTCAGCCCGCTGAAGGAGTCCTTAAGCCGCTACGAGCAACAAATCCGGGAGATGGAGAAATCTCGTCTAACGGCTTACGTCAGCCTGGAAGAGCAGCTCCGCAGCCTTTCGGCGATTAACCAGCAGTTGCAGAAGGAGACGGGCACGCTGACGAACGCCCTGAAAGGCGGTCCCCAGGTGCGCGGCCGTTGGGGGGAGATGACGCTGCGGCGGTCGGCGGAGCTCGCGGGAATGGCCGAGCACTGCGACTTCGTTGAGCAGGAGACGTTCGCTACCGAGACGGGCCGCCTGCGGCCGGACATGGTGGTGAACCTGCCCAGCGGCCGCCGCATCGCCGTTGACGCAAAGGCGCCGCTCGAAGCCTTTTTGCAAGCGGCTTCGGCCACCAGCGACGCCGAACGCACGGCGGCGCTGTCTCGACATAGCGAGCTCGTGCGCGACCACATGAACAAACTCGCGTCCAAAGCTTATTGGGACCAGTTCGAGCAAAACCCGGAAATTGTGGTGCTCTTCCTCCCCGGCGAATCGTTTTTTAGCGCGGCGCTCGAGCAGGACCACGAGCTGATGGAAGATGGTATGAAAAAGCGGGTCGTGCTGGCCACACCCACCACGCTGGTGGCGCTGCTGAAGGCGGCCGCTTACGGGTGGCGGCAGGAAAGCATCGAGCAAAATGCGCGCGAAATCAGCGAGCTGGGCAAACAACTCTATGACCGTCTGCGGGTCTTTCTCGACCACTTCACCAAAATGGGAGGCGCGCTCGCGAGGGCCGTCGCGGCCTTTAACGACGCGACGGGTTCGCTCGAAAGCCGCGTTCTGATCCCCGCCCGTAAATTCAAGGAACTGGGTGCGGCAAGCGGCCAGGACCTGGCTGAGGCAAACCCGGTCGAGGCGATGCCGCGCGAGCTGGCTATCCCGGAAAAAAATGACCCGCGTTAGCAAAGCAGGCCGCCGGAATGGCGGCCCGTTATTTTTTTCGAGGAGGCTGAGACGGCCGCATTTCAATTCGGCTGGCGAGGGCGGTCGAAGGGAATTTATAGAGATCGACCACGGCCTTGGCCACGTCTTCACCCGTCAGCTTCCAACTGTCGCGAGGTTTCGATCCGGGCGCGGCGGCGAAATCGGTGGCCACGCTTCCGGGCATGATGTAGCTCACGCGGATGCCGTCATATCGGATCTCTTGCATCATGGCCTCGCTGAACCCGTTCAGGCCGAATTTCGACGCGTTGTAGGCGCTGCCTCCTGGAAACGCGTTCACGCCGGCGAGGCTGGAAATGTTGAAAATGTAACCGCTGCCTTGCTGACGCATCAACGGAATCACTTCACGGCAGCAGTAGAAAACGCCGGAAAGATTGGTACCAATCACCGTGTCCCAATCCTCCGGTTTGAGCTGATCGATGGGGCTAAAAATGCCGACCCCGGCGTTGTTCACCAAAATGTCGATCCGGCCCAAGTGCCCCGCCGCCGCGCGGATCAGCTTGCGGCAGTCATCGTAGCGCGCGACGTTCGCTTCCATGCCGCCCGCCTTGTCTCCGGGAGTCCCGACTGCTAGGGTCTCCAACGCCTTTTTAACCTCAGCGCCTTTGCGCCCACAGATGAAAACCCTGGCGCCTTCCGCCAGCAATACCTCGGCGATGCTGTATCCAATGCCTCTCGTCCCCCCCGTGATCACGGCGGCTTTGTCCTTCAGCGTTTGCATAAGAAAACCTCCGTCGCAGATTGTTAAATTGTAGCCTCGATCTACCAACGCCAGTTCTATACAGGACGTCATAAGTCAGCGAGGCTCAATTTTGTAGCGGCGGCGCCTGGCCGCCGGCCTTCCGGCACATGCCCGCCGCCGACTTATGATACGCCGGACAGTCCGCCGCGCATGATCAGGCCAGCAGCCCCCGCCATAGACTGCCGCCATGGTAATGGGCTATCCGGGCAATTCCGGAAACTTGACGCCCGATCGCTTGAAATGTTCCTGGACGGCAACCAAGTCCTCCATCGTGTCTACGCCGGAAGTGTCTGTCTGACTCTCGACGACTGTAATGCGAATCGTGTTCTCCAGGAAGCGGAGCTGCTCGAGATGTTCGGCCCGTTCGAGCGAACCAGGACGTAGGCGGCGAATTTTCTCCAGCGCGGCCGTCGAATAGGCATAGAATCCCAGATGCTTGTAATACGTTCCCGCCCACTGCCCGTCGCGGTCATACGGGATCGGGCTGCGGGAGAAATAAAGTGCGCGTCCGTCGTGGTCGGTAACCACTTTGACCTTGTTCGGGTCGATCGCGTCTTGCCGGGTCATTGCGACCTTCAGGGTTGAAATTTCAGTTTGCGGATCGTTGAGAAAAGGTTGAACGAGCAAACGGATGTGTTCCGCGCTTACCGCAGGCTCGTCACCTTGGATATTCACGTACACGTCCGCCGCTTCTCCTTCCCGGGATTGCAAGGCCATCACCTCGGCGACGCGGTCAACGCCGGACCGGTGTGCTGGTGAGGTGATCAGCGCCGGAATCCGGAGAGAGCGGCACCATTCCAAAACCTCGTCCGAATCCGTGGCCACCATCAACTGCGAGAGCTCCTTCGCGGCGCGCGCGCGTGCGTAAACCCAGGCGACCATCGGATGGCCGCAGATCAGGAGGAGAGGCTTTCGCGGAAGGCGTGTCGATTCGAGCCTGGCCGGAATGACGCCCACGATTTTCTTTACCCTGGCGGATTTTGGGTTGGCATGCATATACTTTGCGTCGCTCCGTATCACAGCTAAGGCGAGTTTTCGGGCGGTCCGCCAGCCCGGACTTCTCATCAACGCGGCCGGGAACGGACGAACGAACGAACGAAAGAAACGCTCGTTACGGTGGGATTGAAACCCCGCCATCACGCTGCCGCAGTGCTGAGTGCTGAGATATCCGAGTTAGTGTTGTATAATCCCTCGTCACCATCAAAACTAACCGAAAGCTGGTCATCCGGAAAGGAATCACCCATGAGATACGCACGACGCTTGGCTGGCGCTCTCCTTATCGCCGGCGCCGCGAGTTGCGGTTGGGGCCAGACGACGAACCCTGCGCCGCATCAACCGCACCGCCAGCGCATCGTTTCACCCGAAGTGCACGCCGACCGCACGGTGACGTTCCGCTTCCGCGACCCGAACGCCCAGGACGTCATGCTGGCGCTTTCGGGCGCGCAGCCTGTGCTCATGCAAAAGAATGCGCGCGGGGTTTGGAGCGCCACGGCGGGTCCGCTTGATCCAAACATCTACGGCTACTCCTTTATCGCCGATCACGTCGGGCTGATTGACCCGTCCAACTCCATGATAGCGCCGAATCTGCTTGGACCAGATAGCCTGGTGCTGGTACCCGGGTCTTCTCCCATGCCATGGGAGATCACTGACGCGCCCCACGGTGTGGTGCACCATATTTTTTACCATTCCGGCGTTGTGGGAGATAACAGAGATTACTACGTCTATACCCCACCCGGCTACAATCCGCGGGCAAAGCGGAAATACCCGGTTCTGTACCTGCTGCACGGATTCAGCGACGACGCAAGCGCCTGGACCGCCGTCGGCCGCGCGAACATCATCCTCGACAACCTGATTGACGAGAAGAAGGTGCAACCGGTGGTTGTCGTCATGCCGCTGGGCTATGGCGCTCCCGCGATCGTTTCCCGGACCGGACCCGGCTTTAGCAGCGCAAATCTGCGCGAAGAGAACATGACGAAATTCAGGGATTCCCTGCTCACCGAAATTATCCCCCGCGTAGAGGATGAATTTCGCGTGAAAACGGACCGGAAGGACCGCGCTATCACGGGACTTTCGATGGGCGGCGCCGAATCGCTCTTCGTTGGTCTGAACAATCTGGATCGGTTCGCCTGGGTGGGTTCGTTCAGCGCCGGGGGGCTCGGCGCGGACTATAACGATGAATTCCCTTCGCTGACGTCGAAAGCCAACGGACAGCTTCGCCTGCTCTGGATTGCGTGCGGGACGGACGACCATCTCATCGGTCCAAACCGCAAATTCCGCGCGTGGCTCACGTCAAAGGGCATTCGGCATACGAATATCGAAACGCCCGGAATGCATACGTGGATGGTTTGGCGGAACAACTTGGTCCACTTCGCGCCGCTCCTGTTCCGATAGAAGCAGACATGCTGGCTTATCGCCCGAATGACCGCGAGCAATGCCACGAATTGCATTGACAAGCAGATTCATTTTATTCAAATCTAATTTTTATGCAAAACCGCTTGCGACCCTCCGGAGCCGCGGGAGGCAAGACGGGCGGGCGAAGACGGGAAGAGAGGAAACGCTGATGCGAAGAGCACCGAGATGGATTGGATTGTGTTTAATCCTGGGAGTGATTGTGCTGGCGGCCGCGTGTCACAAGCGGATTCCCGCAGCGGCCGTACCCGCTGCCGCGCCCGCCGCGGCGCCTCCGCCCGCGCCCGGGCCGCCCACGTGCGATCTGACGGCGGCGCCCGCCAATGTGACTTTGGGTCAATCCGTGACGCTGAGCTGGAGCACCAACAACGCGACCACGATCGATCTGAAACCGGACCTGGGCTCGCAGCAAGCAGAGGGATCAACCTCCGTCACCCCATCCGGGTCAACCACGTATACGCTCTCCCTCACCGGCGCCGGTGGGGCCGGCGAGTGCAGCGCGCGCGTCACCGTCACGCCGGCGGCGCCGCCGGCAGCCTCGGTTCAGGAATCGAACATTGGCGCGGTGGGAGCGGGCGCGGCAGGGGCTAAGATGGAAGACGCTTTTTTCGACTTCAATAAGTCAGACATCACAGGTTCGGCGCAGACCGCGTTGACTCACGATGGCGATTTCCTGAAATCGCATCCGAATGTAAAGATTCGTATCGGCGGCTACTGCGACCAGAGAGGAAGCGAGGAGTACAACCTTGGTCTCGGTCAACGCCGGGCCGACGCGGCTAGGCAATTCCTGGTCAACCTTGGGATCCCGGGCGACGATATCGCGACGGTGTCTTATGGGAAAGACAAGCCGTTCTGCACTGAGACGTCCGAGGCGTGCTATCAAGAGAACCGGCGCGCGCACGTGGTCATCACTAACGGGAATGAGTGATGTTATTCGATCGCGCCTGACGCGATGGGGGATGGCGGGAAATTCCGGTCCGCCGCGCTGCTATGGAGCTCCCCAGCTATTTTCAAAGGCTCTTCGCCTACGACGCCTGGGGGAATCGTGAGAGCTTGGCGTCGATGGATCCGGCCATACCGGGTATTGGCCGTGCGCTCAAGATTTTCACCCACATCGTTGGCGCCGAGCGCGTCTGGCTGGCGCGGCTGCGGCAGCAGGATACCTCCCTAACCTCACCCTGGCCCGAATTAAGCGCGGATGAGTGCCGGGCAGCCGTTGACGATCTGGCTCAACAGTGGAAGGAATTTCTCGGCGGCATAACACCCGAGCGGCTGGATGCGGCAGTGGTTTACAGGAACACGAAGGGCGCTGAGTTCCAAACGCCGCTGGTTGATTTATTGCAGCACCTCGTGACGCATTCGGCTTATCACCGCGGCCAGATCGCTGCTCTAGTCCGCCTGGGCGGCGGAAAGCCAGCCGCGACGGATTACGTGGTCTACACGCGCCGATTCCGGGACGGCTGAGGCGGCGCGCTCCGCGCCGCTAGGCAGAGCGCGCCGGTCATAGATATTTTGGGCGAGCCGTCCACGCGGCTCAACCGGCACCTACTTTGCGCTTTCCACCCGGAGATTGTTTTTCAAGCTGAAGTAGGTGCCCGCGAATCGCGCGTCTCTTTCGGCAGCCGCGCGGTCAACATCGGAGTTCACGACGCCATCGAGCGTTACATTTCCGTTTTCCACGATGATATGGATAGGCGGATGCGCCTGGTTTCCATAGTTCATGAACAGGGGATCGTCGTAGATGGCGCGGGCGATCTGGATTCGCAACTGATCGTCAAATGTGGAAACCGGCAGCACCTGTAAGTTGTTCGTGAACGCGGTAACGCCCTTGATATGCTCGAGGAAATTGCCGATATCACTTTTCTTGTAGGGTTGGGTTACCTGCCCACTCACCGTCAGATCGTTTCCGCGCATTTGAAAAACGATGTGGTCAAAAATGGTGTAGAACGGATAGGTCAAGATTGATTTCCGCGCGTCGCGGATGATTCCTTCCGCGCCCGTGTCACCTGGGTTAACCGTGATTTGGTTGACCACGCTTTCGACGTCATCCACTTTTTGCGCCGCGCGCTGAGCGTCCGCCTTAACGCCAATGGAGTCCACGCTCCCCGTCAGCGTGGCCACGCCATCGTGGAATTCAACGTTGACGCTACCGTGCTTGAAGACCTGCGCGTGATAGAGCCGGTCCTGAATTTCGGCCACAATTTCGGCCTGGGTTATGTGCTGTTTGCCATACGCCGACGTGGCCAGGATGGCCGCGTAAGGGATAACCACCAGGGGAAGGATCAACATTTTCAGATGACGCTTCATGAGTTTCCTCCTGATTGGGATTTTACAATGCGAGGGATTGCGATTCCCTGCGCGCCCGGGCGGATTCTTGCTTCGCTCCGCGATTGTACCGCAAACAATCCGCGGTTGACAGCGTTCCGAATTCTTCATTCGGTTGGATGCGGGTTCTCATAAGCTGGATGTATTTTGGGCCGCGCACGCGGGTTCCAGAAGCGCGGCGCCCGCTCGGAGCCGCCGCGTTCCGGGGAGGATTAATGGATCTGGTTCATCTACGCGAAGCCTCGAAGGAATTGGGCGTCAGTTATCCAACGCTGAAGCAGTGGATTTACCGCCGCAAGATCCGCTCCGTGAAAACGGCCGGCGGACATCATCGCATTCCTCGTGCGGAGATTGACCGCGTCCTCTTTCAGAAAGGCCGGAAACGCGCGGCGCTTTCACAAAGGCCTGGCGTCGACCGAAAGGGGGAAGACGGAGGCCCGTCTGGAATGGAGCACCGCATCAGCGGGCGCAATCAATTGGTAGGGCGGGTTGCTTCGGTAAAAGTTGTGGGACTGCTCGCCAAAGTGACGCTGGATATCGGCGGACAGAAGGTAACGGCTATTATTACGCGGGACTCGTGCGAAGACCTTGGGCTTAAAGCGGGCGATGCGGCCGCGGCGCTGATCAAGGCTACCGAAGTGATGATCATCCGGCCAGCGTGAGAGGCTACTCCGGAGGATTTTCGAGCGGGTGAGCGAAGCGAGGAAACAACGGTGAGCCGGGCGAATCTCCGCGTGAAAGCTGCTGGGCAGGGTCGAGGCCACCACCTTGAGCGCGAAAAATCCCCGCGGTCAGCGCTACAGGATCGATGACTCGATTAGGGAACTCACCTTCACACATCCAGACACGAACTCGGCGTCGCAGGTGGCTTGACGGGAGGTACGCGTTCTTAGTATTCTAAATGGTTCGAGCCTTAGTGATGGAGGATTAGTGGCTAACCACAAGTCGGCATTGAAGCGTGTCAAACAAACCGCGGTGAGGACGGAGCGCAATCGCTCCCATCGCTCCCGCTTGCGCAATCAGATTCGGGATCTGCGCGCCGCCCTCGACGCAAAGGACAAGGCTGCGGCGCGCGCTCTTTCCGTTCCGGTGCTTGCTCTTATCGATCATTCGGTGAACGCTGGAATCCTGCACCGCAACACGGCCGCACGGTATAAGTCCCGCCTGAGTACGGGCCTGAAGGCGCTCGCGTAGCATCGCAACCGATAAACACTGCAAGGAAGGCTTTTAGCCGGTTATCCACCGCGCAGAGAGGTGTCGCTCTGCCTTGGGCCCGAACGGCGGCGCCCGAGGGCGCCGGAGGGAAGGGACTATCTTCGAGCCGCCGGTTGGCGTGGCAGCAGTCCTTGCGCGGCCAGTGCCTGTTCCAGTTTGGCGCGGTTTTCCGGCTTCATGGGGACCATCGGTAAGCGGTAGACTTCCTCCAGCATTCCCATCATCGCAAGACCTGCCTTAACCGGGATCGGATTCGTTTCGATGAAGTTGGCTTGCATCAATGGCAGGAGCCTGGCGTTGAGTTTGCGAGCTTCACCGTAGTTGCCTTCGCGTAATAGCCGCGTAAGTCGCGTCATCGCTCCGGGAATTTGATTGGATACCACGGAAATGATCCCAACGCCGCCCAGGGCCATCAGCGGAAACGTGAAAGCATCGTCTCCGGACAGGACGGCAAACGCAGGGTCGACAACTCGGAGCACTTCCGTCTGCTGGACAATGCTTCCGGAGGCTTCTTTGATGCCGATGATGTTCGGGAGCTTCGAAAGCCTTTCCACCGTGGCCGCTTCGATATTAGAAGACGTGCGTCCGGGGACGTTATAAAGGATGACCGGGATGTCCGATGATTCGGCGATGGCCTTGAAGTGCTGGAAAAGCCCCTCCTGCGTGGGTTTATTGTAATAGGGCGCGACGGAAAGTATTGCCTGAACTCCGAGCGGGCTGACAGTCTTGGCTAAGTCGCAGACGTGCCGCGTATTGTTGCCGCCCACCCCGGCGACGATGGGAACCTCACCGCCCGCTTCCTCGACGACGACGCGGATGACGCCGAGGTACTCCTCCTTTTCCAGTGTCGGCGTCTCACCGGTGGTCCCGCAGGGAACCAAGAAATCGATCCCCTCCTTCAACTGAAATCGGACGAGCCTCCGTAGCGCATCCACATCGATCGCGCCGTCGCGCGTGAAGGGAGTGACGAGCGCCGTGCCGCAGCCCTTGATTTCGAGTGCCATAACGCGTTGCCTCCCAGACGGCATTCGCCGCGCGATTCCGCGATGCCGGTAGACTATTGCAGAATTTCCGCGAAGCCGAAGAAACCCTGCTTACCCGCAATCCACCGCGCGGCAAACAGGGCGCCCTCGGCGAACCCCTGCCGCCCGCGGGCCGTGTGGCGCAGGACCACCGTGTCGGCCTCGGAGTCAAAACCGAGCTCGTGCGTGCCGGGAACGTAGCCGGCGCGAAGGCTCGCCACGGGAATTTGGCGCGACGACAGAATGGGTGTGATCTGGCGCTTCAACTCAAGCGCCGTTCCGGAGGGCGAATCCTTCTTGAAGCGGTGGTGGGCTTCGGCAATATATGGCTCGTAGGCCGCGTAGCTCTGGAATATCTCCGATACCGCACGCGCCGCGCGGTAGAAGAGCGCAACACCGATGGAAAAGTTCGCGCCATACACCATGCCAGTGCCCGCGCGATCGACGATCTGGCGCACCTCGTCCAGGCGGTCATGCCAGCCTGTCGTCCCCACCACCAGATTGCATTGAAGCGCCGCGCAGCGGCGAATGTTTTCCACGGCGGCATCCGGCGCGGTAAAGTCGACGCACACGTCGATACCTTTGAAATTCTCCCGCGTGATGGCGCGGTAGCCGCGGTTCGAAATTTCGTCTAGCGTCAGCTTCACCTCGAAGCCGCGCTCGGGCGCGAGCGCGGCCACCGCTTTCCCCATCTTGCCGTTGCCGAGGAGAGCCAGGTTTAGAGTTTTCACGGTTGAGGAGTCTCGCATAAAAAATCAAGCGTCGCGCCTGCGCGGAAGGCTGACTCGGCTTGTCATAATTGGCCGTCAGCTATTCAAGATACCCCTCTTCCTTCATCAACTCAGCATTCAGCAGCGCTGCGCCGGCCGCACCGCGGATTGTATTGTGACTGAGCGCCGTATATTTGAACTGCAGCACAGGGCAGTGGCGCACGCGGCCGATCACCGTTGCCATGCCGCCTTCGGTATCCACGTCGAGCCTTGCCTGGGGCCGGTCCTTTTCTTCGCGCACCACAATCGGATGAGCGGGGGCGGAGGGTAGGTGCTTCTCCTGCGGCGCTGAGCGGTATTTTCGCCACGTCATCACCAGATCTTCCAAGGTTGCGGCGCTCTCGAGCGAAATGGAGATGGACTCGGTGTGGCCGTCCTCAACGGGCACCCGGTTGCAATGCGCGCTCACGGGGAATTGCGCCGGCTCGACACGCCCGTCCACCAGCTTGCCCAGGAGCTTTTGGGTTTCGCACTCCACCTTCTCTTCCTCACCGGAGATGTAGGGTATGACGTTACCGATGATGTCAAGCGTCGGAACGCCGGGGTAGCCCGCCCCGGAAACGGCCTGCATGCTCGTCATCATAACTTTACAAATGCCAAATGCCGATTGGAGCGGCGCGAGAGACATCACCAGGCCGACCGTGGTGCAGTTCGGGTTGGTCACGATCATGCCTTTCCAGCCGCGCTGTCGCTGCTGAGCGCGGGTGAGAGCGAGATGATCGGCGTTGACCTCCGGGATCAGCAAGGGCACGTCCGGTTCCATACGGTGGTTAGACGAGTTTGAGACCACCACATGTCCCGCGCGCGCGAAATCTTGCTCCACCTGCCCGGCCACCTTGGAATCGAGCGAAGCGAACACCAGATGAGGCGCGCTGCCGGGGCGACACTCGTTGACGATCATGCGCCTGGCGCTCTCCGGCATGGGCGTTCGCAGCCGCCAGTTACAGGCCTCGGCATAATTTTTGCCGGCGGATTTGTCCGACGCACCCAGCCACGCCAGCGCGAACCACGGGTGTTTTTCCAGCAAACTCACAAAGCGCTGCCCCACCATGCCGGTGGCGCCTAGAATGCCGACTTCGATCTTCTTCATGGTTAATTTCTCTTTTACTCTAACAGAAGGCTGAAAAGCCTTGTAGCTTTCACTCTGAAAAAAGCGAAGAATCTACGGTCGCTTCGAATGGATGATCTGGGAGATTCTTCCTTCGCTCCACTCCGGATTGCCTTCGGTGCCTCAGCATGACACGCATGCGGAGCTTTTCAACCATCTGCTACGGATTATACCTCTCGTACCTTGCAAACAAGTCGTACGGCGCGCCCGCGTTGGCCGGCGAAGGCTCATCAACTTGGCGCGTCCGCTTTCACGGGAATGCCGGTTCACTGCGTTGAAATCCGCTTACCCGCGCGCAATCAAAGTGCGCACGAGGCGGCAATAAAGCTCCACGGCTTCCACGAGGTCTTGCTTGCGGACGCGCTCATGATCGGTGTGCGCAACGTGGATCGAACCTGGGCCGAGGAGCAGCGGACGGCCCCACGCGGTGAGGGACGGCACGTCTGTTGAGAAAGCCACGATGTCTGTCTCGAACCCATCCAGAGCTTCCATTCTCAGCGCAGGCGTGTCGCGGACAATTTCAAAATCGCAGCGCTCCCGCAACCGGCTTTCAACCTGCGACTGCAAATCTGCTGCGCCCAGTTCACGCGGCACGGTGCGGAACAGGAGCTGCGCGCGCGCTTCGCCGGGGACCACGTTCGCCGCGCAACCTCCCGAAATGACGCCGATATTCAATGTACAAGGGCCCAGCGTTTCATCCACGGGGAGCGGCATCTTGCGTACGTCCGCGAGGATGTCGAGCAGCGCATCGATTGCCGATTTCCCCAGGTGCGGGTACGCGGAGTGGGCCATCTTGCCGCGCACGTGAAGGTCTATCCGGAGAATGCCTTTGGTTCCGAGCGCGAGCTTGTTGCCGGTGGGCTCGCCGTTAATAAGGTATTTGGAACCACGGGGAACTCGATTCGCCGCGCAGGCGCCATCGCTCAGCGTCTCCTCGCCCACCAGGAAGAGCAGCGCGAGATTCTCGATCCCTTCTTCTCGCAATCGCTCCGCCGCTGCCACCTCCGCTGCTGCAATGCCTTTGGCGTCGCAAGACCCGCGTCCATAAATAAAATCACTGTCTTCCCTCGCCGGGATGAAGGGCGGGACCGTGTCCAGGTGAGTGCTGAGAACAACCTGCGGCTGGCCGCGTGAGGCAAAAACGTCAAATCGTTTGGCAGAGACTGGTATCGTCTCAACCTTCCACCCCCTGCGTACCAAGTCATCAGCGAGATATTCGCAGCAGGCGGTTTCATTACCCGTAATCGACTCGATGTTCACCAGGCGCTGCGTCAGATTAAACAACTCGGATTCCTGCGGTGGCAGCATAGGAACACCTTCCATTTGGCCTGCACAGCGGCTAAGAGATGATCGATTTGCTTCCGGCAGGGAGTTGAAGCAGAGGAATCCACGCCCACGCGCTGTCGAGCGCCTCTCTCTTTAATACGTTAGCTTACGACGGAAAGGAGCGTCAAGTGGATTGAGGTGGCGGACTAAGGGCTTTTGCCGAAATCAAAAGCGGCCTAACAAGGATTACATTTTATAGCGACACCAAATATTGTAGCGGCGGAGTCCGCGCCGCCGGAAGGAAGAGAAAACCCGGCGGCAGGGACGCCGCCACTACAGCAATGAACTGCCCATCGGCCCCCCCTATTTCCGAAAAATTCTCCCCATCATTCTTGAACCGGCAGCGGTTTCGAGATCGCGTCGAGCAGGTCGGGCTTGCCCTCGATCCGCACAAGGTGGGGATAACGCTCGCCGCCGTGATAATCCAGCGAATACGTTTTGTAATAATCGTCGTTTTCCACCAGCAACTGCAAGGGCTGAGAGCTGTTCTTCCCGGCTTCGAGCGCGGCGCGCAGAACGTGGGCATTAAAGGCCTGCCCGTTCACCGCCACCAGGCGCATTCCGGCGGAAATTCCCGCGTCATAAGCCGGCGAACCCACGATGCAGTCCAGAATGCCTCCGTTCGTGTGCAGGACAAGCCCGATGGAATAGGGGACCGCGATCGCGTGGAACGTGGCCTCACGAGCCTTGAAGAATTCTGATTCCTTACTTGTGTAGACCAATTTCCACCCCGCGGCCTCGATGCCCCCGAGGGGTACCTGGGCCGAGGTGGAATCCAGACGTTCGTGGAA
>JBOGJT010000127.1:0-1773 GCA_050745065.1 Terriglobia bacterium
TCACCCGCTTGAAGGTGGGCTGGCCGCCTTTATCAACGCGGTAGCGGTCATGAAGTTCCTGCGGACCGTCGATTGAAACACCTACCAGGAATTTGTTTTCGGCCAGAAACTCGCCCCAGTCATCATCCAACAACACGCCGTTGGTTTGGAAGGCGTTTTCGATGCGCTTGCCGCTGGCGTACTTCTTCTCCAGCTCGACAACCTTGCGGAAGTAATCCACGCGGAGAAGCGTTGGCTCGCCGCCTTGCCAGGCGAAGGTGATGGCTTCACTGCTTTGAGCGTCGACGTATTGCCGGATGTAGGATTCGAGCACGTCCTCCGGCATCCGCCAATCGGGCGTGCCCGGATAGAGTTTTTCCTTCTCAAGGTAAAAGCAGTATTTACAGTCTAAGTTGCAGATCGGGCCGGCAGGCTTCGTCATGATGTGAAAGCTTTTCGGGGCTTCCATCTCTTGCGGTGGAACGCTCAACCCGGCATCCGGCTCTCCGTGACTCGTGGCCATTTTCTTATCTCTTGCCGCCTTCACCATTAAGAAGGAGGCGCCGCGCCCACAGTATCGCAGAGCGGAATGGGGCCACCCCGTTTTCCCGCACCCGCGCTCGATGTGAACGACTCCGGCGTCACACCGCCGCTCCGACATTTTCCGGCGCTAACTACCGACTTTACTGGATTGCTGTGCAGCCCGCGCTTGCATTAGAATCTGGCATGAGGGTGGCTGCGGGGTCGCGCTGGCGCCCCGGCAACCCCGTCACCGATCGAAGGTTTAAGGCGTTACAGGAGAGGGTCGCGCAAAGCGACTTAGGCACCATGGAGCGACTTCGAATTCTGCTGGCGGACGACCACCCCGTGGTTCTCAAGGGGTTGCATGCTCTCCTGGATGATCAGCCAGGTTGGGAAGTATGCGGCGAAGCGGAGGACGGACAGCAAGCGGTGGCGGAAGTCAGCCGGCTGAAGCCGGATATCGTTGTGCTTGATCTGACGATGCCGAAATTGAATGGCCTGGAGGCCGCGCGGCGGATTCTCCAAATGGAGGCCAGGACAGCGGTGCTGATTCTCAGCGCGCACGATTCGGAGGAAATGGTGCGGGAGGCGCTGGGCATCGGGGTGCACGGTTATGTGCTTAAGTCTGACGCCGGCGAAGAATTAGTGATGGCGATACAGGCTGTCCGCAGGCGCAAACGGTTTGTAAGCTCCCGCCTCCGGCCAGGCCAAATCGACCTTGCGGGTCGAACGAGCGCAACGCAACAACCCGTCGATGCCGGAGGGGATGGCAGCGTGCCGTCGTTAAGTCCTCGCGAGCGGGAGGTCGTTCAGCTCCTCGCGGAAGGTGAGACCACGAAGGAAGTGGCGACGCGCCTGCGAATCACTGTTAAAACCGCCGAAACCCATCGCTCGAATATTATGCGGAAGCTTGGGATTCACTCTGCCAGCGAGATGGTTCGATACGCGATACGCAATAATATCGTGCAGCCCTGAGTTCTGTAGCGGCGGCGTGAGGACACCGCCGATGGGTTTGCGCGGTTCGGCGGCAGGGACGCCGCCGCTACAGTCGGCGTGACGCCATCGCCACCTCCCCTTCATCGTGCTGTTATTGTGACGTTGTCCCGGCACTATGACCTGCGCTAGCTCTCGCGCCGATCCCGATGGACTCACCCGATATTACAATTTCAACCCGGCGGTTCATGGAGCGGCCCGTGGCGGTGTCATTCGGCGCAACGGGATTCGACTCGCCTAATCCCTGAGCCTCAATTGATGACGCAGGCACGCCTTGTT
>JBOGJT010000128.1:0-8561 GCA_050745065.1 Terriglobia bacterium
GCCTCTGGCCGCCGGTCTTTACTATTAAAAACCGGCGGCCAGAGGCCGCCGCTACAGCATAGGATGGCCGTGGGCTTATGTCCCCCGTATAATCGACCATGACCATGAAGCGTAAGGCGTGGCTTACCTGGAGCAGCGGCAAGGACAGTGCCTGGGCTCTTGAAACCATCCGGCGGCAAGGGGAGGTGGACGTCGTGGCGCTCCTGACCACGGTCAACACGACGCACGGCCGGGTGGCGATGCACGCCGTTCGTGAAGCCTTGGTCCAACGGCAAGCCGAATCTCTTGGGCTGCCGCTCGTCGTTGTTCCGCTTCCTTGGCCATGCCCAAACGCCGCATACGAAGAGGCCATGGCGCAAGCGGTGGCGCGTGCACGCGATCAAGGCGTTACCCATATGGTCTTTGGCGATCTATTCCTCGAAGATGTCCGCCGCTACCGCGAGGAGAAGCTCGCCGGGAGCGGCATCCAACCGCTCTTCCCTCTCTGGGGCGGGGAAACTTCAAAGCTTGCCCACGAGATGGTTGCGGGCGGACTCAGAGCGTACATCACATGTGTTGACCCCCGGATGCTGGACCGGGATTTCGCAGGGCGCTTCTTCGATGAATCTTTGCTCGCGTCGCTGCCCGCGTCCGCCGATCCTTGCGGCGAAAACGGCGAGTTTCATACGTTCTGCTTCGCGGGCCCGATGTTCGAGAAGCCGATCCCGGTGATGGCTGGCGAGACCGTAGAGAGGGATGGCTTTGTGTTTGCCGATCTTCTGCCCGTTCCCTTGAATACGGCCCGCGATGGAGTTAGTATGACGAAGCAAAAGTAGCTGGAGGCGCATCATCGGATGCAGGCGCTTCCCGTGCGATCGGGTGCGGCCACGACGGCGCCGCGGAGGGTGTATGAAAAAATCGGCTCGCGTCCATCGAATGAGCCTGGCGTGGGTGATCGTAATCCTGTGCCTCGCGGCGTGTGGCGCGTCATCGCTGAACGCCGCGCCCAGGCGGCACAAGAAGAAGGAATCGGTTTCCGGAAATGGCCCCACGGCGCGGCTGTACCAGCTCCTGGATCAGTCGATGGATGGCAAGCTTGATATTTACCTCATCGCCAATATTTATCCCGATCCCTCGAAACCCGGCCAGCAGTTCCAGCGCGTCTTGCACGTGGTTTACAACAAGAACCTGTACTTCGGCCGCTTCACCATCCACTGCCGAAGCGTTTCCAAGCTGACGCCGGACCAGCTCTCGACGTATACGCCCGAGCAGGTCTTCAACTTTGCGAACGCGGATTCGGAGGAATTCGAAAAGATTAAAGAGGGGACGTTCGGCCAGACCGGCGACCTCTACCTCCTCGCCAGCGGTGACCTCCCCCTGTCATCGTCGCCCATCACAAGTGAAGTGCAGCAGGAGTACGACACGCTGCTGACGGCTTACATTCTTCCCGCAGTCCAAAAGCAGATAGCGGCCAAGCAGTGAGGCGGAAACAGAAGTGGACAAACGCGGGCGCGGCGTGCCCGCGTTTGTGCTGCGCGGATTCACGGGGCGCTCCCTGCCACATGGCATGGAAATATTGACATCATGGCAGGCAGCGCGTATCCTGGAGATATGGGCAACCCTGCAATCGGCGCACCGGCGGCGGCACCGCAGCAGACTTCCAGCGAGCCGCGGGTGCATTTCAGGACGCGAGGCGCGAGCTTGGGCCTCGCCCCCTCGGGCACGCCGGGGTTGGTCCGCCGCGTGGAGCGCGGGCTACCCTTCAAGGCGCTCGAGTCGTTTGGCGCCAAGACGGGCTTGCCGATCGCGTCGATTTCGTCTTTCCTCGGCATTCCGGAAAGGACGCTCGCGCGGCGGAAAGCATCCGGCAAGCTTGCGCCGGATGAGTCTGAGCGCCTGCTGAGGGTTTCGCTGGTATTCGAGAAGGCGGTGGATCTGTTTGAAGGGAGGGTGGCGCAGGCGGTGGCCTGGCTGAGCCGCCCGAAGAAGACGCTTGGCAACGAAAGCCCCTTCGATTACTGCCGGACGGATTTGGGCGCAAGAGAAGTGGAGAACCTGATTGGCCGGTTGGAGCACGGGGTTTTTTCGTGAAGGTTTCCGCTTGGCGCATGGTGAAGCGCAAGCTGGCCAAGACCGCCTTCAGCGGTGAGGGTGCGCGGCGATACGGAGGGCGTTGGAACAGTCCGGACGTGGCGATGATTTACACTGCCGAGTCGCAATCTCTGGCGGCGCTGGAGATAGTGGTTCATCTGGAAGCGGTGGAGCTGCTCGACGAATATGTGGTGTTTGAAGTCGAGATGGACGAGCGCATGATCGCCCGCGTAGAATGGGCGCAACTGCCACGCCGGTGGCGCGCAGACCCTCCACCCGCCGGGCTTCGGGCGCTCGGAGACTCCTGGGTGGCGTCGGGAACCTCGGCCGCGCTCCAGGTACCCAGCGCCATGGTTCCCGCCGAGCATAATTTCCTTTTGAATCCCCGCCACGCTGATTTTTCCAAACTTCGCGTAGGCCGCGCCGTCCGGTTTCTGTTCGACCCCCGTTTAGCGAAGTCATAAACCGCCGTTGAAAGCGTTGTTTGCACCGCCCTCGGCGTTGGCAGGATCATCCTGCCAGGGGCATCATCTCCATGCGAATGCCAAGCGTGCGCTCGAGTTGACGCATCGCCGGGCGTTGATCTCTTGAGAAGAGCGTGGAGGCCACCCCTCGCCCCCCGGCGCGGCCCGTGCGCCCGACGCGATGGATAAAGCTCTCGGCGACATCGGGCAAATCGTAGTTGATCACGTGAGCGATGCCTTCCACGTGGATGCCACGGGAAGCCACATCCGTGGCGACGAGCACGCGAAACCGTCCGCGTTGGAACCCGGCCAGCGCCGCCGTCCGCTGGGATTGCGAGCGGCCTCCGTGGATCGTGGCGGCGGTGAACCCTTCACGGTGCAGGTGCTTGGCTAACCGTTCCGCGCCATGTTTGGTGCGCGCGAACACCAGGCAGCGCCCTTTCTCCTGGGCGAGCAAACGGCCAAGCACCACCTGTTTGCCGGCAGAGTCCACTTCGAACGCCTGAACCCGCACGTTCTCCGAGGGCTTCATCGTCGACCCGAATGAGAGGCGCACGGGATTTCTCATCGTGGCATTCACAAAACGCGCGGCGGACGATTCCAGTGTGGCGGAAAAACACATCGTCTGGCGCTCGGCAGGCATGGCTGCCACGATTCGGCGGATGGCGGGAAGAAATCCCATGTCGAGCATTCGATCCGCCTCGTCAAGCACCAGGATCTTCAGCGTGCGGAAATTGATGAGTTTGCGGCTCAGAAAGTCTTCAAGGCGCCCCGGCGTGGCGACGACCAGTCGCGCTCCCTTGCGCAGGGCGTTGAGCTGCTGGCCTTCCGCGAGGCCGCCGACCACCAGAGCGGCCGGTGAAAGCTGCGCGCCCCGCAGCACGTTGTAATGCTCCACAACCTGCATCGCGAGCTCGCGCGTAGGCACCAGCACGAGTGCCGCGATGCCCGGTGCATTTTGGCGAAGCAGGTGCTCCATGACCGGGATGAGGAACGCGAGCGTCTTGCCGGTTCCGGTGTGCGCGGTGGCCAGGACATCTTTGCCCTCGAGTGCGCAAGGGATCGCTGCGGCCTGCACCGGCGTGGGGGTCGTAAATCGGGCTGATAACAGCCTCTCCTTTGTGTAAGGTGTAATGGGTAGTTCTGAAAAACTCTGCATGAGATATTGCCTTCTCTCCCGGCAGCGCGGCGGCGGTCACGCGCGTTTCCGCGTGTGCGCAGCCCCGGCATTGCCAGGCTGGATTTGGATTACGCTGAAGACGTACGGAGGAAACCGAAGGCGGGAATTCTCGGATGAGCTAAATTATCAGAGCAACCACACCACACAACCGCGGTATTAAGCGCAAACTAAGTATACCATAGTTCGCGGCGATTGAGGCTCGCCAAGGGTCGCGGCATTGTAGCTTTAAGGGCAGCGGCGCTCGCCCTCGCCGGGGGTGTGAATCGGGCGCACGCAGGCAAGCCGCGCCCGCGGGGCAATTCCGCAGCGCATCAATGAGACAATACTTGGATGAACCGATCTCGCCGCCGGCCTAAACTCGGCCAGCACTTTCTGTCTCAACCGGATTTCTGCCGGCGGATCGCGGACTCGCTCGCCATCGCGCCCGGTGACTTGGTCGTGGAAATTGGTTCGGGCCGCGGCGCCATGACGCGCCTTCTCGCGGGCCGCGGCAGCCATCTGACGGCCGTTGAGATTGATCCCTCGCTCGCAGCATCCCTGCGAAAGGAATTTCAGGCTGATGACCGCGTAGAGATCCTGGAGCAGGATGTTCTGAAGGCTGGTCTGGAAGACCTTTGCGGGCTCCGCCGGGCGGATCATTGTTTTGTGTTCGGCAACCTGCCCTATTACATTACGTCGCCTATACTCCATCACCTATTCGCTGAGCGGAGCCGAATCCGGCGCATGACACTTCTGGTCCAACGGGAGGTTGCCGAGCGCCTCACCGCCGCTCCCGGCTGCAAGGATTACGGCTACCTGAGTGTGTTGGTTCAGTGCTCATCGCGCCCGCAAATACTCTTTGGAATTCCGCCTGGCGCGTTTTCTCCGCCACCCAAGGTGGACTCCGCTCTCGTGGATTTCCCCATGGCGGCGCGATTCCCCGCATGGGACGAGCAGGCACACACTGCGTTTCTCCGTTTTGCGGGGCGGAGCTTTGGTCAAAAGCGAAAAAGCCTGTTGAACAACCTCTCCTCCGATTACCCGCGGCCGCGGGTCCGGCGCGCGATAGAGGCGCTCGGTTTCGGGGAGCTTATCCGTGCCGAGCAGCTCAGCCTTGAGGAGCTCGCAACGCTGTTTGATGCCTTAGCGTAGAGCCGTGATGACCCGCAATAGGAGGACCGGGGGTGTGGAAAACCGGCGCCGCACCCATTCCAGCCAGCCTTGCATCTAAACGAGTGGATTTCCCGCGCGAGTTGAAGTATGGTTCAGGTGCAACAGACGCAGATATCGGATTCCGCGAACCATGCTAAATCCAATCGAGCCGTGGGATGCGTGGGCGGGGCGCCGCCCTCGGCTGCCCTGAAAATGCCCAGACCCGGTGTTGAAAATAAATGTGTTGTGGCGTTCTTCGTAGGGGCGCTGCTTGCTGCGCCCGCCCATTCCGGGCATGGCAAGCAGCGCCCGTAGGCCCTATTTTCGTGCTTTGCGGGTGTCGCAAAGCAACATGAGAACTCCTCAGAAGGGCAGGCTTGCGGGGAGTTTTTCAGTAACCTGCGAACATCAGTTATTAAATTTCCCGGTCACGTGTTGTGCCCGCCGGGAGAGGTGAGGTCAACCGTTCATGGCCACCAAAGACAGGATGCCGTCAGAATTCTCTGAGCTGCCGATTCTTCCCGTCCGCGAAACCGTGCTGTTCCCGAATGCCATTCTTCCGCTGACGGTCGGCCGCGACAGCTCCCTTAAGTTGATTGGTGACTTAAAGGAAGAAGACAAGTTCATCGGAGTGGTTGCGCAGCGCGACCCGCGCGTAGATAACCCCCAGCCGGTTGATCTCTATCAGATCGGCACGGCGGCGTATATCCATAAAATCATCAAGCTTCCCAGCCAGAATCTCTTCATTTTTGTCGAAGGGTTGCAGCGTATTGCGGTGGAGGAAGTGATGAGCATGGAGCCCTACCTGCGCGCCAAGGTGAAGGCGCTCGAAGATGTTGTACCTCCGAGCGACACCCCTGGGTTTGACGCGCTGGTGCGCAGCGTCACCACGTTGTTCCAGCAAGTCGTGCAGCTCTCTCCCAGTTTGTCGGATGATCTCCAGACGGTAGTGATGAATATCGAGGATCCGGCGCGCCTGGCGGACTTCATTGCCGCTAACCTGCCCTCCATTTCCAATACGGAAAAACAGGAGCTGCTCGAGAGCCTCGACCTGTCTTCGCGGCTCGAGCGGCTCAACCGCCATCTGGCCCGTGAAATGGAAGTGCAGCAGCTGCGCTCGAAGATCCAATCGGACGTGCAGGACCAGGTCACGGCCAGCCAGCGGGAATATTATCTGCGCGAGCAGATGAAGGCCATCCAGAAAGAGTTGGGCGAAGCCGACGAGCAGCATGAGACCGAGGACCTGCGCCAGAAGATTGAAAACGCGGGCATGACGGCGGAGGCCAAGAAAGAGGCGCTCCGCGAGCTCGGCCGCCTGGCGAAGATGAATCCAGCGGCGGCGGACTACCACGTCACGCGCACGTACCTTGACTGGCTGGTGGCGCTGCCGTGGAATAAAGTCAGCGAGCTGAGAGTGGACTTGCGCAAGGCCAAGGCGATTCTTGACGACGACCACTACGACCTGGAAAAGATCAAGGAGCGCATTCTCGATTATCTGGCCGTGCTGCAACTAAAGCCGCAGCTCAAAGGCCCCATCCTGTGTCTGGTGGGCGCCCCCGGCGTGGGCAAAACGTCGCTGGCAAAGTCGATCGCCAAGTCGCTTGATCGCAAGTTCGTCCGAATGTCACTCGGCGGCATACATGATGAAGCGGAAATCCGCGGCCACCGCCGGACGTATATCGGCGCGCTGCCGGGCCAGATTATTCAGGGCATCCGGCGGGCAGAAACGCGCGACCCTGTGTTTGTGCTGGATGAGGTTGATAAGGTCGGGCGCGACTTTCGCGGCGACCCGTCGTCTGCGCTGCTCGAAGTGCTCGACCCGGAGCAGAACGCAACATTCCGTGACAATTATCTGGACGTGCAGTTTGACCTTTCAAAGGTGCTGTTCATCTGTACGGCGAACGTGCTTGACACGATCCCGCCTCCCTTGCTCGATCGCATGGAGATTCTCGAGTTGCAGGGGTACACGGAGCAGGAAAAGATCGAAATCGCCTTCCGCCACCTGATCCCTAAGCAGACGGAAGAGCACGGAGTCAAGAATGAAGAGCAGATTGAGTTCACGCGCGAAGGGCTGTCCTTTGTGATTCAGCACTACACGCGTGAAGCCGGGGTGCGCAACCTTGAGCGCGAGGTTGCCACGCTCTGCCGCAAACAGGCCCGCCGGATCGCCGAAGGCGGCGCGGAGAAGTTGGTGGTGAAGGCGGAGAACGTGCCGGAATTCCTGGGCGTGCCGCGGTACCGGCCGGAGATGGAAATTGTGGAGCGCACGCGAAAGCCAGGCGTCGCTATCGGCCTGGCGTGGACGCCCACGGGCGGCGACGTGCTTTTCGTGGAAGCCACCGTGATGAAAGGGGGCAAGAACTTTACCATGACAGGCCACGTGGGACAGGTCATGCAGGAGTCGATGCAAGCCGCGCTTGCGTGGGTTCGCGGTCACGCGGCGGAATATGACATCGATCCGGATTTCTTCCAGAATTCCGATATCCACGTCCATGTACCCGCGGGAGCGATTCCCAAGGACGGGCCTTCCGCAGGCGTCACCATGGTGACCGCACTTGTCTCGGCCCTCACCCGGCGTCCTTTGCGCGAGCGGCTGGCGATGACCGGCGAAATCACCCTCAGCGGCCAGGTGCTGCCCATCGGCGGCGTGAAGGAAAAGGTGCTAGCCGCCAAGCGCGCGGGCGTTTTCACCGTCCTGATGCCCGCGGAAAATGAGCCAAACGCTCGCGAGGACCTGCCGCCGGAGCTACTCGGCGGCCTCAGGATCCAATACGTCCGGACGATCCGCGAGGTGCTCGACCTTGCGCTTGAGCCGGACCCGATTCCGCTCGAGGACACGAAGCCCACGCGCGAAGTCGCCTTCGCCCAGCCCGCCGCCGGACCACCGAATTGATGAGGATCACATATTCGTGACGCCAAACGTTGCAGCGGCGGCCTCCGGCCGCTGATTTTTCGGCGCTCAGAGTGCCGCTGCAACGGTAACCGCCAGCATGATATGTAATCCCCAATCCAGTACGCTCCCCACCCGCGACCCTTGGGCGCATATACTCAAACCAAATGTATGCGCCAACCTCGGATGGCTTGGACTGGGTAGCCACGGCGAGCGGGGTTTCTCGCCGTGGGCTTTGCGCCATGATATCCTGCGTCTCGTGTCTCATGTCCACCGTCTGCGATCGTCCGACCGCATTTTCTTCGTGACCGTGAACCTTCGCCGTGCGCTCCCCCGGTTCAGTCCCGAGGAGTGCGCGGCCATCGTCGCGTCCTTCGAGGAGTCACGCCAAAGGCTCGACTTTCTCCTCTGCGGGTACGTGCTGATGCCCGACCACTGGCACGCCCTGTTCGCTCCCGCCTATCCGCTCACCGTTTCCCGCCTGGTGCAGGACGTGAAGTATGTTTCGGCCCGCCGGCTCAACCGTGGCCGGCGAACCCCGGGGTGCGCTCTGGCAGCACCAATTCTGGGATCGCTTCGTTCGCCATCCCCAAGAGTTCCGCCAGCGGCTCGACTATATGCACTTCAACCCGGTTCGCAAAGGGTTGGTCGCGAAGCCGGAAGCATGGACCTGGTCCAGTTACAAAAGTTTCCACTTGGAAGAGAGAAAGCGCTGCGCGTGCCCCATTCAGATTGATTACGTCTGGTTGCCGGAATCCTATCGCGCCTGACCCACGAAAGCAGAAAGACCCACGGCGAGAAACCCCGCTCGCCGTGGCTACCCGCT
>JBOGJT010000129.1:0-16690 GCA_050745065.1 Terriglobia bacterium
GCCTCTGGCCGCCGGTCTTTACTATCAAAAGCCGGCGGCCAGAGGCCGCCGCTACAGAGTAGAATGTCGCCGACTGATGACGTCATGTATAGTAACCTGCGTTTGCAAACGGCGCCCCCAAACCAACGAGATTCCCTATGCCGGTTAGCCCGTTCACCGAGATGCTCGCGGGTTCGAGTCCCGCGTGAGTAGCCCATCCATTTCAGGGTTTCGAGATTATCAACCCTACCAGAGCAGCTTCAGCGCAAACTGGATCTGGCGGGACGTTGTTGAGGTACTGGTGATCACGGCCGCCGTGCTCGACGGCGCGGCCGCCGCCGAAGTAAATACGATCGGGTTGGGTGTATTGAAGTTCGCCGTGTTGAAGAAATTGAAAAACTCCGCCCGGAATTGGAGGCTCAGTTTTTCGGATATGCGCGTATCCTTCGTCAACGAGAAGTCCACGGTTTTCATCTCAGGCCCGATCAGCACATCCCGCCCCACGTTTCCGTAAGTTCCGTTCACAGGAACGATGAAAGCGAGGGGGTTGAAATACCGGTTTGGACTGCCGAGAATCGCCGCCCCGCGAAACACCGGGTTCCAGGAAGGGCGATCCGGGTTGCGCGTGTCACCGTTATTGGATGGGTTGAATGACAGCTCGGGAGTGAAGGGAAAGCCGGATTGAAAATCCATGATGACGTTCAGAGTCCACCCGCCCGTGAGCTTGCCTTGCCAGCCCGTTAAGCCGCGGAGAAAAGGCTTGCCAACGCCCAATGGCAGATCGTAGCTCGCGTTGATCACGACGGCGTTTCGCACGTCAAACGTAGAAAGACCCCAATCCGCTCTTAGGTTGAACGGATTCATCACGGTGGTAGGCGCGTTGGCTGCCGCGCTGCCATTCAGTGTGTCTCCATTGTCCAGGCTCTTTGACCACGTATAGGCGCCCCGGAAAGCCAGGCCGTGGCTGAACCGGTGGCGCAAGTCCGCCTCCAGCGCGTTGTAGGAGCTGTCGCCTTCGGAAAGCCACGTCCAGGTGTTGGCCAAATCCGGATTGGCCAGCGGAGCACCCTCGGGGATATAGGTTGTTCCTGGTGCGAGACCTGCTGGGCACGATACGGCAGGGCACACGATCGGCGTGGGTTCATTGGCGTCGATGCTGACGATTTCGTGGTAGGCGTGCGAGCCCGCGTAACTCACGCTAAGCAGCGTGTTTGGAGAAAGCTCCTGATCGAGAGCGAATGTATAAGACTCAACCATCGGTGTCTGCAAATTCGGCTGCACGCCCGCCGGTGAAACCAGCGCCCCGGCCGGCAGCGCCTGCCGCGGCGAGATAGGCAAGGCCGCAAGAGGAATGTTCTTTAACGTCAGCGTCGTATTGAACGGCGCATTCTGATCCAGGCGGTAGCTCAAGGCATCTTGCAGGCTGGCATATATTCCGAAGGCCGCGCGAACGGCGGTCTTGCTGTTTTTGAACGGAGACCAAGCCACGGCCACTCGCGGCTCGGGCAGAAAGGTCGCGTTGTTGGTGGTAAAAATCGAGTGCCCGATACGCGGCGAGGTTTCGATCACTCCGTTTGAGTTGAAAATGTAATTCGCACCGCGGCCGCTCGATTCATTCCAACCGTTCGTGAACTCGTCGCGAAAGCCGAGGGTCAGCGTGAGGTTGGGTTCAAGCCTTGCGGCATCTTGCAGGAACCACGCGCCCTCGAGCGAGCGCCAGCCGAGCGGTGTGGGCGCAGCCACGGCGCTGAAGGTGGCGATTTTTCCCTGAAGGAATGCCGCCAGGCTGGCAAAGTTTGCCTGACCGTACTGGCCGAGCGCCAGAGTGTCATTCGCCTGGATTCGTTGCAGCCACACGCCGCCGCTCAACTGATGCAGCCCCCTTGTGTTGTAAACGGTGTCCGCGTAGGTGAAGAGATTGCGGGTGGTGAAAAGATGGCTGCCGATGTTGCTGCCGGCCAAGGTGATTTGACTTGGAGAGTTCGGCGTGGCGCTGCCGCCGATTACCACCGCGCCCACGGGATCGCCCGCGACAAAGCCGGGAACGTTCGCCGTGGGGAGTCCGGTGTAAAAATAGCTGGCGCGCGAAAACCCGGTGCTCGCGGTGTTGAGCCACACAGGCGAGAAGATGTGCGTTTCCTCGAGGCTCAGCACCTGCTCCCGCAAGCTTTCAAGGTCCAGGCTGTTGGGATTTGAAGTGGGGGTTGTGTCGGCGCTGTCGTCCACCGCATAGACACCCGTCAGGGAATCTTTTTGGGAAAAAATATGGTCCAGTCGTGTGGTTCCGAAATCCTCCCGAATGGTTTGAACGGGGTGGCTGAAGGCTTCGGCAATGCCGCCGCCGAGTTCGGGACCGTTCTGTTCAGGCCAGAGCGCAAAGAGAGGCGCTATTCCCGGCGCCAACCCAAGCTGTGACAGCGCGCCGTTCGGCGCCGGCAGCAACCCTTGCCGGGCGTTGGCGTCCGGAACGAGCGTCACATCGCTCAGCCCCAGCCGCTGACGAAAGCCCTCGTAGTTGCCGAAGAGAAAAGTCTTGTTCTTTTCAATCGGGCCGCCCAGCGAGCCGCCTAACTGGCTGCGCTCGAAGGGCGGTATTGCGCCATGATCGAGAAAATTTCTCGCGTCGAGGGCGCTGTTGCGCAAAAATTCATACGCGGTTCCGTGCACTTGGTTGGAACCAGATTGCGTCACAATAATCACCTGCGCGCCGGGCCGCTTGCCGTATTCGGCGCCATAAGTGCCCTTAAGCACATTGAATTCGCGGACGGCGTCGACACCGAGGAACTCGCCGCTGGTCCCGCCCGGAGTCATGTTGATTTCCGCCGTGCCCGTATATTCAATTCCATCGAGCAGGAAGAGGTTTTCCTGCGGCCGCCGCCCGTAAACGGAAAACATGTTGGCCACGGCGGAGTTGGAGACGCCCGCGCCGCCCGTCTTTTCGGACGTGTAGTTCACGATGCCAGGATTGAGAGTGAGCAACTCGTCGTAGCTGCGGCCGTTCAGGGGAAGGTTTTTGATTTGCGCCCCACCCACGAGGCCGGCGGTCTGCTGCGTGGCGGGGCTGACCAGAGGCACTGCCTCGGTGACGGTGATCTGTTGCTTCATCGCCCCAAGCTTGAGCGTTGCGTTCAGCCCGGCTTGCTGGCCGGCTGCCAGAGTGATGCCTTGCCGGATTTCGGAGCGAAACCCGGACGCGTCAAACGTAACTCTGTATTGCCCCACCGAAAGCGACGGAACGCTGTAAAAGCCCTGCGGGCCTGTGACTGCGTCGCGGGCAACACCGGACTCGATGTTGAGGGCGTAAACTCGCACGCCGCGAATGGCCGCGCCAGCGGCATCGGTGACCACGCCGGATATGGATGCCGAGGTTTGCGCCGCCGCTGGCGAATTGAGGGATAGCACGCAGACCGCAGCGCCCAACGCGAGTAGGAACGCCCTGACCGATACGCGTCCCCAGGTATGCCTGTGGAACATCCGTATTTCTCCTGATGATGACAGCGCTTCGCGGCGCGTGAGCATTTGAGGGTCTCCCTTTACGGGCCATTCGCCGAATCGGACAACCGATGAAAATATGCGATTCACTACGTGTATTCTACGAAAGCTAAACGATAATGTACGATACATTCGCACGAAGGGCAACATCTCGTTTCACTCTGCTAGCTGGATTACGGCCTGTCGGCGTCGTTCGCGGTCGTCAGACGGCGCGCTTCTTCCAGATCAGGTAGATGGGAATTCCGATAAGAATGAGGGAAAGACCAATGAGGGATTCGCTTGGCTCCCGGACCAGGGTGTTCACTACGATCAGGAGAGCCGCGAATGAGAAGGCTACGGGCAGCACGGGGTAACCCCAGACGTGGTAGGGCCGCCGAAGCGCGGGATTTCGGCGGCGTAGCACCAGCACCGCAAGGACGGCGGCACAGTAGAAAATCCAGCCGCTGAAGATGACGTAAGTATAAAGCTGTTGAAAGCTGCCGCTCAGAGTCAGCACGATGGCCCATAGTCCCTGGATCAAAATCGCGGCAACCGGCGTGTTGAAGCGAGGGTGCACGTCTCCGACGAATTTGAAGAACACGCGGTCGCGCGCCATGGCATAGTAAGCGCGCGGGCCGCCCAGCATGTTTCCATTAACGGCGCCGAAGATCGAGCATAGGATCAAGATCGCCACGAATGTTGCGCCCCACGGGCCGGCGAGAATCAGCATGGCCCGGGCGGCCACGCGTTGGTGCGCGACCAGAGCGGGGAGCGGCAGTACGCTGAGATAAGCAAAGTTGGCGGCGAGATAAACCACCACCACCACCACCATTCCGATGAAGTAGCTGCGCGGCAGGCTGCGGCCCGGATCCTTCACTTCTCCGGCCGAAAACGATAGCATGTGCCAGCCTTCGTAGGCCCAAAGTACTCCGATCAGCGCCACTCCGAACGAGCTCAGCGTGGTGTGGGGCGTGGGCAGTGCGGGCCAGGCGGCATGATGGATGGCGCCATGAAAGTGAACAGCAAATGCCACAATCATCGCAAGGCCGAGGAGCTTTGCTACGGTAAAGACCACCTGCACCGCCGAGCCTTCGCGCGCGCCGACCACGTTGATCAAGGTGAGCACCGCAATGACCGCGCAGCCTGCAAGCTTCTGCTCGAGCGGCGTCAGCGGAATCAGGGCGCCGCTATAGATTCCAAACGCGACAGCGAGGGTGGCCACAGACCCCGACTCGATGACGAGGAGCATGCCCCAGCCGTAAAGGAACGCCGGAAGCTTTCCGTAGGCTTCGCGAAGGTAGACATAAACGCCGCCCGCCTCCGGCAACGCCGCGCCGAGCTCGCCCAACGACAACGCGCCCGCCAGCGCGAGCGCCCCTCCCAGCACCCAGACCAGGATCAAGCCGCGGGCCGAGCCGACCTCGAGCGCAACATTGTGAGGCACCAGAAAAATTCCGGAACCAATAACCGTTCCGATGACGAGGGCGGTGGATCCGGCCACGCCAATCACGCGCGGGAGCGTGCGCGCGGATGAAGGCTTAGAGTTTGAGGAGAGATTATTCTGAGTGAAGGCCGGCCGATGAGCTTTTTGCATGAAAATTGCAGTGCCGCCGCTACAATGGAGAGGGTATCACGATTCCATGCAATTCCCGATTTTGAAGGTTGAACGTTACGGTGAGGATGGTCGCAGTAACGCCGGGCGCCGCCGCTGCAACCAGGCGCTCGCCTGCTTCATCCAATGGGCTGAAACGACTGGAGGATAGATTATGGAATTGCGCCAACTGGGAAAGGGCTGTCCGTTCCTATCTGCGCTCGGCCTGGGATGCATGGGCATGTCCGAGTTTTACGGCGGTCGCGACGATGCGGAATCGACCGCCACGCTCCGCCGCGCAATAGAACTGGGAATTAATTTCCTGGATACTGCCGACGTATATGGGCATGGCGAAAACGAAATCCTCGTAGGTAAAACGATTCGCGGAATCCGCGAGAAGGTGTTTCTGGCAACGAAGTTTGGCATCGTGCGGAGCAAAAGCGATCCGAATGCGCGCGGTATCAATGGCAGACCGGAATACGTACGCTCCGCCTGCGACGCCAGCCTCAAGCGGCTGGGCGTCGATACCATTGATCTTTATTACCAGCACCGCGTCGATACCAGCATCCCCATCGAAGAAACCGTGGGCGCGATGGCAGAGTTGGTCCGGGAGGGCAAGGTGCGGTACCTGGGGTTATCTGAGGCGTCAGCGCAAACTATTCGCCGCGCCCACAACGTTCACCCGATTGCCGCATTGCAGTCGGAGTATTCCCTTTGGACCCGCGACCCTGAAGACGAAATCCTTCCGGCCGTGCGTGAGCTGGGCGTGGGGTTTGTGGCCTATAGCCCACTCGGGCGCGGCTTTCTCACTGGGCAGCTCAAGCGCTTTGAGGACTTTGCGCCCGACGACTACCGGCGTCTTTCACCCCGATTCCAGGGCGAGAATTTCCAGAAAAATCTTCTTCTCGTGTCCCGTGTTGAGGCGATTGCGAAGGAAAAGAAGTGCACGGCGGGGCAGCTTGCTCTCGCGTGGCTGCTGGCACGAGGAGAGGATATCATTCCGATCCCCGGCACGAAGCGCCGCAAATACATCGAGGAAAACGCGGGTTCTCTCGAAGTGAAGCTTGATCCAAGCGATATCAGCCGCATCGACGGAGTGGCCGCGCGCGGCGCCGCTGCCGGGCAGCGTTATACGGAACAGATGATGGCTTTCGTCAACCGCTAACGTCCGGATCGTAAGTTGGCGTGACGCCCGTCACGGACCATCCTGAGAATGCCTGTCACCATTCGCGCCAAGATCCTGGTTCTGAGCGACGCGTCCGCGCGCGGCGAGCGCCCGGACCTCTCCGGCCCCGCGGTCTGCGAGATCCTCGAAGCCCACCACTGGAAGGTGATCGCCTGTGAAATTCTGCCAGACGATTTTGACCGCATCCGCGCGCGGCTGGCGGCGTGGGCCGGCGGGGATGACTGCGATATCATCTTGACGACAGGCGGCACGGGCCTCGCTCCCCGCGACGTGACGCCGGAAGCGACGCGCGCCGTGATTGAAAAGGAGATTCCGGGATTGGCGGAATTGATGCGCTCTTCGGGATTGGCTAAAACCCGCCGCGCGGCGCTCTCTCGCGGTGTCGCCGGCGTACGCAGCGGCAGGCTGATCGTCAATCTTCCCGGTAGCCCGCGCGGCGCGCGCGAGTCACTCGAAAGCATTGTCGATCTGCTGCCTCACGCCATCGACATCTGCCAGGGCCGTACCCGTCACGCTCCATAAACGGATTTTTCGCCGCGTACGAAGATTTTAGCCATTTGTCATTCTGAGCGGAGCGAAGAATCTGCTTTTCCCTTTTAATTTACATGCAGATTCTTCGCTCCGCTCAGAATGACAGGCACTTACGTTAGTTTACACAATGGCAAGACGCTGCCTAAGCGAACAGTGTTGGGGCTAAGCACCGGCGTTAACCCGCGCAAGATCATCGCAAAGATTCCAAGCCGCGAAGGAAAAACGAACATCGCATCGCGGCCGGTGCACCACGGTAAACTCGCCGCTGATCACGCTGCTGGAAAACTCCAAAAGCACGTCAATCTGATGAGCCGAAGGTGACGAAGAATCTCGCACTCATTGACTCAGAACACAAGCAGATTCTTCGTTCTACCTTGCGTGGCAGTGCCTCCTTGATGAAGTGATTGATTTATCGAGTAATCCTTGGAATCTTCTCCCGTGAGGTTGACTTCCCGCTTTTTTACGGTGTACGCTGGCTGCTCGAAGGTGCAGCGAAACTCACAAGAGAGCGGCCGCCCGCACAGCCGCCCGGCGCGTGGCAGCCATTTCATTCATGAGGATTACATATCATCGTGACGCTTAATGTTGCGGCGGCCTCTGGCCGCCGGTTTCTCGGCGTTCAGAGAGGGCCGCGACGGCGAAAGCTGTCACGATAATATGTAGTCCTCAGTAGAGGAGGTAGGTTCATGCGAATTCACCGATGGTGGGCATGCGCGTTATCAGCCGCCGCGCTTGCTCTGCTTTGTTCATTCGCGGTGGCCAACGCCCAGCAGTCGAGCCCTGGCGGTGCGGCTAACGTGGCCTTGACCCCGCCCATGGGATGGAATAGTTGGAATCATTTCCACTGCGGCGTGACGGAGGACATCGTCAAGGCACAGGCCAAGGCGATGGTCGATAATGGCATGAAGGCCGCCGGATATACCTACGTCAACGTGGATGATTGCTGGGCGGGGACGCGCGACGCCGACGGCAACATCACCGCGAATTCGAAGTTCCCGGACATGAAGGGCCTTGGAGATTACATTCACCGCCTGGGCCTGAAGTTTGGCATTTACTCTTCGCCCGGTCCCAAGACGTGCGCGAATTACACGGGCAGCTACATGCACGAAGCGCAGGACGCGAAAACCTACGCCTCGTGGGGAGTGGATTACCTGAAATATGACTGGTGCAGCGCGAGCCGGGTGTACCAGCCCAGCCAGATGCAGGCGGTCTACCGCAAAATGTATGAAGCACTCCAAGCCACCGGGCGGCCCATTGTCTACAGCCTTTGCCAATACGGCCTGCAGCAGTCATGGCGGTGGGCGCCATCGGTGGGCGGGAACCTCTGGCGGACGACGGGAGACATCAACGCCTCATACACCCGCATGGCCTTTATCGGGTTCGGGCAAAACGGCCTCGGCAAGTTTGCCGGGCCCGGGCATTGGAATGACCCCGACATGCTTGAGGTCGGAAATGTGTTGACCGTACCGGGCAGGAACGGAACCCGCCGCACCATGGGCTTGAACGCCGACGAAGGCCGCACGCAGATGAGCTTGTGGTCGATCCTGGCCGCGCCGCTGCTTTCCGGCAACGATCTGACAGACATGAGCCCCGAAACCCTCAGCATCCTGACCAACCGTGACGTGATCGCGGTGGATCAAGACCCGAAAGGCGTCGAAGGCCATCGCGTGGCCGAGGAAGGCCCGCTCGATGTCTGGGAAAAGCCGCTTGCCGATGGGAGCATCGCGGTGGGTCTGTTCAATCGCGGCGGGGGTAGTGCCATGATGAAGATTGATTTTGAACAGATTGGTATCCATGGCGCAGCCACGGTGCGCGACCTCTGGCAGCAGAAAGATATGGGTACATTCTCCGGCAGCTATTCCGCCGAGGTGCCTCGGCACGGGGTTGTGATGATTCGCGTCAAAGCGCAGTAGCTGAAGCGGCGGTCAGTGTTGAAGGCCCGCAGCCTCAACGAGCGGAGTGACGGTAAGGCTCTTCAATCGGCCCGTCAACCGCACGTTAGCCGCGCGGCGCTGCGGTGTGTCGTGGAGCGGCTCGCCCAGCCACCGCCGGTTAACGTGGGTCATATCGGCGCGCACGGTGAGGTTCGCGGCGCCGCTGAAATTGTAAGTTCCCGCCAGGCTCAAGGCCGCGCCTGCCATACGAAGCCGCACCGGGCGCAGGTTGATCGTTTGGTTGTCAATCAAAAGATTCAGGTTCAGCAGCGGGAAGCGCGGTGCGGCGCGTTCGGGCGCCAGGGCGCCCAGGGACGCTCCGCGCGCCGCGGCCGCCAGCGGATCAAACTCACCCAAGCCGACATTCCTCAGACGAACCTGCACGCTGCCGGTTAAGTGCGCCGCCATTTCCGGCCGTGTGAGTCCGCGCGTCGCAAGGCGGCCGGCGGCGGAGAGTACGCCGCGAATGCCGGTAAGCGCTGCCGGAAGCCTGCCGGCGAACCGTTGCAAAGCCACGCCCGAGAGCCCAAACTGGGCGGCGATTCGCGCCGGAGCCTGCTTGAAGTCAACCGCGGCCGAGCCCTCGCCTGTGCCCCCAGCCACGCGGAACGTGGCTTCTGAAATCCTTGCCGCGCGCCCCGAAAGCGTGATGCCCGCGCGGAAGTCTTCGAGATCGAGGGAGTGAAAGGTGACTTCAGGGCATTCAAAAGTCCCCTGCGCGTTGACCGCAGCGAATACGCTTCTGCTCGCCGAGGCGCGCCCGGCGAGGGATCGCAGCCCAGGGATTAAGTCGAGGATGGGCTTTGGACGGCGGTAGCCGAGCACGGTGAACCACAACGCCGCCTGCTCGAGGCCCAAGCGCGGAGCGCGCGCGTTAAACCGCCACGGAGCGTCCTTGAGCGGTCCGTGCTGAAGCCATCCTGAGAACGTGGCGTCCCCAATCCCCGCCGTGATAGGCATCGCAATAAAGGTGCCCTTCGCCAGTGCAAAATGAAAGCGGCTGAATCGGACGGGCTCGTTGAGCCCGGCAACTAACAGACGCGCGGAATCAAGATTCCCTTCTGCGCCGACCTGCGGCCGGGAAAACGGCCAAGCCCGGCCGGTGAGCCGGACGGAGGCGCCGGCCCACCCTGTGGCCTCAATGTCGCGCAGGTTGCGCACGCCCAACGACCGTGCGACGCGGATACAATCGCGCAACGGCGCACGGGGCAGAGTGAAAACGAACTCATAACCACGCGTGTCAGCGCCGCGACCAAATGCGGACGCGGCATTGCTTCGTGGTGAAGCCCCGCGGGGTAACGCCGTCAAGCTGCCGGCCGGAAGCGGTATCGTTCCTTCCGCCACGCCGCGGATGCGTACGCCAATCAGGAAATGCGCCGGGGCCAGACGGGCGCTTCGATCATCAACCCGGATTTCCGCCTGAGGCGCAGAAATTTCAACACCATGCGTTCTGAGCGCCAGGGCGTGCAGCGCCAAAAACCCGCCGTAGCGCCGGTTTTGCCACGGTCCTTCGAGCGTTAGACGCCCGTCCGCCCGCCCCGAAGCGGCAATTCGTGTTGGATGTTTCGCCAGCCGGTTGGCCATCGCAACCAGGTCTTCCACGCGGGATGGGTTGAGCGCTAGCACGAGGTTGAGATAGGGCGCGCCGGAAATCTGCGCGATCACGCCGGTGAGGTGAAGTTGCGATCCAGCGAACGCCGCGTCCGCCTTTTGGATTTGCACCCGGTGCCCCTCCCGATTCCAGTTGCCGGTGAAACTAAGGCTCACGGGCATCTCGGACGATGGCGGCAGCGAATCCGACCGGTGAAGCTGGTTGATCCCGATTTGCCCGGCGATCTTGATTTCGTGAATATTTCCCGCCAAATGTACGTCGGCGTTGACGAGGCCATACACACCCGGATCGCGGCGAAGAACGAGCGGGATCCAACCGGAGATCAGCGAGCCGCTGGTCGTCAGCCGCGCCTGGAACGGACCATTGAACCCGGCGGCGGGTTTCCATTCTCCGGTCAATACAAGCGGCCCGGGCGGTTGCCGCGCGAGGTCGGTGCGCAAAGGCGTGCCCTCGACACGGAATTGGACAGAGCCTTGGCGCGGATCAAACCGAAGGCGCGCGCGGACTTTGTCGAGCGCGAAGGGCCGCTCGACGGAGTTGACGGTGAAGTTGACTCGGGCGCCGTCAACTTCGAGGTCGAAGGGCTCCGCCGCAGGACGGTGTGAGCTTGCCGCCGCGGCCTTCGCTTCCGTGCTGCCACGATGAAAAAACTCCGCCACGTTCCACTGCCCATCCGAGTTGCGCACGACGTTTAGCACGGGATGGCTGAGAAGGATTCGCCAACAGTCGAGGCGAGATCCCCATAAACTACGCCAGCGCAGATCGCATTCAACCTGGCCGACCCTGGCAAACGGCTCGGCGCCGAAGCGGGGGTCTTCCTCAATCAAGACGTTCTGGATGGAAAAGCCCGGGTGGGGTAGCAGGCGCAGCGTGACCGCGCCCAACTCGACCGGACGCCCCAGCTTGCTTTCCAGATTCGCCCGGAGAATTTTGGTGTAGCGGCCTGTGTGAAAAAACGGAGGGATCAGCCAGCCAGCGAGGAGCGTGGCGGCCACGATCAATAATGCGGTTCGAGTGCGGCGGCGGTGAAAAAGTGCCATCAGTGCGGAAGCCTGAACATCCGCCGCCAGCGCGTTCTAGTGAAAAAATGCACAACAAGGCTTACCGTCTGCGACGCGCGGTCGGCGAAGCTCGTGCGCAGGTAGGCGCCGGGGGGAGTTTCGTAGGACCAGTAGATGATCAGCGGGCGCCCGGAGCCGTCGCCGTAAGCGAGGTCTCCCGGCACGAATCCCCAGAAGCGGCTGTCCCAACTGTTTTCACGGTTGTCACCCATCACGAAGTACTCCCCGGGCGGCACCACAACCTCGCCATTCTTCTCGTAGCTCGCCAGCGATTCGTCCCAGCTTAGAGTTGAGCCGGGAAGGAATTCGCCGGACGGCGGAGGAAAATCGTCGCCGGGACGGGGAATGCCCACGTATGTGTGGCGCACGTAGGGCTCCTGATGCGCCACGCCATTGACGTAAACCTGCCGGTTGACGACGCGGATGTGATCCCCGGGAATGCCAATGACACGCTTTACGTAATGCGTGCCAGGCTCCTGCTGTTCTTCCGCGTAGGGGAACTTAAAAACCAGAATGTCGCCGCGATGAATGTCGCGATACGGCAGGATGTGCCGCAGCCATCCGGGCTGGTCCGCGAAGCAGAACTTGTTGACCAGAAGATGGTCGCCGATCAGGAGCGTGTTTTTCATCGAGCCGGTCGGGATTTTGAACGCCTGCACGACGAACGTGGTACCGAAAATCGCCAGGATCACCGTGATGATGAGGGATTCAAACGTGTCGCGTGTGGAGGATTTGCGATGCGGCTCAGCCATCGGCGCGGCGGCTCCTTTCCACCATCCCGAGGCACGTCCGGGCGGCCTCCTGCTCTGCGAGCTTCTTGCTAACACCCTCGCCGCGGGCTACCCGGCCCGAAGCCGAGACTTCAACCGCAAATAATTTCTGGTGCTCCGGGCCGTTCTCGGCCACGACGCGGTATGCGGCGGCGCCCAAATGCCCCGCCTGCAAGTATTCCTGTAGCGCGGACTTATAGTCAACCGTGAAGAGTTGGTCCCGGGCAGTCTTCAAATCCGCGGGCAGGATGAAGCGGACAATGAATTGCTCCGCGGCGCTTAATCCGCCGTCGCGGAATATCGCAGCCACCAAGGCTTCCAAAGCGTTCACCGCGAGGCGAGCCTTAGATCTCCCGCCCGTCTTTTCCTCGCCGTGTCCAAGGCGAAGGTAGTCTCCGAGGCACAGCCGCGACGCCACTTCGCTCAGGTGCTCAGTGGCCACCAAGCTTGACCGGGCCCGCGAAAGCTTGCCTTCCGGGCATTCCGGGAAGGCGTCGGCGAGCTTGACGCTCACCACAAAGCCGAGCACAGCGTCGCCAAGGAACTCGAGCTGCTCGTAATCCCGCACCAAGCGGGAGGCGGCCAGCTCAGCGGAAGCTTCCCGCGAAAATGAAGAGTGGGTGAGCGCCTCCTCGAGCAGCCCCGCGTGAGCGAACCGGTATCCGATGGCCCTCTCCAGATTCTCCATCGCGGGACTCGTCATGCAAATCACTGCTTCGCGGGCGGCGGCGCCCCCTGCTTCGCCTGGGCCGCCTTCAGCCGCGCGATCATGGCATTGGCGTATTTTTCAATCATTGTACCCTGGCCGAGCTGCGCGCATTGCGTAAACGCGTTCAGCGCGTCGCTCAGCTTATTCTCACGCGTGTACACCTCGCCCAGCCGGTAATAATCCTGTGGATTGGGCTGCGGGGTTGCCACCGCCGACTTAAACTCCTGCTCAGAGGCGGTAAGCTCGGCCGCATCCGGACCACCCGGCGCGAGGACGGCCTTTTGCAGGTGCGCCATGCCCAGAGCGGCGTGGATCTGCGCCACGATCAGTTGTTTGCTTTTGGTGAATTGGTCCGCAGTCTCCGTCGACGGCGCCGGGAGCCGAGCCAAAAGCTGCAAAGCACGGTTGGCGTCATCTTCAGACACGGTCAACTGTTGTTCCTTCTGGGTCGACGTTCCCTGTAAAGCCTGAGGCAGCGGCAGAAGCCCCGCCACCAGGATTAGGCTGCGCAGGTTGTTGGGGTTGAGTTTTAAGCTCTCTTGCCCGTAGGTCACAGCGTCCGGGGCATCATTCTTGTTTTCCGCCGCACTGGCCCCGAAAAAGTAAACGTCGCTGAGGTAGACACTTTTCGGAAACTTCTTCTCGAAGTCCTTCACCAGCACAAGCTGTTTCGACGGATCGATCTCCTGGACAATTGCTTTGTAAGCCTGTATTTCCTCAGGGCTGGGCTGCGGAGGCGCAGGCGCCGGGGCCGGCTGGGCGGTTCGCAGTGATGGCGCAGGCTGGCTCGATTGCCCTGACGGAGCCGCCTGAGCGTTCTGAGGCGGCTGGGCGGATTGGGCCGATTGGGATTGTTGCGCTGACGGCGCCGGTAGCGCGCCAGCGCCTACCGCCTGCGCGCCGGGGAGCATCGCCAAACCCAACACGGCGGCAACACCCCAGCTTCCAATGACTTTGGCCTGGTCTTTCATGGTCGTTCCCTCAACTGTTTATATTGACATTATTCCGCGCGCGCAGCGTCGAATGCACCTCGATTTTCGAGCCTACCCGAAAGGCCAAGGGCTGTCAACGTAAGCCCAAATGGATTGTTGTTCCGTACCGAGAGGGAAGCGCCGCCGCCCGGGGGATTTCGTGGGGGTGAGGCACTAGCGTGCCAGCTACAGTGTCCAGTGGTTTAGAAACCTGAATTATCCCAAGCGCAGAGCGAATGAGCAACGTGCATGGCGTCGCGGCCGACGATTCCCGGGGGGAATGCGCCACGCCGCCTGCTACATCAACCACTCCGCTCGCCGAATGAAAGAGGATCTCGAAAATCCGGCGCCCGCTCACGCAATCCGCGCTCGGAGGGTAGCCACGGACAACCGGGGCAAGGTGATGCGAAGGCGCGATCCGTCGAGCACTACCGGATACTTGCGAGGAACGATGCGGTTGGGATTAGCAAAGCTGTTGTAAGCGTTGAAATCGGGGTCATGCAGAATCTGCGCATCGCAAGACTTGACGCTCGCGCCGTCTACGCGGCAATCGACGTCGAGATCGGCCTCCGCGCGCGGATTCACCAGGCTCACCACGAGCTCACGCGGGTTCTTGGAAGCGGAGACGGAAAGACCCAGCGGGGCAGTATCGCCCGTCTCGACGCGAACCGCGGTGTTCGCCCGGTGCGGCTTGAAGAGCAGGAAGGCATAGTACGTGGTCGTGCGGATGCAGTGGCTGCCCTCCGGGCCGTCGGTGAGCAGCATCGACTGAAGCACATTGACCATCTGCGCGATGTTGCACATGTAGAGCTTGTCCGCCTGGCGGTTGAAAATATTTAAGCCGAGGCCCGCTGCGAGCGCGCTGCGCATCGTGCTTTGCTGCCAGAGTCTGCCGTAACGCTTTTGCACGTCCGCGGGGATCCTGTCCCAGACGCCCCATTCATCGAGAATCAGGCCCGTGCGGCTTCCGTGTTCATATCCGTTCAACAGGTCTCGCTGCTGAATGATGGCCGCCTCCAGGCTGGCGAATTTCGATAGTTGTTGGTTCATGTGCTCGAGAGTATATTCGGCCGGCGCGTCCGAGCCGTTCTCGTAGTAATGCATGGACAGGCCATCGGGCACGCGTCCGCCGGTTCCATTCATCACGCCGCGCGACCAGCGCTCGTCATTTCCATTAGGCCCGCTGGCGACAAGAAATGGCTGGGCGCCTCCGAAGGGGCGCATATAGACCCTGAAGCGGCGGAAGAGATCCGCGTATTCCTCAGGCCGCATCTCGCCGCCGCACCCCCAGCTTTCATTGCCCACGCCCCATAACCGCACGCGGAATGGCTCGGGCGAGCCGTTGGCCGCTCTTTCATCGGCCAGCGTGCTTCCCGAGGGATAATTGCAATACTCCACCCAATCGCGCAGCTCGGCGGGTGATCCACTGCCCACGTTGCCGGCAAAATACGGCTCCGCCCCGATCAGCCGGCAAAAGCCGACGAACTCATGTGTACCAAAACTGTTGTCTTCTACATAGCCACCCCAATTGATGTTCACTCGCCTCGGGCGCTGTGCGGGCGGACCAATCCCGTCGCGCCAGTGATAGTCGTCTGCAAAGCAGCCCCCGGGCCACCGCAGCACCGGAACGCCCAGCTCTTGCAGATACTGCACGACCGCCCTTCGATACCCGTTGGTATTCGGGATCGGAGAGTTCTTTCCCACCCAGATGCCGCCGTAGACGCACGACCCGAGATGTTCTGCGAACTGGCCGTGGAAGGAGGGCCGCACCAGTCCCACTTCTGAATCCGCACGAATGGTGACGGGGGCGGCGCCAGACGACGAATGTCCCAGCACCCCTGTCGGAACCAGCGCCAGCAGCGATGCTGTGGCGCTGCTTCGCGCAAACTCACGGCGCGATATTGGCGGTGTCATGAATACTCCTTCCATGGGTAGTCGCACGAAGCGGCCCGCGTGCGAGAATACGCCGTTTCGCCCTCCAAGGTGTTCGGGCGCTTTTTAAGATATTGAAAAGTTCGGCGAACTGCAATCGATTTCCTGCGTTGGGCTCAGTGCGCGGGTTCGAGCCGCGGCCGTTGGCTTCAGGCTCTCGGAATGCGGGACTTTCGGCTCTCCCTGCAGAAACGCTCCCGGGACCAATGCGTGAACCGCGGAGGAAAGCCATGTCTTCGGGCAAGGAGTGCACCCCACCCAAATCTGTGTCGGCCGGAACGGAAGCACCGGAATGGTCCGTCTATAAAATTACACATACAGTTTATACCGCTGGTGATTATACATGACGTCGTAAGTCCGCGACGTTCGACTTTGTTAGCAGCGGCAGGTCTCCTCCAAACCCTTATTCGGACCAGCAACCACCGAGAGGAACAAAAACCAATACACAAGCGGCGCCCTCTGGGCGCTGCCCGAAATGTGCAAGCCCTTCCTCGCCCAGGCGGCATGGCGGGCGTCGGAAACCATGGGGAGCCTTGAGCGGCTGCGCCCTTACTACGCAAGGCTAGCTCTTACGCTGCGCTTCTGGGAGACCACGCGATAGCGGCTTACGCTGTATAAGGGGAAAGACCTGAACGAAACGATCCTGCTTGCGCGGTACGCCGCGTTGACTTTGCAGCGGCCTTGTGTGATGCTCTACGCGGTGCCGCGCTGGCGGTATCCCCGTAAACACTTAGCTGAATCCACGATTAAGAGCGGCCGCAGACAGCGGCGAGAAGCGGCGAAGACATGGGCCTTCAGCTTCACAACAGTTCCTTCCACGGGAAGGTCACGGGACGGATGGAGTCCTCCGGGCTGCGTCTCACCGAGATGACTTACCGTCCTAATCTGAAGAATGCGCCGCATTCCCACGAGTACGCCTACATCGGAGTTATCCTGGACGGAA
>JBOGJT010000130.1:0-8471 GCA_050745065.1 Terriglobia bacterium
TGGTAGTAATAGGGATGAGATTGCGGGAAGTCGTCGTCCGGCTCGCCGTTGTCAGCTTCCGGCGAGCCCCAGATGAGGCCGCAGCGCTGGTCGCTGAGTGCGAACGTCCGTTTAGAGTAGCGATAGCGCCCTACTACATAATCGATCATGCGCCGTAGGACCGGCAGGCGCTTTTGGAGCGCGCCAAAGTCGTAGGTGTAATCGTAGGCGCGGGCGGAATTTTCCAGGAAAACGCCGGCGTTGAGCGGCGCCTCCACCTGGTCTTGAGTGTTGTAGAGGAAGTTTCCGTCCGGAAGAACGTAATGGTCAATGTAATGCTGGAAGTACGGCTCCACTTCCGCGGTGAGATTCCACAATTGCTGCGCCAAGACGAACTCATAATGCGCCACCGGAAAAAGCGCATGGCTACGCTCCGGAATTTTGGTGTAGGCGCCTTCGCCGATCTGGTAGGTGGGGTTCAGGCCTCGATAGCTGCAGCGCGACATCACAATTCCTGCGCGCGCCGCATCCAGCAGCCATTCGTCCGGAATTTCCACCTGCATCTTCTGTTCGAAGAAATCGTGCCAATGATTCCACACTCCGGCCAGCACGGAATAAAACTCCTCGCGCGAGCCGTTCCAGTAGCGGTCTTCGAACGCTGGGCCCGCATCGCCTCTGGAACCCGTGCTGCCGGCATTCCGGGGCAGGCGTTGCGCGCGCACTCGACCTAACGGGCGCGCCTCTTTGCCGGGTGGCAGCAGAACCATCACTTCGTATCCCACGCCGTAACGAGGATTCCAAACGCCGATATCCGCCGCGGGCAGATAACCGCCGAGCATCGTGCGCTTGCTGTAGCCAGGAACGTAGCCATACTGGTATTCACCGGGCAGGAATCGCTGCGGGTCAAAGAGCCTGCCCGTAAGGTCCGGCGCCCACAGAGACTGAGGGTCGGTCCCGAGCTGGCGCGATTTCCCATCCGCCTCCAGCCAGAGGGATTTTTCCGGGCCAGCCTCTTCGTTTGCAACTAAGACCCACCCGATGAACTCTGCGCCGAGCGCGGCGACGGTCTCGTAGCACGGGTCTTCCGATAAGCTCAGGATGTAATCGCCCAGCGTGTCCGGTCCCGGAACGTAGCGGAAAGGGCGCTCAAACTTCATGTCTGGTGGAGTGCTAACGGGTCTCGGCCTGATCTGCGAAAGATCTCCAATGCGCTTCGGAATGTGGGCAATCTCTCCCGCCGCTGTCACGTAGGAAATGGCGCCCTGGTGAGTCACGTGCTTCTCAAAAACTGCGGTGGGGATTCCGTTCAGCCGCGGAATCATGGCGAGTAATTGCCAGCCCCCAATCGAATCTCCAACCTTCATCGTCTGGCGTTCGGACCGGTGGCGCGCATGAATACCACCGCTCGTAACGGCGTCAAGGCGTGGCGAATCGTTTAGCGCTTCGCGCTCGCCCGGCAGAAACAAGGAATACTCGTTCGGGATGCGAAAAGACGGGCGTGCGTCCGGCGCCGCATTTTCCGCGGCGGCGTTTGGCGATCCGAAGGCGCGCAGGTGGGTGGCGGCATCCGCGACAGGCACGGCGAGCGCGCCCTTCAAAAATGCTCGTCGCTTGAGAGTGGTCATCTTATTGGCTCCAAGCCGGGCGGAGTCTGCGGCTAATCGCCGGGCCGCGCAGCATTGCAGCCTCGTGATTCGCCGCCTTTCCGAAAGCGTTTGCATCTCCGCTACGCGGCCGGCTGCGGCGGCCGCCGCCGCAGAATGCCCAGGGCTTATTTCTTCGTCTCCGCCTGATAGCCCAGAGCGGAAGCCTGCTCAAGCTCTGTCCGGCCCTTTTCCTTTTCACCCTTCTGAAGCAACAGCAGCCCCAGGTTATAGTGCGCTTGCGCAAGATCGGCTTTAAGGGCTAACGCCATTTCAAGCTGATCCATGGCGGCGTCAATATCGCCCGACTTGGCGAGCAAACTGGCCACGTTGTTATGCGCGGCGGCATTCCGCGGCTGCAGGCTGATCGCACTGCGGAATTCAGCCATGGCGGCGTTTGTTTGGTCAAGCTGCGCAAGGGCCACGCCGAGGTGGTTATGGGCTTCGGCAGAGTCCGGGTCGGCCTTTACGGCGTTACGGAACTCCTCCACAGCCTGCTTCAAATCTCCCGCCGCTTGTGCTTTCAGCCCGCGGCTCATTGCCATTCCCGCGCGCATATCTGCAAGACTTCTTTCGCTTCGAGGCTGCTGGATTTGCTCATATCGCGCCAATTCCTGGGCGGCGCCTTTTGTGTCCCCTTCCCGGGAAAGCAAGTGGGCGAGCGTGTAATGCGCCATGGCGTCGTTCGGATCGGCGGCGAGCGCCGCGCGCATCTCGCGGATCGCTTCAGGGACGTCGCCCGCCGTCGAGAACGCCATGCCCAGCCGATCGTGATATTTGGGATTTTTGGGTTCGAGCTGAACGGCAGTCTCAAGCTGCTGGATGGCGTCCTGTTTCTGCGACTGGGCCAGTGCAACCACGCCCCAATTGTAGTGCGCTTCGGCGAACCGGGGATTGATGGCGGCGGCAGCGCGAAACTGAGAGATCGCGTCGCTCATCCGCCCCTGTTCAGCCAGCGCAACCCCCAGGTTATTGTGCGCCTCGGTGAAACGCGGCTCTAGCGCAATGGCCTTCTCAAACTCGCTCACAGCGTCTTCAAGGTGCAATTGCTTGAGGTAAGCCAAGCCCAGCGTATAGCGGGCTTCGGAGTTATCCGGCGCGGCGGCAAGCAAGGCATGGAGCTGCCGGATGGCGTCAGCAACGCTTCCCTCCTTAAGAAGCGCCAGGCCCAAATGGAGGCTCGCTCGCGTGTTTCCCGGCTGCGCGTGCAGCGCCTCGCGGAACGCGGCCACAGCGCCGGGTGCATCCCCCTGGTCGAGCGCGAGCAAGCCCAGGTTATCGTAGGCTTCCGCGTAATCGGGACGCAGCTTAATCGCCTGACGGAATTCCCCCGCTGCCTCTCCCCGTTTTCCCAGGGAAATAAGCGCGACGCCGAGATCGTTCAACGCCTCGGGGTAATCCGGCTTGATTTCAAGAGCCTTGCGAAACGCCGCAGCCGCGGGGCCAGCTTGTCCGTTTAATGAAAGCGCCAGCCCAAGCTGGTATTGCGCCAAAGCGGAATGTGGCTCGCTGTCCGCCACCCATTGCAGCGCCGCTAGCGCGCCCTTGCGGTCTCCGGTGCGGAGCAGAGTCATTCCCAGATAGGATTTCGCCGATGCGTCCTGTGGGTCGAGGTTCAGCGCCGCCTTGAATTGTTCCAGGGCTGCGCTCGTTTTGCCCTGCCCCGCCAGCGCGGCGCCGAGCCCCACGTGAAGATCGGCTGAGTTGGGATCAAGCTGAAGGGCCTTCTGAAAAGCCTCGACAGCTTTGTCGAAGTGGCGCGCCGCCAGCGCCCGGTTTCCGCTGTTCTCGTAATCCAACTGCTTGAAAAGCGGCTGCTGTGCAAAGACCGATCCCGCAAGGAACACGCTCGTCAGTATGCAGTGCACCGTAATCCTTGACAGCCGCCTAAGAAGCCGCGGCTGCCGAGCGTTGCCATTCCCGCATAAGCCGGAATCCAGGCGCGAGCCATTGGCCCTGTGTTGGATTCTCACTTTTGCGGGAGAGGCTGTCTCCATCTGATAATCCATGCCCTCTACCGGCGGCCTCGAATTTGAAGCCGCGGCTTCTGATTTGTAGCGGCGGCCTCTGGCCGCCGGCCTTTCGCCGCTCGGAGAGCGCCGCTACAGCGAAATTACGACGGCCAGCGAATTGTAGCGGCGGCCAGAGAGCGCCGCTACAACTTGCCTCGGGCCTTAATATATCAGGTTGAAAAATGGTATGCTTCCGGTAAGTTGGCGAGAAACGTCACATCGTCGAAGGGTACGCGCACCAGATTGCTCATCATCACCCTGCTCGCACTCTTGTCGGCTGCCGCCTTCGCTCAGAAGCCGGTGGCCGCACTTGCGAACGTGGGCAATCTGCTTGCGCAGGCGAAGCAGGCGGAGGAAAAGCACGACTTTGCCGGCGCCGCCACGCTCTACCAGGAGTTTCTCAAGACCCACCCGAACCAACCCGGGATCATGCAGCGGCTTGGATTGGTGTATTACCTGTCGAGCCGGTTCGACCAGGCTATTCCCGTTTTCAAGCGCGCGCTCAAAGGAGACGCTTCGCTGTGGGGTTCGGACTTATTCCTTGGCATCAGCTATTACCGCACGGGACGCTTCGATTTAGCCGAGGCGCCCTTGCGGCGGGCTTTGACGCTCAAACCGGGTCTGAGCGAGGCCAACTTCTGGCTCGGCTCGACGCTCGTCGCTCAGCACCGGCCCGAGGCGGCTATTCCTTATCTGCGCCGTGCCGCGCCAGACGCTCAGCTTGGCGTGGATGCCGATGCTCTCCTGATTCGGGCCTACCGAAGCGCCGCAGAAATCTATTTCGGCCGGCTCAGCCGCCTCAGCCCGGATTCCGCCCGAGTTCACCAGCTCAAGGCACAAGCACTCGAAATCCAGGGAAACCCCGCCGGAGCGCTGCTCGAATATCAAAGAGCCTTGCAGCGCGACCCGCGCGTCGAACGCGTCCACCGCGCCATGGGCGAGCTGTATTGGCAAGAGCGCCATTTCGATTTGGCGGCGGAGCAGTTTACCGCCGAGCTACGCGTGAATCCGCTCGATGCAGAGTCGAATTTGAGAATCGGCGAGTATCGGCTGGCAAAAGGCAATGCCGCTGAGGCCATACCATTTCTTCAAACGGCCCTTACCGCGAAAACCTCTGAAGAAGCCGAGGCATTTCATTATCTCGAACTTGCACAAAAGGCTTCCCGTTGAGTGCAAATTGTAGCGGCGGCTTCTGGCCGCCGGCCTTTGCTTATAACAACCGGCGGCCAGAGGCCGCCGCTACAATTTATGTTAGATCCCGCCACATTTCCCATTAGAGCGCGCTCATAAAACTCTTGACACCGTCTCACACTTCGCTAATAATCGCTTAGTTCGCCGTTTATTAACCGGTGGTCCAATCCATGGGAGGCTCTATGCGGAGTTGGCTAAGCAGCACAATCTGTTGCACTAAGAATCTATGGCTTCTGGCGGCGGTGCTCATTTTGTTGCCCGCGGTCGTCTGTGGGCAGGTGTATTTCGGAGGAATCGTGGGCACGGTTACCGACCCGTCGGGTGCTGCTATCCCCAACGCTGCCATTACCGTAACCAACACCGGGACAGAAACCTCCCAGCGCCTGACGAGCAGCCAATACGGCTATTACGCCGCGCACTCGCTCCTCCCCGGTACCTATTCGGTGACGTTCACCAGCCATGGCTTCCAAACTACGGTGGTGCAGCCAATCAAAGTGCGCGTGGCGGAGATTGTGACCGTGAATGCCGCCCTCAAATTGGGGACGGTCGCTACGACTGTGACCGTGGGCGCGACGGCACCTCTCATCAACACCGCCAACGCGACCATATCAACCACGGTGAACAACAAAACAATCAATGAGATGCCGCTGAATGGCCGCAACTTCACGCAGTTACTCGAGCTGGTTCCCGGAAGCGTGCCAACCGGAAGCACGTACATGGCGAACGGCGGCAGCAATTACGCCTTGGGTGGCACGCAATCGATGTCTAACCAGTTTACGCTGGACGGGGTTTACGACAACGAGGAATTCTTTAATCAGTTTTCCGTTCAGCCGGTCATCGACGGCATCCAGGAGTTCCAGGCGCAGACGGATATCACCTCCGCAAGGTTCGGCCGCTCGTCCGGCGCAAACATTACCGTCGCCACCAAGTCCGGCACTAATCAAGTGCACGGCGATCTATGGGACTTCCTCCGCAACGACAAGTTTGACGCGAATCCCTGGTTCAACAACTATTATGGGACGCCCAAAGCGAGCTACCGGCAGAACCAGTTCGGCTTCACCGCCGGCGGTCCGGTTTATATCCCGCACATCTGGAATGGCAAAAACAAGGCATTCTGGTTTGGGGATTACGAGGGCGTGAGATTCAGCGAGGCTCAGGTGAACGCGGGCACGATTCCAACCCAGGCCATGCTGGGCGGCGATTTTTCGAGCTTCCTCACCGGCAAGCAAGCGACGGATTCAAGCGGTAATCCGCTCGTTGACGCGCTCGGAAGGCCCGTGATGGCGGGTGCGATTTACAACCCCTACACCACGCGCGCCACCACCGCCGGACAGGTGGATCCCACGACCGGCTTGGTTGCGAAGACCACCGGGTTCGTGCGCGAGCCCTTCGCTGGCAACATCATTCCGCCTGGGATGATTAGTCCGGCGGTGGCTGCGTACGCCAACATCTGGTATCCGGCCGTCACCACGGGCGGCGTCAACAACCTAATCAACACCGAACCCTCGACGCTGAACCAATACCAATACAACACCCGATTCGATTACAACTTCACGTCCAACCTGCGCTTTTTCGCGCGCTTCACCAACCAGCACGCCTTCCAGCCGAGTCCCAACTCGCTGCCTGACGACTTCACATACAACATCAACAGCCTGGTAAATACCGAAGCGGCGCTGACGTGGATCGCTAGCCCGACCACGGTGGTGGACTTCAAATCGGCGTTCAACCGAGCCAACCTCCTCAACTACAACACCAACAAGTCTCCGGGGGTCGGGAGCTATTTGACCCAGTTCCCCCTGCAAGGAACACCGATCAAGAGCGCGGATTGGCCCATGTTCCCGCAGCTTGGCATTTCGGGCTATACCAGCCCCGGCCAAAATGGAAACCCCTTCATCACCAACGTGTGGCAGCAGCTTCTTGACCTGACCACAATCAAGGGACGGAGTACGCTCGAATACGGCATGTCATTCGAGCACCTGAACTCCTACTACGACGGCTTGTTTACTTCCGAATACGGTTTCGATAACGTCCCTACAACCGACCCGCAGAACGTCAGCGCGGCCGGCAATGCGGTGGCTTCCTACCTTCTCGGCCTGCCGAGCACCGGGCTGCGCAACATCGGCGATACGGCGGCTTACATGCACCAGAACACCGAGGGCGTCTATTTTCAGGATAACTTCCGCGCCACATCCAAGCTGACGATTAACGCCGGACTGCGCTGGGAGTACGACCAGTGGCCGTTTGAATCGAACAACCAACTGGGAAACTACTACCTTGACACACACACGTTCGGCTGGAGCGGGTTTAATCCCATTTTGGCCGAGGGTCCCAATGCTACCCGCTCGCTCATGAATCCCCGCTGGACCAACTTCATGCCGCGCCTCGGCGTGGCCTACGCCGTCACCCCGAAGACCGTGATCCGCAGCAGCTACGGGATTTACTACAACGCGGATTACGCGTGGCAGGGGCAAGGAGCGCGCGGCCAGTGGCCATACGGCGTCTCTGATTCATTCGTCAGCACGAACTCCCTCCAGCCGAATCAGCCGCTGGCGACCTTTTTCGGCAATTACTTCACCCCGCTGCCCGGCACGCCTCCCAATGAGTCGCACATTGTCGCGCGCAACAACCACACGCCAGAAACGTGGCAGTGGAGCTTCGACGTTCAGCATCAGTTGACGCAGAGCTTGATGGCCGAGGTTGATTATATGGGTTCGCGGGGAAAGAACCTGCCGGACTTCGTGAACGCGAACGATCCCGGCCCCGGAAACCCGAACCCTGTTGGATCGGCGCTCAATCCCCGGCCGGAAGCGCCGTACGCGCCCACACTCGGCGCGATGAGCCTTAATCTCAACGCAGCCGCCTCGAATTACAACGCGCTCGTGGTGAAAGTCAACAAGTCGTTCTCGCATGGACTGAACTTCCTGGCGAATTACACGTGGTCTCACCTGCTCGATACGCCGGGCGCCTCGAATTATGGCGGCGGCTCGCCCCAGAACCCGAATTGCCGTTACTGCGATTACGGCACCGACAGCAACAACTTCCCTAACATCTTCACCGCCGCATGGGCCTATGACCTGCCCGTGGGCCGCAATCGCCGATTCCTCTCGAACTCAAATCGTGTTGTAGATGCGGCATTGGGCGGCTGGGAATTAACCGGCATCTACCATTACAACAGCGGATACTATTACGGCATCGGCCTGAACCATGACGCAGCTAACGTCGGCGCCCGTTCGAACGCCGGCCGGCCTAACTACCTCGGAGGCGTGGCCTGCACGGCCAGCCCCAATGAAGGTGACGCCACCTTAGGCTTCATCAATCCCACAGCGTTTGCCGCCCCAACGCTGGCGTTCGGAAACCTGGGCAGAAACACCTGCATCGGCCCCTCTTACTACGACTTGGATATGGGACTGTACAAGAATTTCATGATTCGTGAAGGGAAAGAGCATTTCCAGTTTCGATCCGAATTCTTTAACCTGCCGAACGCGCATGCCTTTAGCGGCATAAACAGCACGCTTGGGAACCAGGGCTTTGGCCAGGCGACCAGTGTGCAGCAGCTTAACGGCGCAGGACGGGTCATACAATTCGCTTTGAAGCTTTACTTTTAGGAAGGTTTGTAGCGGTATCTGTTGTAGCGGCGGCCAGAGGC
>JBOGJT010000131.1:0-5293 GCA_050745065.1 Terriglobia bacterium
ATCGCGTATCAGAACGACGCGGTGAATACGTTCCCGGGCCTTGTACACACCGCCCGTCACATCACGAAAGTGATCTGTACTAGAAGTCGTCATTCCAACCGCAAGGAGGATAGCGCCCAAGGTATGAATCATGATTGGGGTGAAGTCGTAACAAGGTAGCTGTAGGAGAACCTGTGGCTGGATCACCTCCTTTCTAAGAGAGAACCGGTTCCGAGTCCCGATTTCATCGGGAAGGCTCGGGGCGGATAGCTCGGCTGTTTGAAATTTCAAATTTGATATTTCATGGCGTGGCTGCTCAACTCAGTTGTCAAAGCGGTCTTTCAATCTTAGATCTGAGATTTTCAATTTCTTCAAAAAGGCCGCGAGACATCGCGGCCTTTTTGCTTTTTGGGGATATTTGCGTCCGGCAGCCGTTTCTATTCGCTGTGGAACTTGCCGAAATGGAAGATGATGATGACCGATGAGAATTAACGGCCTGGAATGGACGCCCGACCGCGTTGAGCATATCGCCTGGCATGGAATCACTCGAATGGAGGTCGAGGGAATCTTCGCGTCGGTGAAGGTCTTCCGGCGTGGACGCGGCGGTGTCTATTAGGCATGGGTTCGGACAGAATCGGGCCGCTACCTGCTCGTAATCTTTCGCTATTGGGGGCAGAATCAGGCGTGGCCGGTCACGGCCCGCGACATGGACGAAAATGAAAAGAGATTCATCCGTAACAAGTAATCCTCGGAGCTCGCGCAGGAAGCTGATCTATGTGAAGTCGGTGTCAGAGATCCCCGATTTTGGGTCGGACGACGAAACTGCTGCCTGGTATCAGACGCACTGCACCGTTTTAATTCAAGACCAGCTCGAAAGTTTGCCTGCCAAGGCGGGTCGCAAATTACGCGCGCGATTGGCCACGCGCCGTAAAACGGTTAGTTCTGTATCCAAGCGCCGGCGTCATTCAACGGCTGCATTATGAGTGTTGCCTTGGCTGCAAAGGGTGGAAGCGCCCGCATAGCGGACGAGTGCTCCTGTTAACAGCCATCAGAAAACGATGCTGCGCCACCCGCGATCGTGATGATTATTACGTTCTGGAATAGGCCATCACGATCACATCGGAATCACCCATCACCATCATCGGAATACACAGTCGTGCAGTCTGGCAGTTGGAGCGGCGACTTTATCTGGCCAAATGGCGGAGTAAGGCCGCCTGTACATCAAACTGCACCACCATTCACCGCCCGCGTTTCTTGACTTTAGGGGGTGCGCCCAATAGAATTCTATATGGGTAGGTAGGACAGGAGGACGCATGATCGGGCCATCTGAAGAGCATCCGGCAGGGGCGGCGCGCGGCAGGGAGTGGCGCGGGCCTATGATCGCTATGATCGTATTGTTTACGGGCGTTGCGGTGCTGACGAGCGGCCCGGGCGCGGCGGTGGCGCGGAGCGCGGCGCCCGCCCAGGATCAAGAGCAAGGGCAGCCGGAACATAAACTGACCAAGCAGGAAAAGCGCCGGATGAAAGCCATCCGGAAAGAGACGATGAGCCCGTACAAGAAATGGATTAGCGGACCGATCGGCTACATCATCACCCCGGAGGAGCGCGCAGCGTTCAAGAAGCTGACCACCGACGACGAACGCGAGCAATTCATCGAGAATTTCTGGGAGCGCCGCAACCCGAGTCCGGGCGATCCCGAGAACGAATTTAAGGAAGAATTTTACCGGCGCATTGCGTACGCAAACGAGCATTACGCTTCCGGCATCCCTGGGTGGCGGACGGACCGCGGGCGTATCTACATTATGTACGGCCCTCCCGACGAGCAGGATAATCACGATTCCGGCGGCGAGTACGTGGCCAACCCTAACGAACTCCCGTATCAGGGCGCCGACGCGTCCAATGAAATGACCACGTATCCGTTTGAAGATTGGTACTACCACTACATTCCGGGGATCGGTGAAAACGTGAAGCTGGAATTCGTAGACCCCACCATGTCCGGCGAATTCCGCTTGACGATGAACCCGTGCGAAAAAGACGCCATGGCGGAAGTACCGGGTGATACGACGGGCTGCCAGGGTGGCGTCTCCATCGGACCGATCTATAATCAAAACGAGGTCATGCAGCCGCCGTCGGGCATGGACGCGACGGTCAACGAGGGCATGCCGGAAAGCATGGAGGAATTCACCCAGCTCGACACTTACGCCAAGATCTTTCAGCCGCCGGCCGTCAAGTTTAACGACCTCAAGGCGTTGGTAACCCACCGCATTTCTGCGCAACTACTTCCCTTCCAGGTGCGCACAGATTTCATACGCCTGACGGAGGATGCCATCCTTGTTCCTGTCACCGTGCAAATTGAAAATAAGAACCTTGAGTTCCAGAACAAGAATGGCGTAATGCATGCCACGGTGGATATCTTCGGTCAATTGAGCACGCTGAGCGGCAGGGTCGCGACTACCTTTGAAAACACCATGGTGCTCGACGTCCCGCATGATGAATTCGCGGCTTGGGAATCGCACCGCTCGGTTTACCAGCATATTGTCCCGCTGCGCCCCGGCCGGTACAAGCTGACCATCGTACTGAAAGACGACAACAGCGGGCATATGGGAAGCATGTCCATCGGCGAGGTGGTTCCGGATTATCCCGACGACACACTGGAAAGCAGTTCCCTGATCCTGGCCGACCTGATTCAGCAGGTTCCCACAACCGACGTGGGCACGGGCCCGTTCGTGATCGGCAGCACCAAGGTGCGGCCCAGCGTGGGCGATACGTTTACCCAGAACCAGAACCTTGGGCTCTACATGCAGGTCTACAACCTGGGAGTGAATCCGAAGACACATCGCCCCAACGCACAAATCCAATATAACCTCATGCAGAACGGCAAAACCATTTTTACATCGACCGAGCAGGCGTCAGACATCAAGAATGCGTCCAGCCAGTTGACGATCGAAAAGACGATGCCGCTCAAACCCCTGGCTCCCGGCGATTACACGGTGGCCGTCAAGGTGACCGACAACATCAAGAAGAAGACGATCGATAACACGGCCTCTTTCGTCGTTCAGAAGTAGGCGCGACACCGAGCCGGCGTGGACGCAGAGACGCAATGTTGAAAGCGGGAGAGCAGGCGCCTGATTTTGCCGCGAACGGGATGGATGGCCGCGAGTACGCCTTGCGTGATGCGTTAGCGCGCGGGCCGCTTCTTGTGGTTTTCTTCAAGATTTCCTGCACGACTTCACAATTCACCGCGCCTCACATTGAGCGGCTGTATCAGCAAATCGCCAGCCGCGGAGGGCAAATCTGGGGCATCTCTCAGGATAGCGCGACCGATACCAGCCGCTTTGCACGGCAGTACAGCCTTACCGTTCCCATCCTGCTTGACGAAAAGCCTTACTTGCTTTCCCGACAGTACGGGTTGAAGTTCGTGCCCTCGATTTTTCTGGTCGACCCGGATACCCGCATCCGCATGGCGTTCGACGGCTTCTCCAAGCGGGACCTGCTGGAGACGCAGGGCTTTTTTGCCGATCATTTTTCCTTCGTGCCCCCGCCATTCTTCCCTGACGCAAAGAAGATCCCTCAATATAAGCCCGGCTGAGGGTCGAAAGTATAGCTCCCGGAGGGAGCTCGCCGCGATGAGCAAGCGTACAGGCGCTTCTTTCGGCCGACAGCGCCCCAGAAACATGTGAACAGCAATCTTTTGCGGCGGGGGCTGCAAGCCATCGGCGCATCGTCATTCGCTTGTCTTCCCAGTTGCGTGCAGGCATGAGCAAACGGGCAAAGCGCAAGCCGTACAAGGCGGCAACAGAGGCGAAGAGGCGCGCGCGCATCTTGCAGGGTCAGCCGCCTTCATCACGACCCTACGCCGATCGCAGTAAAAAACCTCCCAAACACCGGCGGAACCTCGCGCGAGATCCGCTGGAATAGTGTGGGAACCCGTGCAGACACCTGGATACGAGGGTTCAGGCACCGGCGGCTTTGCGCATCGGCGCCAAGCTCAAGCGGCAAGAGTTTGCTGGGTCTGAAGGAAATGGTCGCTGTTGGCACCATTTTCCATCGCGACGCTTTACTTTCTTGTTTTTTAGCACTTGCTAACCCGTTTCATGTGTTATACGCTAGGGGCAATGGACTGGCTACTTGCGGTAGTCGCTTTTGTACTCGTCGGCTACGTGTGTCGTAGAGTATTGCAATTGGACGAGCCTCTCCGGCGTCCATGCGGGCTCGCTCCCCTGCCTCCGCACGTCGATGAGATATTCCAGCCTATCTCTCAAGAGGTCGAAACTCGAACCGTTATTCTCAGGATCATCCTGAATGACGCGCTGGGGGTGCGACATTCGGGCGATGACCAGAACGCCTTTCTCCATGTGGGCTTGGCCTTGAGCCATTGGGACCGGTTGTCAGAGTTCATAGGCGTACTGCTAAATTCCATCTTGGATAACCTGCCTCAAGCCGGCTCCGTTGCGCCTGTCCGGGAGTTAGCTTCGAGTCAATTCAAATCGCGGGCGATGATGGATTTCATGAACGGAGACGCCAGCCTGCATCAGATGATTTTCCGCTCCCGAACGCGCTACAACTTCCGCGTACAGGTCATTCAGCGCGCCGTTCGGTCCCTGACCAAGGAATTCCGGATAGCCTATCTGACGGGAGAACGAGCGCCGGATCTCGCCGCCGCGATGTGGAATGAGATCGACCCTATCTCGCATGATTTTGATGTCATGGTGAAAGAAGCCCTCCTTGCGTTGCGGGTTTTTCTACCTTCCTTGCAGGAGGCCGCGCTGCGCGAATTTTCATCGGAGGTCACGCGCGCGCTGGGTTGGAGTAGCGTCCGATCGAAGCATGCCGCCGCGCCTCATCTCAATCTCCAATAACCCAATTCCCTTCTCCGCCGCCAGGCTGTAAAATCCGGTTTCCCTGCCCGGCTTTTCAGCCTGACCGCGGACGGAGTGTCATGAAGTCCGCAACGGGCATGTGCTGAAGCGGCGCTCACTGTCCTGAAAATGGGGAAAGGTAAGTCTGAAAACAACTGGCCTACGACGTTCACGTGCATATTCCAAGGACTTTCATAACGATTATGACGATCCTCGGAATCGTTATCACGATCATCTCGGAATGCCCATCACCTTCACCCGGAATCCACAGTCAGTTGGGCTGTTCTTAGCAAGTTAAAATGTCCGCTTTTTATAGCTAATGAAAGGCCCGGTTTCGCTTTTCCTTCGGCGCTAACCGAAGGAGCCCGTAGGGCGACTGAGGTTAGCGCCGAACGCCGCCGCGAAGCGCCCGCGCTGCCCCGTTCAGGCCGCCTTCCCCTTGCGGCCGTGCTTGC
>JBOGJT010000132.1:0-4821 GCA_050745065.1 Terriglobia bacterium
GTTCTGCAACGCCTCGGGTCCGTTAGCCGTGCCCACCGAATCCGTTGGGTGGTTGGACACAAAGCCTCCGACCGACGCCGACAACCGCTCGCTGGTGCTATTCGACCGGGGAGACGAATTGGAGATAGAGGCGGGCGAGGACGGCGTCCGGTTTCTTCTCGTCTCGGGGAAGCCGCTTGAGGAGCCTGTGGCATGGTATGGTCCGATTGTGATGAACACGCAGGAACAACTCCGTCAGGCGTTCCGGGAACTCGATGAAGGGACTTTCCTGAAGGCGGAGAAGTAGCGCGGAGTTTGCCGCTGAAAGTGATTTCGGGTAGCGTACTAAATCTGTGTTGATTGTATTTTTGGGCTGGACATCTCCGGGATGTAACCGTCTGAGCCTAAATGGTGTAAAGTGTTTGTAGGAGTTGACGTGCACACAGTCGCCATTTTTGTAGCCATTTTTGTAGCCATTTTTGCAGCCCTTTTTCTCCCGCTGATGCTAATTCTGTCGGGAGAGTGGAGAGCAGCGCAGGACAGGGCGCGCAAGCGGCGTATTGCTGACGCTAGGATGAATGCAAGACTCCTGAGACTCAACATTTGATTCGTTCCTAAAGGCTCCTCCTCTAAGGTCCCGCAAAGGGTTCGCCGGAAGTCCAGGCGCTGTCGTCTTGATTTGGGCAATCGAAGGTTGCTGATCGATCAACGCAGATTTAGGACACTACCTGATTTCGAGGTCCTATCAAGATTTTGATGAGCGCCGATAAGCCTCAACGCTGCCCGTGGGCAGTGAGCGAGCTTGGCATTGCGTATCACGACAACGAGTGGGGAACGCCGGTGCACGACGACCGGCGCTTATTTGAGTTCCTGATTCTTGAAGGTGCGCAGGCGGGCCTGAGCTGGGAAACAATACTCAAAAAGCGCGAAGGCTACCGAGCGGCTTTCGCCGGGTTCGATCCCGCCGCGGTGGCGCGCTTTGCCGCGCGGCGCAGCGAGCGGTTGCTCACCGATCCCGGCATCGTACGCAACCGCCTTAAGATTGCCTCGGCGATAGGAAATGCCAAGGCCTTTCTCAAAGTTCAGAGCGAATTTGGCAGCTTTGATGCCTTTATATGGAGCTTCGTGCAGGGCCGGCCGAAGAAAAACGCCTGGCGGCTGACGAAGCAAGTGCCGGCCAGAACGCGGGAATCGGATGCGATGAGCAAAGACCTTCTCCGGCGTGGCTTCCGTTTTGCCGGTTCAACGATTTGTTACGCCTTCATGCAGGCGGTCGGCTTGGTCAACGACCATTTGATGGATTGCTTCCGCTATCATGAGATTCGGTAACAGGCGTCAGCGCTTTTTGCTTATGCGAGGCCTTTGATCCGCACCGGCCAAACGCCGCGGCAAAAAAAGACGCTTCCGCGCTACGATTCCTCTTCTTTACGGGCGCCGCTGCAGCGCGGCAGAGACAATGTTCTGAGCCTCCTCCTGGATGCGCCGCAGGTGGTCCGCGCCGCGAAAGCTCTCCGCATAAATCTTATAAATCTCCTCGGTGCCGGACGGGCGCGCTGCGAACCATCCGTTCTGCGCGATCACCTTCACGCCCCCGATCTCGTTTCCGTCGCCCGGAGCGGTCGTAAGAATTCGCTGAATCTTCTCTCCGGCAAGGTCGCCGGCCTCGACGTGATCGGGCGATAGTTTCTCGAGACGTTCTTTCTGCTCCAGCGTGGCCGGCGCGTCGATCCGCTCGTAGACCGGGTCTCCCATTTCGCGGGCTAGCCCACGGTAGACTTCGCCCGGGTCTCTCTCGACCCGCGCCGTGATTTCCGCGGCAAGCAGGCATAAGATGAGTCCATCCTTGTCGGTAGTCCACACGTTTCCGTCCGAACGCAGGAATGACGCGCCCGCGCTCTCTTCGCCGGTGAAGCCCAGCCGCCCGGCCAGCAGGCCGTCCACGAACCATTTGAAGCCCACCGGGGTTTCATAAAGCCGGCGGTCCAGCTTGGCCGCTACGCGGTCAATCATGCTGCTGCTGACCACGGTTTTTCCCACTGCCACGTCCTTGCGCCACTTCGGGCGGTTTCCAAAAAGGTAGTAGACGGCCGCGGAAAGGTAATGGTTGGGTGGGAGCAAGCCGGCGCTTTTCGTCACAATGCCGTGCCGGTCGTGATCGGTGTCGCAGGCGAACGCAATATCGAACTTATCTTTAAGTTCAATCAGCCCCTGCATGGCGTACGGAGACGAAGGGTCCATGCGGATTCTGCCATCCCAGTCGACCGTCATGAAGCGAAACGTTGGATCGACGGATTCGTGAACAACGGTTAGATGGAGGCCGTAGCGCTCGGCGATCAGCGGCCAATACTTAACGCCGGCGCCGCCGAGCGGGTCAACGCCAATCTTCAATCCGGCGCCGCGAATGAGTTCCATATCCAAAACAGCGCCGAGGTCGCTCACGTAATGGTGCAGGTAGTCGTGCTGATGTGTGGTTGAAGCGCGGAGCGCCTTCGCCAGCGGCACGCGCTTGACGCCGGTCAGTGCATTCTCGAGGAATTCGTTGGCCTTAGATCCGATCCACGCCGTGGCATCTGTCCCGGCCGGCCCACCGTGGGGAGGATTGTATTTGAATCCGCCATCCTCCGGGGGATTATGCGATGGCGTGATGACGATACCGTCTGCGAGCGCCGACTGCCGGTCGCGGTTGTAATTGATGATGGCGTGCGAGACGGCGGGCGTCGGCGTGTACGCGCTGTATTCCGCAATCATCACGTTCACACCGTTTGCCGCGAGCACTTCGAGAGCGCTGGCAAAGGCCGGCTCGGAGAGCGCGTGCGTGTCCATTCCGAGGAAGAGGGGGCCCGCGATGCTTTGTTGTTCGCGGTACAAGCAAATCGCCTGCGTGATGGCGAGGATGTGCCACTCGTTGAAGGAGCAAGTGAGGGAGGAACCGCGATGACCCGAAGTACCGAACGCAACTCGCTGCCCGGCCACGGCCGGGTCAGGGCGCTCGGTGAAGTACGCCGTAACGAGCTGCGGAACGTTAACCAGAATCGACGTGCTGGCCGGTTTCCCGGCTTCCGGGCTGACGTTCACGGCTTTCCTCGCTTTCCTATTACCCTGGCGGGCCGATAGATGGCGGATAATCTTACCAGGACTCATCCGTCAAGCCGCACCTGCTGAGGATTACATATTATAGCGACGCCTTTCGCGGTAGCGGCGCTCGGAGCCTACCCCGACGCAATCGGGGAGTGCCGAAATACCCGCGGCCGGTGGCCGCCCCTCCAACTGCTGTGCGCAGTTGTCCTTCCGTCGCGGTCTCGCGGACGCCCAAACGATAAGTTGACACGCGCCGTCGGAGCGCGTATCACAAAATGAGTAGGCGCCCGGGGTCTCACGCGACGCTAGCTTTTTCGCAGTTCACCAGACGCGCGGCCGGTCCGCGAAGGAGGTCTGCAATATGCCAGCCAAAGGTCCAATCCAGCACGTCGTCCTCATCATCAAGGAAAATCACACTTTTGACAACTATTTCGGTACGTTCCCGGGAGTAAACGGTGACAGCACTCTAGTCCACTCTCCCAATCCCCCCACTCAGTCCCCTTCAAACAGCCACACAGCCTGGCTGAATCGCGCTACGAAGGCGCTGCGGCAGCAATACATCGAGGCTGACATTCCGACGTACTTCGCATACGCGCGCCAGTTCACCTTGGCGGACAATTATTTCACGGACGTTGCGAGCGACTCGACGCCGAACCACTTGATGCTGATTGCCGCGGACTCGCCCGTGATCAGCAATATTTCCTCAGGGAGCACTGAGACGTTTGACATTCCGTCACTGCCAGCTAGCATGGACGCCGCTGGCGTGAGTTGGGCTAACTACGGGGGATTTGCGTTTGCATACATCCAGGCCCTGGCGGGGAAGCCGGAGTTGCCTTCCGCGCAGTTCGCCAAAGATGCCGCGGCGGGGAAGCTGCCCGCGGTCTCGTGGGTCTACGCGCCGGGCGGTTTAAGCGAGCATCCGCGTGACAACGTGACTCAAGGCATGCAGTGGACCGTGGCGCAGGTCAACGCCGTGGTCGCGGGAGGGCTTTGGCCCGAGACCGCTATTTTTATCACCTGGGACGATTGGGGCGGCTATTACGATCACGTCACGCCGGGCGATGTTGAGCAATGGACCGACGGCACGCAATTCCGCTACGGCTCGCGCGTCGGCTGTCTTGCGCTCAGCCCGTACGCCAAGGCCGGTTACGTATCAAGTGTTCTTCACTCCCACGTCAGCCTGCTGAAGTTCTGCGAGGACACGTTTGCCCTGCCCTCTCTCAATGTGCGCGATGCGGGTGCGGACGGTATGACGGATTGCTTCGACTTCACGCAAAAACCCGCGCGGCCCCCGGCCGCTGCGGCGTCAGGCGCGGCTCGTGCTCGAGCCGGCGCAAAGTCAAAGTCAAAGTCAAAGCCCAAGCTCAAATTGAAGGGAAAGCCGCAAGGAAGGAAAAAGGCCGCGCCGTCGAAAACGCCAAGGCAGAAAAAGGCAAAGAGGCTGAAGCGGAGATAAACCGTGGCGGATACGCTGGCTTGAAAAGCTTAAAATTACTTGGGGCGCTCGCGCCCGGCGACTGCCAAACTGTCGCCGCCAGCCTCGCGATATCGCAGCGCTTCTTGAGCGTCGAGTTTGCGCGAAAAAACCGGCGGTGGCAGGCCGCCGTTGCCGGCGCGCCACCCGCGGAAGTCCCCTGGGTTACAGGCTCAGAAGGTACTCAGAAGCCGTCATGTTGCCGAAGCGGAGTTTGCTGACGCGCTCACCCAGCACGTTGCCGAAGTACTGAAGTATGGAAGCGAGCTTCAGCATGACTGATTTCTCAC
>JBOGJT010000133.1:0-11029 GCA_050745065.1 Terriglobia bacterium
CCCTAGTATTGCTCATCTCGTGGTCAAACTCCGGCAGCAGTGCGTCACATATTGTCATATGTCCTCCTTAAATTTATGCGTCATGCGCTCCCACGACTGGTATTGTAGCATATTCGCCGTTTGTTAGCCCCACTTGACGCCCGTAGTGCCAGGGTTCCGTCAACGTCGACCGGAGTGGGAAAAGACCTCTCACCCGCCCGCCTTCGTCGGGCACCCTCTCCCCGGGGAGAGGGCTGCGGTCCAGTGCTTGATTCCTACCCTCTCCCGCGGGGAGAGGGTGGACCGCGGCCGGCGCATTCACCCCCCAGCGCGGGACGGGTGAGGGGACTTTCCGCGGGCGTCGTATAGATAGCCTTCGGTGTTTTTGCCAACCGCGACTTTGCCGGAACCGTGCCCGTAATGCCTCACAAGCTGTGAAAAAATCTTAATCTGTCATGCTGAGTCCTTCGCTCGTCATTCTGGGTACAGCGAAGAATCTCAGTATTTCCGCTCAGGATAAACTCCGCGAACCATCTGCTTTGGTTGAAAATGAAACGGCAGGATTCCTCGCTTCGCTCGGAATGACACGGCTGGCCGATTTTTTCACGGTTTCCGAGGCATTACAACGCTCCCGTGTTTCATCTTGACAGTGTTCCAAGCTGAATCATAGAATCCAAAACAGGAGGAGTTTTGGAGCTCGACGACAAATTCAAGCAACTCATTAAAGAGTTGGGCAACGCCATCAATGAATCGCTGGCGGAATCCGATCAGGTCTCCGACGTGATGGGCCGCATTCGAGCCGCGGGCTATGACCTCTTCCTGGTGCTGGAAGTGACCATCGGATTTAACAAGAAGGATGAAGCCGAGCGCCCGCGGCGCGCGCGCCTTTCAAGCGCCCGCCGGAAGGGGATCCAGGAATTTCACCTTACCTCCGAAGACACCCAGTTCTTACGAGAATTGAAGATCAGCGTTGACGGCGAAAGCCGCTAACGCCGATCCCTCCATCGTGACCCCATTGGAAAACCAAGGTTTTCGGAACAATACAATCCTACCTGCGCGGCAGGGGCGAATCCCCGCGCGCGGTTCGTGTACGCTGAGGCCATGAAAAGCATCCTTGTGACTGGCTGCGCCGGATTCATTGGGTTCCACGTTTGCCGGATGCTGCTCGAGCGCGGGCTCGATGTGGTGGGCCTCGACAACCTCAATGCGTACTATGACGTCGGTCTTAAGGAAGCGCGCCTCGCGCAAATCTCCGCCCATCCGCGGTTTCGCTTTGTCCGCGCGGACCTCGCCGACCGTGAGAGGATGGGCAGCCTTTTCCACGAGTGGAAATTCGACGGCGTCGTGAATCTGGCAGCGCAGGCGGGGGTAAGGCATTCACTCAAAGCGCCCCACTCCTATGTGGATTCGAACCTGGCGGGTTTTGTCAACGTCCTCGAAGGATGCCGGAACTCTGGCGTAAACCACCTGGTTTTTGCCTCGTCGAGTTCTGTCTATGGCGCGAACACTTGCTTGCCTTCCTCAACGCATCTCAACTCCGATCACCCGCTGAGCCTTTATGCGGCAACAAAAAAAGCCAACGAGTTGATGGCGCACGCCTACGCGCACCTCTACCGCCTGCCGGTCACGGGGCTGCGCTTCTTCACGGTTTACGGGCCGTGGGGCCGGCCCGACATGGCGCTATTCTTGTTTACGAAAGCGATCCTTGCCGGCGAGCCGGTCGAAGTTTTCAATTCGGGCAAGATGCAGCGGGATTTTACCTACGTGGATGACGCCGCCGAGGGGGTGATTCGCGTGCTCGAGCATATCCCCCAATCCGATCCGGACTGGAGCGGGGAAACGCCCGACCCGGCGTCCAGCGTGGCGCCCTATCGCCTTTACAACCTGGGAAACCAGCGGCCTGTTGAATTGCTGAGCTTGATCCGCATACTCGAAACGAAGCTTGGCCGGAAAGCAAGAATGAACCTGGAGCCTCTTCAGCCCGGCGATGTCGAGGCTACCTGCGCGGACGTGGAAGACTTGGTCCGAGACACCGGCTTCCGCCCCTCAACACCCATCACGGTCGGCGTCGGGCGCTTCGTGGATTGGTTCCGCTCATACTATGGCGTTTGATTCGGGTTTCCCCGGAGGTGGCGCGGTCACGCCGGATATGGTGCAAATCGTACACCGGATGGTGTAGCGCTTGCCTCAGGCCGCAGATCGGGTTTTGTGGCTGCTTCAGGTTTTTGTCCGACAACTCATTGAATACACAAATGTTCTGCTATAATCACGGCTCAGGGCACGTTTGGTATCTGACGTGCCTCGTTCAACAGAGGATTCTAATCTAACGGAGGTTGCAACCTAAAAATGAAGAAACTCATCACCTTGCTGTTCACTGCGGCTTTGGCGCTCTCACTGGGTATGCCGGTGTTTGCTGCGGCAATGCCCAGCGGTGCGGCGCAGAGCACGACCCAGACGACCAAAAAGAAGAAGCATCATCATGGACACAAGAAGCACAAGAAGTCGAAGAAGTCTGCGGCCCCTCAGGCGTAACTTTTGGGAGCGCAGCCGGACTTTAAGAGTTCTTGGATTTCATTTCGAGGCGGGCGATGATGCCTGCTGAAACCCCCGGGAAGTTTTCCGGGGGTTTTTGTTTTTGGGGAGCGCGGCGGATTGTGTAGGCATTCAGCGGGAGGTTTCAGCGTCTTCACCGAGACGCTGAGGTCCGGTCACGGCTTGCTCCACTCGGTGTGAAATATCCCTTCGTGGTCGGTGCGCCGGTAGGTGTGTGCTCCAAAGCAGTCACGCAAACCCTGGAGGAGGTTGGCGGGGAGGCGCTTTTGGCGGTATCCGTCGAGATAGGCGAGTGACGAGCCGAAAACGGGCGCGGAGACACCCAAATCCACCGCGAGTTTCGCCACCTCGCGCAGGCTTGCGCCGTTCCGGTTCATAAGCTCGCTGAAATACGGATCGAGCATCAGGTTTTGGAGCGCGGGGCTCGAGCGGAAGGCCGCAGCGATCGGGTCAAGCATCTTTGACCGTATAATGCATCCACCTTTCCAGATGCGGGCGATATCGGCCATTCTCAAGTTATATTTGTACTCCGCCGACGCCGCGCGCAACTGCTCGAAGCCCTGCGCGTAACAAACAAGCATCGCGAGATGCAGCGCGTGACCCGCCTTTTCGATCAGCGCGCTCTTTTCTCCGCTGAATCTGTTTCCGGGTCCGCTCAAGATGGAGGAAGCCGTGACGCGCTCGTCTTTTTGCGCGGAAACGATGCGGGCATAAACCGCCGCGGCCAGCGTAGGAACCGCCGCTCCCAGGTCCAGCGAATCCTGAGCGGTCCACTTTCCGGTTCCTTTCTGCTCCGCCTCATCGAGAATCAAATCCACCAAGGGCTTTCCGGTGCCGGGATCAACTTTGGCGAGCACCAATGCGGTGATTTCCATCAAGAAAGAGTTGAGCACGCCGTCGTTCCAGGCGGCAAAAATATCCCGCAACTCCGCCGCGGGAAGGCTCAGGGCCGTTTTTAAGAGGTCGTAGCACTCGCAAATCGCTTGCATGATGCCGTACTCGATGCCGTTATGGACCATCTTGACGTAATGACCGGCGCCGCCGGGCCCGAGGTAGGTGCAGCAGGCGCCGTCGGACGTCTGCGCGGCCATGCGCGTGAGCAGGGCTTCGAGGCGGCGGTAAGCTTCTTCGCGGCCGCCTGGCATTAAGCTTGGCCCGTGTAAAGCGCCTTCCTCACCTCCGCTCACACCCATGCCCAAAAAAGTCATTCCTCCCTGGTCGAGTTCCTGGGCGCGCCGCTCCGTGTCCTTGAAATAAGAGTTTCCGCCGTCAATCACGATGTCGTCGCGGCTAAGCAGCGGGCTCAGGTCGTGCAGGACCGAATCGACGGGCGAGCCAGCGGGGACCATCAACAAAATCCGGCGCGGCGTTACGAGCGAGTTCGCAAAGTCATTCAGCGTGCGCGACGCCACGATACTTTTGCCGTGGATCGCGGCCTCGAACTGACTTACCTTCCCGGAGCTCACATCAAAACCGGCCGCGGAAAACCCCTTACTCTCCGCGTTCAGGGCGAGATTTCTCCCCATCACGCCCAAGCCGACGACTCCCAGATGCTGCTTGCTCATTGCAGTCTCCTTCCTGCGCGGGTTTGCAGAACGGGTTCAGTTGACGGCGGGCAGACCTGGAACCGCAGTTCGTGCGATCGTGGCGCTGCCCGGTCATAGAAGTCTTGCGCGAATCCTCAAGCATAACAGAACATCATAAAGATCGGCGGCGTTGCGCGTAGCGCTGTTTGACGCAAACAAGGCGTAGCGTGGACCGGCTTGCTCCCTCTCATTCGGTTATGGTTATAATGGCTTTGGATTCGCAGCGGAAAAGATGCGCGTTCAGTTCAGCCGTTGGGGATGAAGTCTCAGCCCCGCGGCGGCGCTTCTGACCGGGGATCGCGAGATGGAGCGTCATAAGCCAGCGATGGGCACTTGCTGTAGCGGCGCTCTGTGAGCGCCGAAATGACGCCGGCCAGAGGCCGCCGCTCCAAAGTCGAACGTCGCGGACTTATGCCGTCGTATACGGAAACAGGAGGATTGACATTGGCAACGGAAGCGCGTGTGAGCGATGCGGCCTTGAAACCGGCCGACTTGGATCAGCTGTGCATCAATACCATAAGGTGTTTGTCGATTGACGCCATACAGAAGGCGCGCTCGGGCCATCCGGGGCTGCCCATGGGGACGGCGGCCTTGTCGTACGTCCTTTGGACGCGGCTTCTTCGCTACAACCCGCGCAACCCAAAGTGGCCGAACCGCGACCGGTTTGTGCTCTCGGCGGGCCACGGCTGCATGCTGCTTTACAGTCTTCTCCATCTCACGGGCTACGACTTGCCGCTCGACGAAATCAAGCAATTCCGCCAGTGGGGCAGCAAGACTCCCGGTCACCCGGAATATGGCTTAACCGCAGGGGTGGAAACGACCACGGGCCCGCTTGGCCAAGGCGTGGGCAATTCCGTCGGCATGGCGATTGCCGGGAAGTACCTTGCCGCGTATTTCAACCGCCCCGATCATCCGCTGGTGGATTACAAAATTTACGTCCTGGGCGGCGACGGAGACTTGATGGAAGGCATCTCCTCTGAGGCTGCGTCACTCGCAGGGCATCTTGGCCTTGACAACCTTATCTTCCTTTACGACGACAATCACATTTCGATTGACGGCTCAACCAATTTGGCGTTTACGGAAGAGCGCGCAAAGCGCTTCGAAGCGTATGGATGGTTCGTTCAACACGTTGAGGACGGCAACAACCTCGGCGCCGTGGAGCAGGCCATCCGCACGGCGCAGGCAGAGACCGCACGTCCCTCGTTCATCGACATCCGCACGATCATCGGATACGGCAGCCCCAACAAGCACGGCACGGCGGAGATTCACGGCGAGCCGCTCGGCGAGGAGGAGGTGAAGCTCACCAAGCAAAACCTGGGATGGCCTCTTGAGCCTCCTTTCTTTATTCCTCCCGCGGCCTTGGCGCACTATCGCCAAGCGATCGAGCGCGGCGCGAAGCTGGAAGAGAGTTGGAATCAACGCCTGACGGATTACCACAGGGCGTACCCGCAGCTTTCCGCCGAGTGGGACCGCTTCGCGCGCAGGGAAGTTCCCGGCGGATGGGCGGCTAAAATACCGTCTTTCAAATCTTCGGACGGTCCGATGGCAACAAGAAGCGCGGCGGGAAAAGTGGTCAATGCCGTGGCGCCAAGTCTGCCGTTTTTGATCGCGGGTTCGGCCGACTTGACAGGATCCAATAATACGGAGATCAAGGGAGCGGGCGCGTTTGAAAGGGGCCATTACGCGGGCAGGAATATCCACTTTGGGGTGCGCGAGCACGGTATGGGTGCAATTCTGAACGGAATGTCGGTGAGCGGTCTGACTCCTTATGGCGGCACTTATCTGACTTTTTCGGATTACATGCGGCCGACGCTGCGCTTGGCCGCGCTCATGGAGACGCACACCATCTTCTGGTATACGCACGACAGCATTTTTCTTGGAGAAGATGGCCCCACCCACCAGCCGATTGAGCATTTGGCCGCGATTCGGGCCATACCCGGCCTGTGCCTGATGCGGCCGGGTGACGCCAACGAGACTGCCGTGGCCATCCGCGTTGCCATCGAGCACCGCCACGGACCAGTGGCGTTGGCGTTGACGCGCCAAGCCATCCCCATTATCGACCGCGCAAACTATGCCTCGGCGGAAGGGTTGGCGCAAGGCGGCTACGTGCTTGCAGACGCGCCGGGCAAAACGCCGGGCATTCTTCTGATTGCGTCGGGATCGGAATTACCGCTGGCTGCCGAAGCTTTCGAGCAGTTAAAGAGCGAGGGTTGCGCCTTGCGCGTGGTCAGCCTGCCGAGTTGGGACCTCTTCGAGAAACAGCCACAGAGCTACAGGGATGAAGTTCTGCCCGAGCGATATGCGCTGCGGCTGGCTATTGAAGCCGCTTCGCCGTTTGGGTGGGACCGTTACGTGGGTCCGAGGGGCGCTGTGATCGGGATGAACCGCTTTGGCGCGTCAGCCCCCTACAAGGTTCTGGCGGAGAAATTCGGATTTACGAAAGATCATGTTGTTGAGAAGGCGCGCGAAATGTTGAAAGACAGTGACAATTGATAAGTGACGAGCAAAAGCGCGACATTTTGTTGTCGCCCCCGCGAAAGCGGGGGTCCATTGCGGTGGATTCCCGCTTTCGCGGGAATGACAGTGCGCGGAACGCAGCGCCGATCACCTGCCAAGGAGGCAAGACACTGCTATGGCCGAACCCAATGTTGTGACCCAGCCTGCGCCGGCCGAACCTGCTGCGCATCGCGTACCCGCTCCCTGTGCCATGGTGATCTTCGGCGCGTCGGGAGACCTTACGGAGCGGAAGCTTGTGCCGGCGCTGTATTACCTTTCGCGCGCCGGGCTGCTGCCGGACGGGTTTTCCGTCATCGGCTGCGCCAAGACTCCCTACACGGACGAGTCGTTCCGCGACAAGATGCGGAAGGCGGTGAAGAAGTACCTTAAGGTGACGGCCGATGACGAACCCGCGCTCGACTCCTTCACGCGCGACGTGCACTACATTTCGGATGATTTTGGCGACTTGGATGCCTACTCCCATCTGAAAGAGCTTCTCGATCGGCTCGACAACGAGCGCGGCACTTGTGGCAATCGTCTCTTTTATCTGGCCACCCCGCCCAGCTTTTTTCCGGTGATCGCGCAACATTTGGGAAACGCTGGCCTCGCAACGCCCAAGGACGAGGAGAAGAGCTGGACGCGAATCGTGATCGAAAAGCCTTTCGGCCGCGACCTGCAGTCCGCCCTCGATCTCAATCGGATCCTAACCGGGGTTTTCAAGGAAGAGCAAATTTATCGCATTGACCATTACCTCGGCAAGGAGACCGTGCAGAACCTTTTGGTTTTCCGTTTTGGTAACGGCATCTTCGAGCCGTTCTGGAACCGGCGCTACATCGACCACGTGCAGATCGCCGTGGCGGAAGAGATCGGAGTGGAAAACCGCGGCTCTTACTATGAGGAGGCGGGACTGACGCGGGACATGATTCAGAACCACGTGTTATCCCTGCTTAGCCTCGTCGCAATGGAGCCGCCCGCCATCTTCGACGCAACGGCGGTGCGTGATGAAAAATCCAAGGTGATGCGGGCTGTGCGGCCCATCCCGTTGGACCGCTTAAGCCAGTTTGCCGTGCGCGGTCAATACGTGGAAGGCTGGGAAGACGGCCAGAAGATGCCCGCCTACCGCGCTGAACCCAATGTTTCGCCGCAATCGACCACGGAGACGTACGCCGCGCTGAAACTCAATATTGACAACTGGCGCTGGGCCGACGTGCCGTTCTATCTGCGGTCAGGGAAGCGCCTTCCCAAGCGCGTCTCAGAAATCACCATCAAGTTCCGGCGTGCCCCTCATTTGCTTTTCAGAGGGACCAGCACGACTTCAATTGAGCCCAATCATTTGTCCGTGCACATCCAGCCGGACGAAGGCATCTCCCTGATGTTCAACGCCAAAATTCCGGGAACGACGATGCAGATCCGGCCGGTGACCATGGAATTCCGTTACGAGAACGCCTTTGGCCAGGCTCCGCCTACGACGGCGTATGAAACCCTGCTCCTGGATTGCATGCTGGGCGATTCGATGCTTTTTACGCGGAACGATTTTGTGGATCTCGCCTGGGAGCTGATCACGCCGGTGATCAACCGGTGGCGCGACGACGGCAAAAAGGGGCTTTCCTTTTACGAGGCGGGAACGTGGGGGCCGCCCGAAGCCGACGATTTTATCGAGCGCGACCATCGCAAGTGGCAGCGCCTTTAGCCCGCATTTCGGCGCCCGCGTCGACGTCTCCGCGCCGGCGTCCCGCCGCCGGCCCCGATGGAAAACGCAGCGCGGGAATGGAAGCACAGCCGCGGGCAGCCTCTCGCGACCGAAACATCGATGCCAAAACCGCAAGTTCGTGTTTTCAAGGATCTCGAAGATCTGAGTCGCGGGGCGGCGGAGGAATTTGTTTCCCTTGCCGGGCAAACGAATCGGCGGGAAACGTTATTTTCGGCGGCACTCTCCGGCGGCTCGACTCCCAAGCGGTTTTACGAGTTGCTGGCGACGCGCGAATTCTCGTCCCAGGTTTTCTGGCCGCGAGTCCAACTCTTTCAAGTGGACGAGCGTTGCGTTGCGACCGATGACGCCCGCAGCAACTACAAGATGATCCGCGAGGCGCTGCTCGACCACGCTTCGGGAATTGAGTTTCACCGCATGGCGGCGGAGCAAAGTGATCGTGACGCTGCCAGCGTGAGCTACGCGGCGGCATTGCGCGCGGCGCTCCGAACCGGGCAGGGCAGATGGCCACGCCTTGACGTCATCTACCTCGGTATGGGCGAAGATGGGCACACGGCGTCACTTTTTCCAGGGACTGCCGCGCTCATCGAATGCGAGCGAGCCGTGGTTCCCAATTACGTTGCCAAGTTTGAAATGTGGCGTCTGACACTGACACTACCGGTCCTGAACGCCGCCGCGCACGTGGTTTTCCTTGTGTCCGGCGCGGAGAAGGCGGAAAGGCTTCACCAGGCCCTTGGCGCGCCTGCGGGCGCCGCACCGCCGCTTCCATCACAGCTTGTCAGCCCGGAGCAGGGCACGGTGGCGTGGTACGTGGACGAGGCGGCGGCGAAACTGTTGTAGCGAGGCGGGGAGATTTTTTTGCTTACCTTTGCTTGACCGGAGAACCTTGTTGATCCATATCGCTCCATCGATTCTGGCCGCCGACTTCATGCGGTTCGGCGAGCAAATTCACGAAGCCGAAGTCCCGGGAGTTGACCGCGTGCAGATCGACGTCATGGACGGCCATTTTGTCCCCAACATTACTTTTGGCGCTCCGTTGATCCGCGCGCTGCGCCCGCGCACGCGCCTCCATCTCGAAGCGCATTTAATGGTCCAGCCGCCAGAGGATTTCATCGAATCCATCGCCGAGGCGGGTGCCGACACCATCATCATTCACGAGGAAGCCACGCCGAATCTTCATCGCGCGGTCCAACACATTCGCTCCTTGGGCAAGAAGGCAGGCGTGGCGATTAACCCTGCAACGCCGGCGCTCGCGCTCACCGAGATTCTCCAGGATCTCGATCTCGCGCTGGTTATGACGGTAAATCCGGGGTTGGGTGGGCAGGAATTTATCGAATCGACCCTACCGAAAATTCGCCAGGTGCGGACGATGATCGAGGAGAGAAGGCTCGCGTGCGAGCTCGAGGTTGACGGCGGGATCAATTTGCAAACCGCGCCGCGGGCTGTCGAAGCGGGCGCCAACGTTCTTGTGGCGGGCACGTGCGTTTTCCGCGCGCCGAGCGGGGTCGCTGCCGCGGTGAGGGAGCTGCTCGCGGCGTGCTCCCGTTGCGGCCAGAACGTGTAGCCGCGGCGTCACCCGGCCGAAGCGATTGAATGCTTGAAGTCAGGCGGCAGGAACGCTACGCTGCTGTTTCTCGTCGCGCCGCGTGATCTCGCCGTACATTTCGGGGCGCCGGTCGGCGATCCTGTCAATTTCATACTCGCCGGGTATTCTCACCACGCGGTTCTGGTCCGCGCCCGCAAGATCAACGTCAGCATAGATAATGGTCTCTTCCGCCTCGCCGGCTTCGGCCAGTAGCTTACCGGTGAAATCGGCGATCTGAGAATGTCCCGCGAAACGGAAACCCCTTTCCTCGCCCACGCGGTCCGCCGCGGCCACCACCAGATGGTTTTCCAGCGCTCGCACGTTTGTGAGGTGTTGGCAGGAATCTGAGCCGATGGGCCAGTTGGTCGGGATGGCCAGCAATTGGGCGCCTTGCAGCTTCAGCGCTCTGCCTGATTCCGGGAAGCTGGCATCGTAACAGATGTTGACGCCCACTTTGCCGTACGGGGTATCAAATGGGGTGAAGGGTCTGTCGCCTGGTGTGACGAAGCGATCCACGCCAAGATGCGGCAGATGAATTTTGCGGAACGTTCCCGCGATGTTTCCGGCGCTGATCAGCGTCGCGGCGTTGTAAATCTTTTCGCCATCGCTTTCAAGCATGCCCACAACCGCCGTGCAATCCAGCTCGCGCGTGAGTAGCGCGACCGCCTGTGTTGAAGGCCCGGGGACCGGCTCCGCCGCCGCGCCCGCCTCTTCGAGGCTCGTAAAGCAATAACCCGTCAGCGCGCACTCCGGGAAGATCACAATCCTGGCTCCGCTACCCGCCGCGAGCCTGAGGCTCCGCAGCGCATTCGCCAGGTTTGCCTCCTTCTTCAGCAGGGCAACGTCCATCTGCACGCAGGCGATTTTCACTTTACGCTCCCGAGATCGTTTTGAACGACGATGGCATCCACACCCATGCCGGCCCACATCGCTCCCATGCAGGGCCGGTGTTCTTAGCAAGTTAAAATGTCCGCTTTTTATAGCTAATGAAATGTCCGGTTTCGCTTTTCCTTCGGCGCTAACCGAAGGAGCCCGTAGGGCGACTGAGGTTAGCGCCGAACGCCGCCGCGAAGCGCCCGCGCTGCCCCGTTCAGGCCGCCTTCCCCTTGCGGCCGTGCTTGC
>JBOGJT010000134.1:0-6609 GCA_050745065.1 Terriglobia bacterium
CCGCCATACGCAATTTTGTCGCGAGGGGCGGTTTATTGATCTCGAATGGAGAGATCGGCTTGATGGACGGCCATGCGCGCTGGCAGAACGAGGGTCTTCTGGATGACGTCCTGGGCATTCAACAAAAGGGCGTACGAGCGGAAATCGAAACCAGGAGCCCCATGAACTTCCCATCAACGCCCGGCGATCTGAACGGACCGAAGGTGATCCCCGGCAGTGTGAATCCCACAATCACGACTGGACGCGCAGAGGCGCGAATAGCTCAAACGCCATTGGTGATTGATAACTCTTTTGGGGCCGGCCGTTCTATCATGTTCAATTTTTGGCTGACCCATTACGACAAACTCCGGAAGATAGGTGAAAATGGCCCGTTTTTGCGCCTCTTGGAGCACGACTTGGCGCAGGATGGAATAGCTCCTGTGGCGGATGTGCACACGTCTGCCGGGCAACCATTACGATGCTCAGAAGTCGTTGGGTACAAGCGAGGAGAGGTCCGCTATCTGGCGATCCTGCCTGAGTTGGGCTGCTCCGACGTTGGGCAGAAGGTTTTCCTGAGGTTTCCAGAAGCTGTTTATATCTATAATCTCAGAACGCACCGTTCTCTCGGGCGCGCATCTTCGGCGAGCGGCAAGCTTGTTAATGGAGAACCCTTGTTCTTTGCTTTATCTGCCGAGCCTATCGGGAAATTGAGCGTCACGCGTGAGGAATCCGGCGAAGCGCCGATCAAGGCTGGAGGCGACGTGAATTTCGCCATTCACATAACGGAATCGAACGAGACCGAAGCTTTCCCTGATGCAGTCCACGTTGAGGTCCGCGATCCCGGCGGGAAACTCATCGGATACTATGGGAAAAATCTGCCGTTGATCAACGATACCGCGTATTTCAGCGTCGAGACGGCGTTGAACGATCAGCCAGGCCTATGGAGAGTTACAGTACGCGAGCCCTACACACACCAGACCACTGGCGCAACTTTTTCTCTTGTGCCGCGCTGATGTCAGGAACTCCATCTATTTATAGTGATGCCTTTTATTGTAACGGCGGCCTCTACAGGCTGCGGAAAAACTCCGAGAGCCTGTCATTCTGAGGAGCCGAAGGCGACGAAGAATCTCGCATGTCATTGATTTCATACAAAAGCAGATTTTTCGCTTCGCTCAAAATGACAGCCAAAAAAGAGTTTCTCCGCAGCCTGTCTGGCCGCCGGATTCCGGCGCTCGGAGAGCGCCGCGCTAGCAATCGCCGTCACTATAATATGTAATCCTAAATAAAGCAGCCCGATTTCAGACGCACCCTGGAGGGAGCCATGGCAGAAAACGATGGAAAAGAAATCACCCGCAGAGCTTTCGTCAGGCGAGCTGGAGGCGCTTTGCTTGCGTCAAGCGCCGGCATGACGGCGCGGTCGTATGCGCGCATTTTGGGCGCCAATGACCGCATTCGCCTGGGGCAGCTTGGCTGCGGCGATAGAAGCCATGGCCACGTCCATATGGTATCAATGGCCTCGAAGCAGATGCCGGTGGAAACCGTCGCCGTATGCGATCTCTGGAGCCTGGCGCGCGAACGCCGCGCCGCGCAGGTGAAGGAGCTTTTTAACTTACAGCCCCAGATGTACAAGTACTCGGAACAGATGCTTGAACGCAAAGACATTGATGGCGTCATGATTGCCACCGCTGATTTCCAACATGCCAAACTTTGCATTGACGTCGTTCGAGCAGGAAAAGATTGCTATGTGGAGAAGCCTTTCGCCAACGTGCTTTCAGACGCGAAAGCCGCGCGCGCTGCCGTCAAGGCTTCCAAGCAGGTTGTGCAGATGGGAACGCAGCACCGTAGCCAGCCGTATCCGCTGGCGGTTCGGGATATGATTCGCTCAGGAAAAATCGGCAAGATTGTCCAAATCGAGCAGGAATGGAATGTTAACCAGGAGCGATGGCGGTTTCGAAAAGATGACACGGGGATCAATCGCGAGATGTTAGTGGACAAAAACATGGAGTGGGAGAAGTGGCTTGACGACCGGCCTTCCGAGCTCCGCGAGCAGGACACGGACTGGAAGCGCTGGCTGCTCGGCAAGCCGTATAGGCCTTTTAATCCTCACGTCTATCTGGAATTCCGGCTTTACAAGGAATTTTCTTCGGGCATCTTCGATCAGTGGCTCAGCCATGCCAGCGATCTCGTTCATCTGTGGACCGATGAAGCGTATCCCGTGAGCGCGGTTGCCGAGGGAGGAATTTTCATTTGGAAAGACCGGCGTGAAAATCCCGATACGGTCACCGCTGCGTTGACTTACCCAAAGGGTTTCCTTTACATGTATCGAACCACATTTGGAAACAGTTATCGCAGCTTCAGCCGCATTATGGGCCGTGATGGAACGATTATCAATTACGGCGGCGAAGGCGCGTCATTATTCGTGGTGAGCCATGAGGGAGGGCGAGATGAACAGAGCGAGCCGCGCTCTGCCGAGATCCCGGTGCTGGGCCCGCCGGATGATAGGGCTGATATCGTTCGCGTTCCTGGAGCTCCTCAGCCCAACACCGATGGGCCGAGCGACGATGACGCCCATCATCTGATGAACTGGTTGCGTGCCATGCAAGAACGAAAACAACCGAACGCCAATGTGGATGACGGCTTCTCGCACGCCCTCGTCTGCATCATGGCGACGAAATCGTACTGGAGCGGCAAGAGGCTCTATTGGGACCCTGTACGAGAAGAAATTGTGGACCATGCCATCTCCTGACCCAAAGCGTGATTTCAATCTTTAGCAAATGGAAGAAGCCTATGCCAGACAACCCAATCCATCCATCCCGGACGATCACGGATTCACAGATTTCACATCTCAACGGGCGTTTCAACCGGCGCGGTTTATTGAAACTGACCGGCGCTGCCCTGATGGCGAGCGCCGGGGCGCTGGGAACAGAAACCGGGAGCGCGCTTCCCAGCTTTCCGCAGACTTCAGGTACGGCCGATGGTAATGCGACGTTTGGCGAGCTGGAAAAACCGCCGCTCATATTCCCCCATCCTCGCCAAATAGAGCTTACGGGAAATCACTTCATCTTGGACGCAAAGACGCCAATCGTGCTCCCGTCGAACCCGTCGGCGAGCGATTTGTCTCTTTCTCGATCCTTGGCGAGTGAGCTGAGCCAGCGGTTCGACTTCCACCCTGAAACGAGAAGCATGGATCATTTGCCTGAAACCGGTCCATCAATTCTGATGGGATCAATCCGGAATCCACTGGTCCAGGAATGTTGCTCACGTGAGCATTTTGATTTGACCGAGCGGAATCCCGGACCTGAAGGCTACGTCCTCCATGTTGCTGATCGAGGGGTCGTGGTCGCAGGGTCTGACGAACGAGGCGCTTTCTACGGGTTGCAATCGCTCCGTCAGGTGATCCGAAAAGGGCCGCACGGCGTTGTAGCTCCTGGGATAAGGGTCCGTGATTGGCCCGATAAGCCGTTTCGCGGTATCTACCTCTTCCTCCCAGGCCCCGAGAATATTCCCTTCTTCAAGCGTTTCGTATCGGATTTTGCCGCGCTCTACAAGTTCAACACGATCATGATAGAAATGAACGCCTGCATGCGCCTCGACATGCACCCCGAGTTGAACACGGGCTGGGTAGAGTTTACCAGGGATACAAACTACAGCCGGCGAAACTATCCACCCGGAGCGCTTCATGACCGCGAACAGAATTCCTCGCACCAGGATTGCGGTGACGGCGCGTTCATTGAAAAGGAGGATGTGGCCGGTCTGGTGCGCTGGGCTGCGCAAAACCACATCGAAACGGTGCCTGTCATTCAATCACTTACTCATTGTTTTTACCTATTAGCGAAACACAAGGAACTCTCCGAGGTTCCGGGTGACAAGTGGCCGGACACCTACTGTCCTTCTAATCCCAAAAGCTACCAGTTGTTATTCGAAGTGATGGACGAATTTCTGGACGTAATGAAGCCCAGAATGGTTCACACCGGGCATGATGAATGGTTTGCGCCGTTCGGGCTGTGTCCGTGCTGTCAGAGTAAGAATCCGGGCGAGGTCTATGGCCAAGACCTCAGGAAGGTTCATGATTACCTCTCCGGGAAAGGTATCAAGATGGCCATCTGGGGTGATTATCTGTTGGAAAACGTCCGGGGCAAGGGCTTGCAGAAGCATAGGACACGAGGCGGTTGGACTTATGATGCTCCTGGCGCGATGACGCCTCAGCAGGTGAAGGAGCTTGTACCCAAAGACATCCTGATCTTCAATTGGTTCTGGTCGGAAGGGGAGAAAGGAAAGCAGAACGAGGCGCAACTTGACGAGTTTGGATTCCGCCAGATTTACGGCAACATGGAGCCGGGCATTCGTGATTATCAAGAGCGCAGCGAGCGTTCAACCTTGATGGGCGGGGCGCCATCTTCATGGGCGGCGTCGACCGAGTTTAATATCGGCAAGGATCTGATTGACAGCTTTCTCGGGTGCAGCAGTCTTCTATGGTCAAAACAGACTCTGGAAAGCGACCGCCTTTCTTCTGTCACGCAGGCGATGATGCCAGATATACGACTCCGGCTATCCGGGCAAACGCCGCCTAGCGAGACTGGCGACCCCGTCGTGCCTGTGGACATCTCGACCTCATTCAACATGCCCTTCCACGAGATTGCTTTTGCTACGGGCCTGAGCGAAATGGAAAATGGGCAACTGATCTCCCGCAGCAAGGTATTCGAGTTAAGCAGTCCTGCGGGCCGCGGGGGAAACGCCGCGATCGTTGTCGGGAACGAAGGGCAACAGCCAAACCCTCTACCGCGAGAAGTCACTGGAATCAAAGTCGGCGAAGACGTCACTAGCCTGATTTTCCTGCACGCGTGTGCTAAGCCCGCGACCAACAAAGAAGCCTATCGTCTGATTTGGGATGAGGACGATTCCGCGGATCTACTGGGTTGGTACACGGTGATCTATGAGGATGGCTTTCAGGAGCTGATTCCCATCCGCTATGGGGTGAATATCCTGGAATGGAATTGGGGCATACGTCAGCCTTTGCGGTCGTGTTGCTATACGGCGGATAAACTGATCTGCGGTCAGACGCAAGATGGTCCGATAACATTTTTTGCTTACGAGTGGGTGAGCCCCCGTCTGGGAAAGGTAATCCGAGAAGTTTGCCTGAAGGGATCGACGCGCTTTCGGGGGGCCGTTTCCGGTTACAAAAATACGTTCGGTGAGGTCATTCCCAACAATGCAGTGATCCTGAAAGCTCTCAGCTTTGTGCGTAGAAGGGGGCCAGGAGGGCTGAATCGTTGATCCCAAATTAATGGAATGGAGGCTGAACAAAACTTAACTGTACCATGACGTATGATGGACCCCGTGCGCCATGAGATCATTACGAATGAGGAATCAGAGTGCCTATGTATCGGACATGGCACTCGATAAGCGTCAAAAAAACTGGGGGTTGACGATCCCGCGAAAGCAATCGGCAACAGAAAATCTTCAGACTTCCTCCGGGACCACAAAGGGCGCTCGATAACCTCGGTCTCCATCACGAAGCAGAACGGCCGCTTCTTCATCGCCAATAACTTCCTGCGTGCTTGGATTGAAATACATCGTCCGGCCCAAGCGATACGATGCGTTGGCTAAATGCAGCATCACGCAGGAAGTGTAGCCTTCCTCGATGGGAGCGTGGAGGTTCTCCTTTTTGCGGCTGATCACGCAGTCCACAAAGTTTGCGAAATGTGCCACCTCGTCGTTGCCCGCATGAATACTGGGCTGGGCTTGCTGGTCCTTACCCAGCCAAACCTTGTAGGTCTGCGCGTCTTCGTCTCCGGTGGCCATGTAACCCTTGGAGCCGTAAAAGATATCACCGACGGTATCGCGCGTGCCCGCGTTCGGCCCCAGGCGCGGATGCGGTCCGGCATTTGGATGCGGCGCAGGCGCTCCGAGAGCGGGAGTTCCGATTTCAGCTTCGTTATTGGTGATCCAATGGCGCACCTCAAAAGTAATCATGCGGCGCTTTCCACCCGGCAGATCGAACTCGAACGCACAGGACAAATCGTTCGGTGTTTCCTGGTCATCCTCGAACATGAAATGGCCGCCAATTGCCGAGACTTTATTGGGAAAACCCAGCCCAAGCCCCCAGCGCGCCAAGTCGATCTGATGGATGCCCTGGTTGCCAAGGTCTCCTGCGCCATACCACCAGAACCAGTGCCAATTGTAGAGGAAGCGGTTCTTTGTGAAGGCATGCACGGGTGCAGGGCCGGTCCATAGATCGTAATGGACTCCCGCTGGGACAGGCTGGACAGGCGCGTACCCAATCGTATCGCGCCACTTGTAGCACAAACCGCGCGCCATGTAGGTCTCGCCCAGCATCCCGTCGTGGAGCTTCTGAACGCCTTCCCGAATAGCCGTCGCCGAGCGGATTTGCGTTCCGTGCTGGACGATCCGGTTGTAACGCTGCGCGGCCCTCACCAACTGGCGCCCTTCCCAAATATTGTGGCAGCAGGGCTTCTCAATGTAGGCGTCCTTCCCTGCCTGGCACGCCCAGATGCCGATCAGGGAGTGCCAATGATCGGGCGTAGCTACGGAGATCGCATCGATGGACTTATCGTCGAGAAGCTTGCGAACATCGATGTAGGTAACGGGCTTGGGAATGCCCATCTTCTC